>DATLSL010000058.1:0-6481 GCA_035534135.1 Rhodanobacteraceae bacterium | reverse complement strand
CGTTCTTCGCCACCGACTACACCGTCCGCCACATGGGCCTGCCCGCCGCGCTTGCCGGCCATGTGCACGAGTTCTATTACCCGGTCGGGCACATGCTTTATCTCAACCCCGAGGTGCTGCCGGTATTGACCCGGCGTATCGACGCGTTCATTTCCGGCGCTGCGCCTTCCGGGCATGGTTGAGCGCGCGCCGGCCGCGCGTCCATAAAAAGTATCAGGCACACCCAGGTGCGGTTCGGCCGTCGCAGTGGAGGCTTCCTCTGCACGGCCCGGCTGCTGGCGACGATTTCGGGATCCCGACCCGGCAGCGTGCGACAGCGTACATACAAGGCCGGCATGATGAGGCATCTTCATCAACCGAGGTATGCGGCCGGCAATAGGCTCGGAGGCGGGTGATGCTTGCCGAAAGCTGGAGCGGTCCACGTTCACGGCACGCTCGGTGCCATGCCGCACCGGCATGGCACTGCAAGCCTGATCCGCAGTCATGCCGGGCATCCCCTGAGAGGAGTGTTCAGCGCTCCTTCGCAGCCGGACTCAAGCTCGACGTGAGGCAGGTGCCATGCTTCGAAATTTATTCAAGCCGTTCTTCCGAGTGACCAAACGTCACCCGCTGCCTTTCGTACCGCTGTGCGCCATCAACGTGTCGAACGGGCCATCCGGTGCATCCTCGCCCCGTCGAGGATTTCCTGCGCAGGGTGTTCCGTCGGCCATGGGCGGCCAGAAAAACAGCAACCAGTTCTCTTCCTGAACTGGCCATACCAATGGCCGGGCTGGGCGGTCGGGTGGGCTGAACCCAGGCCCGGCGATAGCGGCAGGCATCGTGCTGCCGTCGCGCGTTCGCCCGCAGCTCGGGCCGGTTTCAGACGCGCGTGAGGTTCGCGGCGTGTCGGGCCAAGGCTTCGATGGCGTCCCAGTCCAGGGCACGCAGGCGATCGCCGGGCGCCAGCCAGGAGCCGCCGACGCAGATGACATTGGGCAACGCGAGCCAGGTCGCCGCGCTCTCGACGGCTATGCCGCCGGTGGGGCAGAAGCGGATGTCAGGCAACGGTCCGTGCAGCGACCTGAGCAGCGCGGCGCCGCCGGCTGCCGCGGCGGGAAAGAACTTCAGCAATCGATAGCCGGCCTCGCGCAGCGTCATCGCCTCGCTCGCTGTGGCCGCGCCGGGCAGCCAGGGCAGGCGCTGGGTCGCTGCCGCCGCGAGCAGCGCCGGCGTGCTGCCGGGCGACACCGCGAAATGCGCGCCGGCGTGCGCGGCGGCAGCGAGATCGGCGGCGTTGAGCACGGTGCCGGCGCCGACCGCCATCTCCTTGATCTCGGCAGCGATCGCACGGATGGCTGCGAGCGCCGCGGGCGTGCGCAAGGTGATCTCGATGCTGCGGATGCCGCCGGCCAGCAGCGCGCGCGCCAGCGGCAGCGCCTGCGCGGCGTCTTCGATCACCACCACCGGCATCACCGGGCTGCGGCGCAGGATGGCTTCGAGGCCGCGCTGCGGATCGTTCGGCATGGCGTGACTCATGGTGTGACTCCGAAAATGCCGGCGCCCTGATCGGCGCGATGGACCGCGGCGCGGAACAGCCCGAACAACTCGCGTCCGAGGCCGGAGTGGTGCGCCACGAGATCGGCCGCCGCTGGCTCGCGCGCGGCCCAGGTCGCGGCGTCCATGCGCACCTCGAGCACGCCGTGCCCGGCGTCGATGCGGATCAGATCGCCGTCGCGCAGCTTGGCCAGGGCGCCGCCGTCGGCGGCCTCGGGGGTGACGTGGATGGCCGCCGGCACGCGTCCGGAGGCGCCGGACATGCGCCCGTCGGTCAGCAGCGCCACGCGCTGGCCACGGTCCTGCAGCAGCCCCAGCGTGGGCGTGAGCTTGTGCAGCTCGGGCATGCCGTTGGCGCGCGGGCCCTGGAAACGCACGACCGCGACGAAGTCGCCGCCCAGTTCGCCGCGCTCGAAGGCGTGTCGCACCTCGTCCTGGTCGTGGAACACGCGTGCCGGGGCCTCGATCAGCAGGCGATCCTCCGGCACTGCGGAAATCTTGATGATGGCGCGACCGAGATTGCCCTCGAGCAGGCGCAGGCCGCCATCAACGCGAAACGGCTCGGACGCCGCCCGCAGCACGCCGCGGTTGCCGCTCGCCGACGGTGTGGCCTGCCATGCGAGCGCACCGCTCGCGTCGAGTATGGGCATCCGGCGATACGCGTCGAGCCCCGCTCCGGCCACGGTGCGCACGCCGGCGTGCAGCAGACCGGCATCCAGCAGCTGGCCGATCAGGTAGGACATGCCGCCGGCCTGATGGAACTGGTTCACGTCGGCGTAGCCGTTGGGGTAGATGCGGCAGAGCAGGGGCACCGCGGCAGCCAGCGCATCGAAATCCTCCCAGCGCAGATCGATGCCGGCGGCGCGTGCGATCGCGACCAGGTGCAGCAGATGGTTGGTCGAACCGCCGGTGGCGTGCAGGCCGACCACGCCGTTGATGATCGCGCACTCGTCGATCACGTGGCCGACCGGCGTGTAGTCGTCGTCCAGACGGGTGATCGCCGCCGCGCGGCGTACCGCGGCCGCGGTCAGCGCGTCGCGCAGCGACGTGTCGGGCGCGACGAAGCTCGCGCCCGGCAGGTGCAGGCCCATGATCTCCATCAGCATCTGGTTGGAGTTGGCGGTGCCGTAGAAGGTGCAGGTGCCGGACGTGTGGTAGGACTGCGCCTCGGCCTCGAGCAGTTCGGCGCGCGTGGCCTTGCCCTCGGCATGGCGCTGGCGGACCTTGCTCTTGTCCTCGTTGGGCAGGCCGCTGGGCATCGGTCCCGAAGGCACGAACAGCGCCGGCAGGTGACCGAAGCTCAGTGCCGCGATCAGCAGGCCGGGCACGATCTTGTCGCAGATGCCGAGGAACAGCGCGGCGTCGAACATGTCGTGCGAGAGCGCCACCGCCGCGGACAGCGCGATCACGTCGCGCGAGAACAGGCTCAGCTCCATGCCGCCGCGGCCCTGGGTGACGCCGTCGCACATCGCCGGAACGCCGCCGGCGACCTGTGCGGTGGCACCTGTCTCGCGCGCGATGCGCTTGATCAGTTCGGGATAGCGCTCGTAGGGCTGGTGCGCCGAGAGCATGTCGTTGTAGGCGGTGACAATGCCGAGATTGGGCGCGTGGCCCTCGCGCAACGCGGCCTTGTCGGGCGCGGCGCAGGCGGCGAAGCCGTGGGCGAGGTTGCCGCAGGACAGACGCTCGCGGCGCGGACCCTGCGCGGCGGCCGCTTCGATGCCGGCGAGATAGGCGGCGCGCGACGTGCGGCTGCGCTCGCGCAGGCGGTCGGTGACGGCGATCAGGGTGGGGTGCGGGTTCATCGGCTGCTCCACAGCGTCAGGGCGCCCAGTACACGGCGACCGGCGCGCTCACGCGCGCCAGCAGGGCATGCACGGGCAGGCTTGCGTCGTCACGTGCGCGCTCCAGCACGGCGCGCTTGTGCTCGCCCGTGATCAACAGGAAGGCCGACCGCGCGGCCGCCAGTACCGGCAGGGTCAGGGTGATGCGTGGCTCGCCGGCGGCCGGTGCGCGCATCGGCAGCACGCGCGCCGGGGTGTGCGGATCGAGCGCGGCGGCGAGGTGGTCGCCGCCGGGAAACAGCGAGGCGATGTGGCCGTCCTCGCCCATGCCCAGCACCACCACATCGAGGGGCAGCGGCAGGGCGTCGATGCCGGCGGCCACCTCGACCAGACCGGCCTCGGGCGTCGGCGCCTCGACATAAAGCGGCACGAAGCGCGCCACGGCGGCCGGGCCCTGCAGCAAGGTCTCGCGCACCAGGGTGGCGTTGGCACGCGGGTGACCGACCGGCACCCAGCGCTCGTCGGCGAGCGTGACGATCACCCGCGCCCAGTCCAGCGTTCGCGTCGCCAGCGCATCCAGGAACGGGCCCGGCGTGGTGCCGCCCGACAGCGCCAGCGTCGCCCGGTCACGGCTGGCCAGCGCATTGCGCAGCGCCGCTGCGACCGCGTCCGCCAGCGCCGCGGCCAATGCGGGCATCGCGGCCTGCGTGTGCCAACGCAGGGGGATCGGCGGTGGCGCCCCGGCCGCCATCAGAACGCATCCTCATGCCAGGTGCGGCCATCGCGTTCGATCAGGGCTACTGCCGCGCTGGGACCCCAGCTTCCTGCGGTATAGGACTTGGGCGCCTCGTCGCTCTGCGCCCAGGCGGCGATGATCGGATCGACCCAGCGCCACGCCGCCTCGACCTCGTCGCGACGCATGAACAGCATCGCGTTGCCGCGCACCACATCCATCAGCAGACGCTCGTAAGCGTCGGCCTGGTGGCCGCCGAAGGCGGCCGCGAAACTCATGTCCAGCGGTACGCGACGCAGGCGCAGACCGCCCGGGCCGGGGACCTTGTTCATCAGCCACAGCTTGACGCCCTCGTCGGGCTGCAGGCGCAGCACCAGCTTGTTGGGCGCGAGCTCGCCGGCCTCGCGGCCGAAGATCGAGTAGGGCACGCTGCGAAAGCTGATCACGATCTCGGACACGCGTTCGCCCAGGCGCTTGCCGGTGCGCAGGTAGAACGGCACCCCGGCCCAGCGCCAGTTGGCGACCTCGGCCTTGAGCGCGACATAGGTGTCGGTGCGGGAATCAGCGCGGCCCAGTTCATCGAGATAGCCCGGCACCGCGCGCCCGGCGATCGCGCCGGCGCGGTACTGCCCGCGCACGGTCAGGGCGCCGGCGTTGCGCGCGTCGATCGGCTTGAGCGCGTGCAGCACCTTGAGCTTCTCGTCGCGGATCGCGTCGGCGGTCAGCGACACCGGCGGCTCCATCGCCACCAGGCACAGCAGCTGCAGCATGTGGTTCTGCAGCATGTCGCGGATCGCACCGGCGCGGTCGTAGTACGCCGCGCGCTCGCCGGCACCCACCGTCTCGGCAACAGTGATCTGCACATGGTCGATGTGCTCGGCCTTCCACAGCGGTTCGAACAGGGCGTTGGCGAAGCGCAACGCGACCAGGTTCTGCACCGTCTCCTTGCCGAGGTAGTGATCGATGCGGAAGGTCTGGCGCTCGCTGAAGGTGCGCGCCACCGCGTCGGCGATCGCGCTGGCCGAGGCCAGGCTGCTGCCGATGGGCTTTTCCAGCACCACGCGCGCTTCGCCCTCATGCAGACCCAGCGCGCGCAGGTGATCACAGACCGGCGTGAACAGGTCCGGATGCAGGGCGAGGTAGAAAATGCGCACCGGCGTGGCCGCTGCGCGCACGCGCGCGGCAAGCTGTTCCCAGCCCGCCTCGGCGCGCACGTCCACCGCCTGGTAGCCGACGCGCTCGAGGAAGGCCGCCAGCTCGGCTTCGTGTCCCGTCGCGGTGGCCACCAGCGCAGTTCGAACCTGATCGCGGTACTGCGCGTCGTCGAGCGCCTCGCGCGCCACCGCGATCACTCGCGAACCGGCCTCGAACTGATCGTCACGGAAGCGCTGGAACAGGGCCGGCAGCAGCTTGTGCATGGCGAGGTCGCCAGTGCCACCGAAGATGATCAGATCGAAGGCTTGCATGATGATCTCGCGCGGGGAGGGTGGTGCGATCGAATTTTCCATGACAATACCAGTAACATACCAATAGATCAAAAGCGGCGTACCCGGACTGGCAGCACAAGGCACAGCGCGATGGGAACGATGATTGGTATGCTTCTGGTATGAAGAGCGCCCTGCTCGAGACCTATCGCAAGCAGTGCCGCGCCGACGCGTCGGGTCGCGGTCTGGCTTACCTGAGCCTGCAGCGCGCCCTCGCCGAGGTGATCGATGCCGGCATGCTCAAGCCCGGCGACGCGTTGCCTGGTGAGCGTGTGCTGGCGGAGCAACTGGGCGTCTCGCGTGTCACCGTGCGGCGCGCCATCGCCGGGCTGGTCGAGAGCGGCATGCTGACGCAGCGGCGCGGGGCCGGCACCTTCATTGCCGAGCGCATCGTGAAGTCGTTTTCACGGCTGACCAGCTTTTCCGACGATCTGCGTGCGCGGGGGCTGCTCTCGCGCTCCGCGTTCCTTGAACGCGCGGTCGGTGCGGCGACGCCCGAGGAGGCGATGGGGCTGGATCTGTCGCCGGGTGCTGCGGTGGTCCGGCTGTACCGGCTGCGGTTTGCCGGCGAGCGCCCACTGGTGGTCGAGCGCACCGCGGTACCGCACGATCTGCTGGCCGATCCCGCGGCGGTGGGCAATTCGCTCTACGATGCGCTGGAACGCGAGGGCCGCGTGCCCGTGCGTGCGCTGCAGCGCGTACGAGCCGTGGCGCTTGACGCCGAGCGCGCACGGCTGCTCGAGTTGCCGCCCGGCAGCCCCGCGCTCTACATCGAGCGCCGCGCCTATCTCGCCGACGGGCGGGCGGTGGAATTCACCCGCTCGTTCTATCGCGGCGACGTCTACGATTTCGTCGCCGAACTCCGGCGCTGAGCGACCCTTCCACAAGCTCCAAACGGCGCGGCTGCTGCGTTTGCCGCTGCCGTTATGTTTTCGTTGCACTGCAGC
>DATLSL010000057.1:0-10836 GCA_035534135.1 Rhodanobacteraceae bacterium | reverse complement strand
CGCTGGAATCTGCTCGGCCGCCACAATGTGATGAATGCGCTCGCCGCACTGGCGGCCGCGGCCGCGGCAGGTGCCGGTCCGGCGGCGCTGCTGCCGGCGTTCGCCCGCTTCGAGAGCGTCAAGCGCCGCATGGAGCTGATCGGCGAGCGCGGCGGCGTGCACGTCTACGACGACTTCGCCCATCATCCGACCGCGATCGCGACCACGCTCGCCGGCTTGCGTGCCAGGGTCGGTACCGCGCGTATCGTGGTCGCGCTGGAGCCGCGATCCAACTCGATGCGCGCCGGTGCGCATGCTGCGGGCCTGGCACCCGCGCTGGCGGATGCCGATACCGTCGTGCTGCTGGCGCGGCCCGAGCTGGCCTGGGACACCGCGCCGGTGATCGCCGCGCTGGGCGGACGCGGCATCGCCGTGCCCGGCGTCGACGCGCTGCTGACCACGCTCGCCGCGCAGACGCGACCCGGCGACCACGTCGTGTTCATGTCCAACGGCGGCTTCGAGGGCGCGCCGCGGCGATTCGCGGCGGGGCTGTAACCGGCTCCTACGTTCCCGCCTTGGCCCGCGGCGGATCGAAACTGAGTGAACTGTCGATCCAGTGCCGGCGCGCGGCCGTCCACGCGCCGATCGCAAACCCCCAGGTCAGCACCAGCGTCGGCGCACCGCCCCATAGCGGGCCGAAATGGCCCAGCAGCGCATAACCGGTCCAGTACGCGCCCATCTGGCCGACGATGGTCACGAGCACCACCAACATGCGCGCGATCGCGCCGGTCGGGAGGTTGAGGTACAGCGCCAGCGTGCCCAACGCCAGTGGCGGCGCCAGGATCGCGGTGGTCGTCAGCACCTGCAGCCACTGCGCACGGTCGATCAGCACAGTCGCCAGCAGGGTGTAGACGAAGGCGCTGAGGATCGCGCCCGGCAGTACGCCGAGAAAGCTGTCGACCAGACGGGCCTTGAAATCGGCGCGGGTCTGCGGTGCCAGCGTGAAGTACAGCTCAACCAGGCTGGGTTGCAGGCGCGGCATGCCGGCGCCGACGGTGTTGAGGCCGGTCATCGCGAAAAAGGTCGCGTAGCCGCACACCACCGCCAGCGTGGCATCGCGGCCTACCGACAGCGCATACAGGGTCAGGAAGGCACCGAACAGCAACCAGCGCACCAGCCAGCCACGCGGCTGCTCGTGCGGCAGCAGCAGTGCGCGCAGCAGAGCACGCTCGCGTACGAGTGAGGGCGCGGCATGGTAGTGCGCGGCCAGACGCTTGAGCCGCACGCCGCCGGCCAATTCCGACCAGCCATTGAGCGCCTGCACCAGCTTGCCGCGTGGCGCGCCGGCGCCCGCGCCGACGCCGCGGCGCATCGGGTCGGGCGCGGCCAGCGGCGACTCCGGCAGCGGCGGATCGCCGGCGGGGAACAGCCGCTGCCAGGTCAGCCGCAGCAGCAACGCGGCCAGCAGCAGTCCGGCCAGCGGCAGCCATGTGCTGGTCAGCGCCGGTTCCAGTACTACCCATAGCGATTGCGGCACGAAGCGCGCAGCGACGATCAACGCCCAGATCCACAGGCCGCTGCGCGAACCGCTGGTCGAGAGGACTGCCCAGGCGGCTCCGACCGCGCTGGCACCGAGCGCCATCCACGCCGGACGCAGCCCGTACCGAGCTGCGACGATTACGCAGGGCAGCAGCCAGAACAGCAGCGCCCATGCGCCAGCGGCCTGCGCCAGTGCGCGAGGGAAGTCCGGCAGCAGCAGCATCTCTTTGCGGGCGATGCCCTTCAGCGCCATGCCGGCCAGCATCCACAGGAACCAGAAGCCGATGCCGGCGAAGATCAGCACGATTTCGTGATGCGGGTGGCGCCCGATCACCGACAGCACGCCGCCGAAGCCGATCATGAGCACGATGGCAACGATCGCCCACGGCGCAGTGCGCAGCGGCAGCAGCGCCAGCTTCAGCGCCGCCCTCATGCCAGTTCCACGAACAGATCTTCGAGATCCAGCAGCGCCAGCTCCACGGTCGCCTGCTCGCGCGCGGCCAGCGCGTTCAACGCGCTGCGCACGGTATCGTCGCTGGCATCGATGACGTACACGGCGTGCTGCGCGTCGATCCGCGCACCCAGTGCGCCGGCCAGCGGCGGCGCCAGCACGAAGCCCTGCGCGCGCGTCAGCACGGCGCGGCGAAAGCGCGCGCTGATCTCGGCCAGTGCGCGCGTCAGCACGATCCGGCCGCCGCGCAGCAGGGCGATGTCGGCATCCACGCGCTCGAGATCGGTGGTGATGTGGGTGGAGAAGATCGCCGTTTTGCCGGGGCGCCGCACCAGCGGCAGAAGGGTGGCGAGAAAGTCGCGGCGCGCGATCGGGTCGAGGCTGGCGACGGGCTCGTCCAGCACCAGCAGGTCGGGGTCAGGCGCCAGCGCGCGCACGATGGCCAGCATCTGCCGCTGGCCCTGCGAGAGCGCGGCGATCTTCTTTTTGCGCTCGAGCTGCCAGGTGCCGAGCAGACGCTCGACCAGCGCGGCGTCCCAGCGCCGGTAGAAGGCGGCGGTGAAGTCGAGGAAGGCGCCGATGCGCATCCACGGGAACAGGTCGAAGCTCTGCGGCACGTAGCCGATGCAGTGCAGGCGCTGACCGCGCGGCTCATCCATCGGCTCGCCCAGCACCTCGATGCTGCCCGCATCGATCGGCGACAGGCCCAGCAGACAGCGCAGCAGGGTGGTCTTGCCGGCGCCGTTGCGGCCGAGCAGGCCGATCACGCGGCCTTCCGGCACGACCCAGTCGAGACCCTGCAGCACGGCGCGGCCATCGAAGCCCTTGTGCAACCCGCGCGCGCTCACCGCTGCGGCGCAGGTAACGTCCCGGGTCGCCGCGGGCGCGGCCTCGTGCTGCGTGTCCATGCGATGCCCCCCGGTTTGCCGCCGAGAGTAGCAAAGCTGCCCGGCGCGTCCCTGACAGGATGGTCGCCCTTGCAAACTTGTAAACTGACGGCGTGAGCGCACACGTCGAGATCCCGCTGTTTCCGCTGTCGACGGTGCTGTTTCCGGGTGGGCCGCTGCAGCTGCGCATCTTCGAGCCGCGCTACCTGGCGATGGTGCGCGAATGCGCGCGCAGCGACAGCGCGTTCGGCGTCTGCCTGATCCTGAGTGGCCGCGAGGCGGGTCTGCCGGCGGAACCGGCGGCGGTGGGCACGCTGGCGCGGATCAGCGACTTCTACACCCTGCCCGACGGACTGCTCGGCATCGGTGCCGTGGGCGGAGCGCGTTTTCGTGCGCTGCGCACACGGGTGCGCGAGGATGGCTTGCTGCTGGGTACGATCGAGCTGTGGGCCGATGAGCCGGCGATCGCGGTGCCGCCGGAATTCGGTCTGCTCGCGACCATCCTCGAGCGGCTGACCGAACAACTGGAGCCGGCGTGGAGGGATGCGCCGCGTGCCAACTACGATGACGCGGTGTGGGTCGGCTTCCGCCTGGCCGAACTGCTGCCGCTGGGCGACGGCGAGCGCCAGCAATTGCTCGAATTGACCGATCCGGTGGCGCGCCTCGGTCAGCTCACCGTCTGGCTGCCGCGCTTTCAGCGCCCCTGACTGCGCCGGAGACCGGCATGACGACCCTGCACGGCAAGACCTTGCTGATCACCGGCGCCTCGCGCGGCATCGGCCTCGCCATTGCCCAGCGTGCCGCGCGCGGCGGCGCCAACGTGGTGATCGCGGCCAAATCCGCGGTGGCCAATCCGAAACTTCCGGGCACCATCCACAGCGCCGCCGCCGCGGTCGAAGCCGCCGGTGGCCAGGCGCTGGCGGTGCAACTGGATGTGCGCGATCCCGACGCGATTGACGCGGCAGTTGCGGCCACGATCGCGCGCTTCGGCGGCATCGACATTCTCGTCAACAACGCCAGCGCGATCTGGCTGGCCGGTACCGCCGCGACGCCGGTCAAGCGCTTCGATCTGATGCATCAGGTCAACACGCGCGGCACCTTCCTGATGACCCGGGCTTGCCTTCCGCATCTCGAGCGCGCCGCCAACCCGCACGTGCTGATGCTGGCGCCGCCGCCCACGCTCGATCCGCGCTGGTTCAGGGAGCACACCGCCTACACCATCGCCAAGCTCGGCATGAGCCTGTGCGTGCTCGGCATGAGCGCCGAGTTCGCCGCACAAGGCATCGCGGTCAACGCGCTGTGGCCGCGGACGGTGATCGCGACCGCGGCGGTGGCGATGCTGGGCGATGCAGTCAAACCCGGGCACTGCCGCAAGCCGGAGATCGTCGCCGATGCCGCGCACTGGATGCTGACTCGGTCGGCACGTGATTACAGCGGTCACTTCGCCATCGACGAGGAAGTACTGCGCGCGGCTGGCGTCAGCGACTTCGAGCGCTACGCGGTGCGGCCGGGCGCCCCGCTGCAGCCGGATCTTTTCATCGACTGAGACGTTGATCGTGAGACGTGAGACGGGGAAAGGCTAAACCGTCACGGCAGGCGCGCAAGCCTCTCCCAAATCCCGCAGACTACTCTTGCGGTTTTTCATGCCGAGGCCACAGGTTGAAGCACCTCGACGACTGAGCCGAAACCCCACGATCCTTCGCTACGCTCAGCAATGACAATGCCTCCCGTCTCCCGTTCCACACCATCTTGCCTTCCCATGGTTTGCATCCATTCCATCGTCTCCCACCGCCACCGAGGCCAGCATGAAATACCTGCACACCATGATCCGCGTACGCGACCTGGACGCTGCGCTGCGCTTTTTCTGCGACGGCCTGGGCCTGCGCGAGGTGCGCCGGCGCAAGGTGCCGCAGGGCAGGTTCACCCTGGTCTTCCTCGCCGCGGATGAGACGCCGGACGCCGAGATCGAGCTGACCCACAACTGGCCGAATCAAGACCCGAACGTGAGCGAGGACTACGGCAGCGCGCGCAACTTCGGGCACCTGGCGTTTCGCGTCGATGACATCTACGCGACCTGCACGCATCTGCAGGCGCTGGGCGTGACCATCAACCGGCCGCCGCGCGACGGGCGCATGGCCTTCGTGCGTTCGCCCGATCTGATCTCGATCGAGCTGCTGCAGAAGGGCGACGCGCTGCCGCCCGCGGAGCCCTGGGCGTCGATGCCCAATACCGGTGTCTGGTGACGTCAGCTGCCCAGCGCCTGCAGCAGATCCGCGACCAGGTCGTCCGGATGCTCCAGCCCGACCGACAGCCGCAGCAGGCCGGGTGGTGAGGTCGGGTGCGCGCCCTCGACCGAGGCGCGGTGTTCGACCAGCGACTCGCAGCCGCCCAGCGAGGTGGCGTTGACGAACAACTTCAGCCTGCCCGCGGCGGCAAGCGCGGGCTCGCGGCCGCCGCGCACCTCGAACGAAACCATGCCGCCGAAGTCACGCATCTGCCGCGCTGCCAGCGCGTGCTGCGGATGTGTCGGCAGGCCCGGGTAGTGCACGCGCTCGACGCGCGGATGCGCCGCCAGCGCCGCGGCCACGGCGCCGGCGTTGCGGCTGTGCCAGGCCATGCGTGCGGGCAGCGAACGCAGTCCGCGCAGGCACAACCACGCCGCGAACGGCGAAGCGCTGGCGCCGGCCAGCTTGCGCAGGTTCCAGCATTCGGCGGCCAGCGCGTCGTCGACGCGAAACACCAGCGCGCCGCCCATCACGTCGCTGTGGCCGCCGATGTACTTGGTGGTCGAGTGCAGCACGATGTCCGCGCCCAGCGCGAGCGGCTGCTGCAGGCAGGGCGTGGCGAAGGTGCTGTCGACCAGCAGCCGCGCGCCGGCGCCGTGCGCCAGTGCGGCCAGCGCGGCGATGTCGCTGATCTTCAGCAGCGGATTGGAGGGCGATTCGGTCCAGATCAGGCGTGTGTCAGGGCGCAGCGCGGCGCGCGCGGCGTCGAGATCGGCGAGATCGACGAAGGCGAAGTGTAGCCCCCAACGTTGCCCGTAGTGCTGCAACAGCGCGCGGTAGCCGTGATACACGTCATCGGGCATGACCACGTGCGCGCCGGCCGGAAGTGCCTGCAGCACGGTGGTCCCCGCAGCCATGCCGGTGGCGAAGAACAGCGTGCGCGCGCCGCCCTCCAGCGCGGTCAGCGCCTGCTCGAAGCGTTGCTGGGTCGGATTGTCGTAGCGCTGGTAGAGCAGTCCGTGCGGCAGGCTGCCGTCGGGCGCATGCTCGAAGGTGGTGGTCAGGTGCAGCGGCGGCGTCACCGCGCCGGTCTCGGAATCCGGCTCGGCGCCGGCATGCACGGCCAAGGTTTCGAAACGCATCGATGGTTCCCCGGAGTCTGCAGATCGAGTGCAATCGCGGCGAGCGTAGCGCAGCCCACGTGCGGCACGGTATCGGACCGTGCGCGGACCCGTGGTCTGCCGTAACGGCATAATGAGCCCAACGCCGATCACCGACGCCCAGCGCATGTCCGTGCATGATCCCGATCCTGATCCCGCGACCGCCGCGCTGGTCGCTGCTGCGCAGCACTACTTCGTCCCGGTATATCGGCCGCGCGCGGCGGTGCTCGACCACGGCCGCGGCGCGCGGGTCTGGGACATCGAAGGCCGCGAGTACGTCGATTTCGCCGCCGGCATTGCCGTGTGCGGTCTCGGTCACGCCGATCCGGAACTGGTCGCGGCGCTGACCGCGCAGGCGGCCAAGCTCTGGCACACCAGCAACGTGTTTTTGAGCGAGCCGGCCGTCCGTCTGGCCGAAGAGCTGGTCGCGGCCTCGGGTTTTGCGACGCGGGTGTTCTTCTGCAACTCCGGCGCCGAAGCCAACGAGGCCGCGATCAAGCTGACCCGGCGCTGGGCGGCGGCACAGGGGCGGCCGCCCGAGCGTCGCGTGATCCTCAGCTTTCAAGGCTCGTTCCACGGCCGCACTCTGGCGACTGTCACCGCCACCGCGCAGCCCAAGTACCAGGAAGGCTACGAGCCACTGCCGGTTGGTTTCCGTTACGCCGCGTTCAACGATCCCGATGCCGCGGCGGCGGCGATGGCGGATGGCGATGTAGCCGCCGTGCTGGTCGAGCCGGTGCAGGGCGAGGGCGGTGTGATGCCGGCAGCGCCGGGTTTCCTGGCAGCACTGCGCGCGCTCTGTGACCACCACGACGCGCTGCTGATCTGCGACGAGATCCAGTGCGGCATGGGTCGTACCGGCACCCTGTTCGCGTACCCGCAGGACGGTATGGTGCCCGACATCGTCACCCTGGCCAAGGCATTGGGCGCGGGCTTTCCGGTCGGCGCGATGCTGGCCGGCCCCAAAGTCGCCGAGGTGCTGCAGTACGGCGCGCACGGCACCACCTTCGGCGGCAATCCGCTGGCGGCGGCGGTTGCGCGTGTCGCACTGCGCCGGTTGGCTGCGCCCGAGCTGCTGGCCAACGTCGCGCGTCAGGCGCGGGCGCTGCGCGCCGGTCTCGAATGCATTCACTCGGAGTTTGGCGTTTTCAGCGAGGTACGTGGTCGCGGACTGATGCTGGGCGCGGTGCTGGCGGGGTCGCATCGCGGCCGGGCGGGCGAGGTGCTGGACCACGCCCATCGGGCCGGGCTGCTGCTGCTGCAAGCCGGCCCCGACGTACTGCGCTTCGTGCCGCCGCTGGTGCTGAGCGACACCGATGCTGCCGAAGGCCTCGATCGTCTGCGGACCGCGCTGCGCGGATTCCTCGGCGGCTGAGGCGGGGCCGGCCCGATCAGCCGGCGCGCGCGGCGCGAAAGGCGTGACGTGCGGCGTCCAGCGTTTCGGCGATGTCGCGCTCGTTGTGCGCGGTCGACATGAATCCGGCTTCGTAGGCGCTGGGTGCGAGGTAGACGCCGCGTTCGAGCATCGCGTGGAAGAAGCGCCGGAATGCGGCGAGATCGCAGGACGTGGCTTGGGCGTAGGTCTCCACGGGTCCGGCGCTGAAGAACAGACCGAACATGCCCGGCACGCGGTTGATCGCGAACGGCACGCCAGCCTCGTCGGCACAGGCCTTGAGGCCGCCGGTCAGCAGCCGCGTCTTGTGGTCCAGTTCGGCGTGGAAGCCGGGTTGGGCAATCAGTTCCAGCATCGCCAGGCCTGCGGCCATGGCGACCGGATTGCCGCTGAGCGTGCCGGCCTGATAGATCGGCCCGGCCGGCGCGATCTGCTGCATCAGGTCGCGGCGCCCGCCGTAGGCGCCCACCGGCATGCCGCCGCCGATGATCTTGCCCAGCGTGGTCAGGTCCGGGATCACGCCATAGAGCTGCTGCGCGCCGCCGGGGGCGACGCGAAAGCCGGTCATCACCTCGTCGAAAATCAGCAGCGCCCCGTGCGCGGTGCACAGCGCGCGCAGCGCTGCTAGAAATCCCGCGCGCGGCGGGATGCAGTTCATGTTGCCGGCGATGGGCTCGACGATCACGCAGGCGATGCGGTCGCCGCGTTCCGCAAACAGCGCGCGCGTGGCGTCGGCATCGTTGTACGGCAGGGTCAGGGTGAGATCGGCCAGCGCCTTGGGGACGCCGGGTGAATCGGGCACGCCCAAAGTCAGCGCGCCCGAGCCGGCCTTGACCAGAAATGCGTCGCCATGGCCGTGATAGCAGCCCTCGAACTTGACCACCGTGTCGCGCCTGGTCGCGCCGCGCGCAAGGCGGACCGCGGCCATCGTCGCCTCGGTGCCGGAGTTGACCATCCGTACCATCTCGATCGACGGCACCAGGCGCGTGATCGCCTCGGCCATCCTCACCTCGGCGGCGCAGGGGGTACCGAAGGACAAGCCGTCGCCGATCGCGCGCTCGACCGCCGCGCGCACGGCGGGGTGGTTGTGGCCGGCGACCATCGGACCCCACGAGCCGACGTAGTCGATGTAGCGCTTGCCCTCGACATCCCAGAGATACGGGCCGTCCGCGCGCGCGGTGAAGAACGGCTCGCCGCCCACCGATTTGAACGCACGCACCGGCGAATTGACGCCGCCGGGCAGCAGCGTGCGGGCGCGCTGGAACAGATCGTGATTGGTGGTCATGAGGGTCCGCGTGTGGATTTGAAGAGGATGGCGTAGCGATGCGCCGCGGCACGCACGTCAGTGGCGCCGAACACGCCGGAAACCACGGCCAGCAGGTCGGCGCCCGCGTCGATCAGCGCGCCGCCATTGTCGGGCGTGATACCGCCGATCGCCACTCGCGGCAGACCCAGCACAGCCGCTTCGCGCAACAGTGACGGCGCCGCGCGCCGCGCGTGGGGCTTGGTCGGCGACGGGAAGAATGCGCCGAACGCAAGATAGTCGGCGCCGGCTGCGGCGAGTTGCCGCGCCCGCTGCAGCGAGTCGTAGCACGAGGCGCCGATGATCGCATCCGGCCCCAGCCGCGCCCGGGCTGTGGCGATGTCGACATCCAGTTCGCCGAGATGCACGCCGGCCGCACCGACGACCGCCGCCAGTGCGACATCATCGTTGATGATCAGTGGCACGCCGTGTGTCCGGCACAGAGCCTGCAGCGCCGTGGCCTCGGCGCGTCGACGGGCGAGATCGGCGGTCTTGTCGCGGTACTGCAACATGCCCGCGCCGCCAGACAGCGCAGCCTCCGCGATGGCCTGAAGATCCGCGCGCGGGCCGTCGGTGATGGCATACAGCCCGCGTATCAGTCGGCGTCGCTGCGCTGCATGCATGTGTTCACGCACCGGCTTTCGTCGCGGCTCCACGCCTGCGACAATGCGCAGTTGCCATCCAGCGATCGTGCCTGTTCATGAATGCGTCCGATTTCAAGAAGTACATGTGCGTAGTGTGCGGCTTCATCTACGACGAAGCGCTCGGATTGCCCGAGGAGGGTCTGGCGCCCGGCACCCGCTGGGCGGATATCCCCGTCACCTGGACCTGCCCCGACTGCGGCGTCACCAAGGCCGATTTCGAGATGGTTGAAACCGACTGACCGCGATCGGCCCGCGGCGTGCCCCGATTGCGCACGGCTTTGCCACCCGGCCGCCCGACCGACCTGATGCAATGCCGCCTGTCGGAGGTGACCCATGCGCTGCTTCACACCCCTTGAGGACGAACTGCCACCTGTGTCTGGGGACGCTATTCGTCTGGTGCCGTATCAGATCGGCATGATCTGCAGCCATCAGGCGCGCATCGGGTCTCAGTACACCGCCCCCACGTTGCCCTCGATCGAGAGTTCGTCGCCGGTGCGGACTCCGATGCGCGCAGCTGTACCACCCGCCAACTCGAGCACATAGCGCGCCGGTTCCCCGCTGGGGTAGGTTGGACAGGGATCCTGCTTGCAAGGCGGCACGTCGGTTTGCATCGAGACCAGCTTGCGTGCGCTGTCGAAGAACAGGATGTCCAGCGGGATCAGCGTGTTCTTCATCCAGAACCAACGCAGGTCGCTGTGGCGGAACACGAACAGCATGCCGCCGTCGGGCGCAAGCTGGGTACGGTTCATCAGTCCCTGGGCGCGGCTGAGATCATCGGCCGCCACCTCGGCGCTGAACCGATGACCATTCAGGCGCAGCATGACCGTGGATGCTGCAGCGTGGCAGCTGCCGGCGATCAAGGTCGCGCACAAGGCAGCCACGCAGGCAAATGAACGCATGGGTCGCTCCGTGTCGATGCCGAGTGGCAGTGTAGCGCTCAGCCGGCGAGTGTCCTCGCGGCTCCACCGTACGTCATGGCTGGCGCCGATGTCATGGCTGCGCGCCGTCTTCATCGGTCGGGCACTTCCCTGGTGCGGGCCCGCTGGGCTATGCTCTTCGGCCCGCGCAGCTACGGCCCGTGTCTGGCCCCCTCGAGGTCGCTTCGTGACGTCTTGGGGTGTTGACGGTCCCTGAAACGGATGTAGAATGTGCGGCTCGGTGGGGCGAAAGGCTCTGCTGACGGGACGTGGTTGGTTCCGTGGTCGTTGATCTTTGACAGTGTGCGCAGGTGACTTGTGTGGGCGCCTTGCGGGTG
>DATLSL010000056.1:0-27981 GCA_035534135.1 Rhodanobacteraceae bacterium | reverse complement strand
GGGTCTCGATGGCCGCAAGATGTCGAAGAGCTACGACAACACCATCCCGCTGTTCGCCGGCGGCGCCGCGGCACTCAAGGACGCGATCGCACGCATCGTAACCGACTCGCGCGCGCCGGGCGAGCCCAAGGACACCGAGGGCTCGCACCTCTATGCGATCTATCGCGCTTTCGCCACTGCCGCGGAGAGCACTGCGCTGGCGGCGGACCTGCGCGCCGGATTGGCCTGGGGCGAGGCCAAGCAACGCTTGTTCGCGCGCGTGGATGCGGAGCTGGCGCCGCTGCGCGAACGCTACGAGACGCTGATGGCCAGGCCCGGCGAGCTCGAAGACATCCTGCAAGATGGTGCACGCAAAGCGCGCGCGATCGCTGCGCCCTTGCTCGCCGGGCTGCGCACAGCGGTAGGGTTGCGGTCGCTGGCCGCGCAGCCGGTGACGGCAAGCGCGAAGAAAAAGCCCGCCGCGCGCGGCGCCCGCTTCGTCACCTTCCGCGAGAAGGACGGCCATTTCCATTTCCGCTTCCTCGCGGGCGATGGCGAGGAATTGCTGTTGTCGGTGCCGTTCGATACGCCCAAAGCCGTTGCCGACTGGACCCGCATGCTGCAGAAATCAGGCGACGCGACGGCTTTCGTCTGGGGGCCGCAAAATCTGCAGCTGCGCGCGACCGAGCATGCCGGCGGCCACGCCTTCGAGCTCTGGCACGTGCGCGAACGCCTGGCCGAAGGCGGTCCCTACGCCAGCGTCGCAGCGCGCGATGCAGCGATGCAGAAGCTGGTCGCCGAACTCGACGCGCTGGGTACGGGCAACGATGCATGAGTCTGCTCGGCGTGCTGCTGCTCGCGCCCTGGCTGGCGGTGCTGGGCTGGGCCTACTGGGCGTGCACGCGGCGTCATGCGGTCGCCGGTCGCGGGCCCGACGCGGCGGCGCTCGTCCTCGCCGCGATCGTCGCCGTCGCGCTCTCGCTCACCGCCTTTGCCGACGCCGCGCCCGTCTACGGCCCGATGTGGAAGTTCATCTTTGCGGCGCTGGCCGCCTACGGCGGCTTCGTCGGCGTGCTGCTCGTGGCCCTGCTGGCACGCCGGTTCGGTCGCCGCCGCTGAGGAGCGTTGCTGACGTGCGGCTCGCCGCCGCTCATTCCTGTTCGCGATCAAGACACGAGCATCGCGTCGCCCGGATGCAGCACAGCGGAATCCGGGAATCAGGCTTGGTCCGGTCCCGGATTGCGCCCCCGATGGGGCTCGATCCGGGCTACCCAGCGTATCGATTGAACGCAACGTGGTGGCTGCATCCAGATCATCGACGCAGCAGTCGATGACCAGCGCGTGCAGGCGGCTGTGGTGCATGGTCGCTCAGCGCGACAGTGCGAGGTCGTCGATCATCGCCTTGAGAAACAACGCCGCTTCGCCGCCGGTAGCGGCGCGGTGGTCGAAGGTCAGCGACAGCGGGATCACGCGATGGGTTTCGATGCTGCCCATCACGGCGACGACGTCGTGGTGCAGCTTGCCGGCGGCGATGATGGCCACGCACGGCGGCACGATCACCGGTGTCGCGTAGCGGCCGGCGAACATGCCGAAGTTGGACAGCATGATGGTGTAACCCGACAGCTCGCCGGCCGGAATCGAGCGGTCCAGCACCTGGGTGCGCACGCGGTTGACCGCGGCGCGCAGACCGGCGGCGTCGAGGTGGTCGGCGTTGCGCACGGCCGGCACGAACAGGCCATCGTCGGTGTCGACCGCGAGGCCGATGTCGACGTGCGGATGCAGGGTACGGGTCAGGTTGGCGCCGTCGAACCAGGCGTTGAGCGCCGGCACGGTTTTGCAGGCCACCACCAGCGAGCGCAGCAGGCGCACGGTGATGTCGTTGCCCGGCTGCCAGGCATGCAGGTCGGCGTCGTCGACGATCGTGGTCGGCACGATCTGCGCGTGCGAGTCGGCCATCACCCGCGCCATGGTGCGGCGCATGCCCTTCAACTGTTCGGGCTGACCCAGCGCGCCGGCGTGCGTCGGTGGCGAGGTGCGCACCGGCTTGCCGGCGGCGGAAAGTGTTGTTCTCCCCTCTGACCTCGGGAGAGGGGCAGGGGGTGAGGATTCGGCGTGCGGGGTACCCTCACCCGGCGCTGCGCGCCATCCTCTCCCGGCTGGAGAGGGGGCGGTGGCACTGCCGCTGGCCGCGGCCTGCTTGACATCGTTCATCGTCACCACGCCCTCGGCGCCGCTGGGGCGCACGCGGGCAAGATCGACGCCCAGCTTCCTCGCCAGCGCGCGCACCGCCGGCATCGCCTTGACACCGCCGACGGCGAGCACGGCGTCGCTGCGCAGGCTGTCAGAGGCCTGCATGGCGCCGACCACGGTGCCGGCATCGGCGCCCTTGGCCTTGTCGCCGGCGCTGATCTGGCCGTCGTCGTCGGAGGCCACGACCTGGTCGCCGTTATGCACTGCCTTGGTACCCGCACCGTGGGCGGCGGCGGGCCTGGCCGGGCCGTGGTGGTGGCCGGTCGCTTCGGCTTCGGCGCGTTGCGGCAGTTTCGGGTCGAGTTCGAACTCGGCCAGCGCCGCGCCGGTGGTGATCACGTCGCCGTCCTTGCCGTGGACCTTGACCAGCTTGCCCGAATACGGCGAGGGCACCTCGACCACGGCCTTGGCGGTTTCCATCGACACCAGCGGCTCATCGAGGCGCACAGTGCCGCCCTCCTTGACCAGCCACTCGACGATGGTGGCGTCGGGCAAGCCTTCGCCGAGGTCGGGGAGGTGGAAGGTTTTGATGTCGGCCATGGTGCAATTCCCTGAGTCGGCGGCGGGTCGTGGTGAGAAGAATTCAGTCCGCGAAGGACGCCAAGAACGCGAAGTTGATTATCGAGCAGTACGAAGAACCCGTCTTGAGCCTGCTTGGCTTCGTTTAATGGGCTGCATGGTGGCTTTTGCGTCCTTGGCGTTCTTTGCGGAACAGGTTGTTGAGCCGTTTTGGCAAAACGATCTTCACACTGCCAGCGTGCGCCTGGCCGCGCTGACGATGCGCTCCACGCTGGGCAGATATTTCATCTCCAGACGGAACAGCGGGATGTGGGTGTCGTAGCCGGTGACACGCTCGACCGGTGCCTGCAGGTTGTACATCGAATGCTCGGCCAGCCGCGCGGCGATTTCGGCACCGAAACCGGCGGTGCGCGGCGCCTCGTGCACGATCACGCAACGGCCGGTCTTGGCCACCGATTCGGCGATGGTGTCGAAGTCCAGCGGCTTGAGCGTGGCGACGTCGATCACCTCGGCGCTGATGCCTTCGGCGGCCAGCGCGTCGGCGGCCTCGAGGCACTCCTTCACCTGCGCGCCCCAGGTCACCAGGGTCACGTCGCTGCCGTCGCGCAGCACGAAGCAGACATCCAGCGGCAGCGCCTCGCCGTCGTCGGCCACCTCTTCCTTGTACTGGCGGTAGATGCGCTTGGGTTCGAAGAAGATCACCGGATCGGGGTCGCGGATCGCCGCCAGCAGCAGGCCGTAGGCGCGTCCCGGCGAGGACGGCAGGACAACGCGTAGACCCGGCACGTTGGTGAAGATCGCCTCGTTGGCCTCGCTGTGGTGCTCGGGTGCGCGGATGCCACCGCCCCACGGTGCGCGGAACACCGCCGGCACGCTCAGGCGCCCGCGCGTGCGGTTTCGCATGCGCGCCGCGTGGCAGACGATGTGGTCCACCATCGGATAGATGAAGCCCTCGAATTGCGCTTCGGCGACCGGCTTCATGCCCTGCGCGGCGAGGCCGACGGTGAGGCCGGCGATGGTGGTTTCGTCCAGCGGCGTGTCGATCACGCGCTGGTCGCCGAATTTTTCCTGCAGGCCCTGGGTCGCGCGGAACACGCCGCCATTGACGCCGACGTCCTCGCCCAGCACGACGACGGCGGGGTCGTGGGCCATTTCCCAGGCGAGCGCCATCGTTACCGCTTCGATGAGGGTGATCTGTGCCATGGGAGGTCCTTGTCAGCCGTGGCCGCGATCGAGGGCGAGCGCCTGCGCGCGCTGTGCGGCGAGGTCAGCCGGCAGCTCGGCGTAGGTGAAATCGAACATCGTCTCGAGCGGCTGCGCCTTGGTCGCGAGATAGGCGTTAACCTCGGCATCGACGCGCGTGCCGCAGTCGGCTTTCCAGGATTCCTCCTGCTGCGCATCCCAGGCCTTGTTGGTCTCGAGCCAGGCGCGCAGGCGTTTCAGCGGCTCGCGCGTCCACGCCGCCTTGACCTCGGCATCGTCGCGGTAGCGGCGGGCGTCGTCGGCGGTGGTGTGGTCGGAGAGGCGGTAGGTGACCGCCTCGATCACGGTGCCGCCGTGGCCGTGGCGAGCGCGCTCAAGCGCCTGGTCCATCGCCGCGCGCACCGCCAGCAGATCGTTGCCGTCGATCTGGATGCATTCGAGGCCGGCGGCGATGCCCTTCTGCGCCAGCGTCTTGGCGCCGGTCTGCATCCGCCGCGGCACCGAGATCGCCCACTGGTTGTTGATGATCACCGCGACCAGCGGCAGCTGCATCGCGCCGGCGGCGTTGATGGCGGCGTAGAAATCGGCCTTCGACGAGCCGCCGTCGCCCAGCGTGCACACTGCCACGCGTGGCTCGCCGCGCAGCTTGAACGCCATCGCCGAGCCGGCCGCGTGCAGGCACTGAGTGGCGATCGGCACGCACCAGGCAAAATCGTGGCGCGGGCCGGAGTAATCGTTGCCGCGCTCGTCGCCGCCCCAGTACATCAGCACTTCGCGCGGCTGCACGCCGCGGCAGAACTGCGCGCCGTACTCGCGGTAGCTGGGCGCGAAGACGTCTTCCGCGCGCATCGCCGAGCCGATGCCGACGTGGGTGGCCTCGGCACCCAGGCAGGAGGCGTAGGTGCCAAGCTTGCCGGTGCGCTGCAGGGCGACCGCCTTGCTGTCGAACACGCGCACGAACAGCATGGTCTTGTACAGCTCGACCAGACGGGCGAAATCGCGCGCCAGCGCCGGCAGATCCTTGCTGACGGACTTGCCCTCGGAGTCGAGGTATTGCAGATAGGGAATTTCGAACGTGGCAGCAGTGGACACGACAACCTCCCGGCGTGTGGATGTGGCATGCCGGAGCGGCGCGGGAGCGATCCAGTGCGCGCCTGCGCGTCCGTAACAACCGCCTAGAAATAACAGGCTGCGGCATCCCGGGGCAAGGCGCGGCGCAGCAGGCGGGAATCGCGAGCCGGCGCCAGAACGGTGTGCTCGTGTACTCCGAGGGCGATCGAACGGCGACTATTGCCGCGGACCAGGCGCCCGCCGCGGCGTTACCATGCGGCCACGTCCGCAAGGCCATCCATTCCCATGAGCGACGACAATCGCCGCGCCCTCGAACCCGGCATCGCGATCGATCTGCGCGATCGCCTGACCTATGCCGGCTACCTC
This sequence comes from Rhodanobacteraceae bacterium, assembly GCA_035534135.1. GTDB lineage: Bacteria > Pseudomonadota > Gammaproteobacteria > Xanthomonadales > Rhodanobacteraceae > Metallibacterium. The sequence continues at coordinate 22,593 of DATLSL010000056.1, read as the reverse complement.
GGGCTCGATACCCTGCTGGCAGCGCAGCGGCCCTTGTCGCAGCCGCCGCATCACGACGAGATGCTGTTCATCGTCCAGCACCAGGTCGCCGAACTGTGGATGAAGCTGATCGTGCACGAGCTGGCCGCGGCGATCGTGCACCTCGAGCGCGACGAGCCCGATCCTTGCCTGAAGATCCTGGCCCGCATCAAGCAGGTGCAGCGACAGCTGTTCGAGCAGTGGGCGGTGCTGGAGACGCTGACACCCAGCGAGTACATGCAGTTCCGCCATGTGCTGGGGCCGGCCTCGGGTTTCCAGTCGCTGCAGTACCGGTTGATCGAATTCATGCTCGGCAACAAGAACGCCGACATGCTGGCGGTGTTCGCGCACGATGCCGCGGCGCAGGCGCGGCTCGAGCAGGCTCTGGCCGCGCCCAGCCTCTACGACGCTTTTCTTGCGCATCTGGCGCGGCGCGGCCACGGTGTGCCGGCAGTCTGTCTGACGCGCGATCTGCGCCAGCCGCACGTGTTCACGCCGGAACTGGTGCCGGTGTTCAAGGCGATCTACGAGGCCACCGAAGCACGCTGGTCGGAGTATCACCTGTGCGAGCAGCTGGTAGATGTCGAGGAGAGCTTCCAGCTGTGGCGCTTTCGCCACATGAAGACGGTCGAGCGCATCATCGGCCACAAGCGCGGTACCGGCGGTTCCTCGGGCGTGGCGTTTCTGCGCAAGGCGCTCGATCTGACCTTCTTCCCCGAGCTGATCGAGGTACGCACGGTGCTGCACGCCCGTTGAGAGCACACGCTGCCGGGCGCTGACTGAACTTCCGCGCACGCCGGCGATCCCACGTCGCAATGCCCGCCAGACCGATCACAGGGGATGAGTCGATGAGCACCGAAAGCGCCGCCGCAAATCCGCACGCCGATCCTTCCGACCGCTGGGGCCATCCGCGCAGCTTGTGGATGCTGCTGGGCGTGACCGTCGGGCTGAACTTCGCCTTCTACGGATTCCGTTCCTTCGTCGCGCCCTATCTGGCGCAGACGTTCTTTGCCAACCTGCCGACTGGCGAGGCGCTGCGCGATGCCAACCTGCTGACCGCCGGCGTCGGTGCGCTGCTCTACGCCACGCACGTGTTCGGCGGCTGGATTGCCGACAACGTGCTGGGTGAGGCGCGCGCGCTGCGCACCGCGCTGTGGCTGGAGGCGCTGGCACTGGCGCTGATGGCGTGGCCGACGCGCCCGGTGTTCGTGCTGGCGCTGGCGGTGTATGTGCTGGGCGCGGGCCTGAGCATTCCGCTGACGGTGCTGATCGGACGCAACTACGGCACCGACGATCCGCGCCGCGACGCCGGTTACACGCTGTTCTACCTGGCGATCAACCTTGGCGCCTTCGTCGCGCCCTTCGTCTGTGCCGACTGGATCGGCGGTCACTTCGGTTACCGCTACGGCTTTCTTGCCGCCAGTGCCGGCGTCGCGCTGAGTGCACTGCTGTTCCAGTTGCGCTGCGGACCGCTGGAAGCGCGTCAGCCGCCGGCGCGCTACGGCGGCCCGCGCGCGCTGCCGGCGGTGCTGCTCGGCATGCTGGCGCTGCTCTATCCGACCATGCTGCTGCTCGAACATTCGCAGCTGCTGGGTAGCGCGGTGTATCTGTTGCTGGGCCTGCTGGTGCTGTACTTCATCGTCAGCAGCCTGCGCCGCGGCGATCGCGTGCAGACGCAGCGCTACATCGCCATGCTGCTGCTGTTCGCGGCGAATATCGTGTTCTGGGCGCTGAGCCTGCAGGGCGCGACCTCGCTCAATTTCTTTGCCCGCGATTACGTCAGCGCGCCGTTCAACTTCGCCCTGTTCCAGTCGGCCAACCCGCTGTTCATCCTGATGTTCGCGCCGGTCATGGCGGTGCTGTGGCCGTGGCTGGACCGACGTGCGATCAACCCCTCGACGCCGCGCAAGTTCGGCATCGGTCTGCTGCTGGTGGCGCTGAGCTACGGCGTGGTGGCCTATGCCGTCCATCATCTGACCGGCGCCGACGGGCGTGTCTCCTGGCTGATCCTGGCGCTGTGCTATCTGCTGCAGACCATCGGTGAGCTGGCGTTGTCGCCGATCGGCTACGCGATGGTCACGCGCCTGGCCGCGCCGGACGAATCATCGCTGGCGATGGGCGGCTGGTTCTTCGGCATCGCCATGGCGTACTCGCTTTCCGGCGTGATCGCGGCCCGAACCACCACCGGCAGCGCGGCCGGTATCGCCGGCTACGCGCATGTCTACGGGCAACTGTTCGTCTGGGGCCTGCTGGTCAGCGCGCTGTATCTGCTGGCTGCACCGCTGATCACTCGATTGATGCACGGCGCCCGCTGAGCGTTGCCGCCTCGCGGCGGCATACGGAGCGGACACATGGCCTGCGGGTTTTGCGCGCCGCCTCTCGGACATATTCGCCGGTCATCTCAACGGCGAGAGGGGATGACCGTGGCCGCGGCGCTGGCGGGCTTCACTTTCAGCTTCGGATTGCTGTTCAGCGCCGGCGTACTGCTGTTCCTGGTTGCGCCGCTGATCAACCGGCTGATGCACGGGGTGAGGTAGCTGCGATTGCGGCCCGACGCGCCGCCCAGCCGGTCACGGCACAATGCCGCCATGAAGCTGCTGCTGGTCGAGGATTCCGAACGTCTGCGCCGCACGCTCGCCCATGGGCTGACCGGCGCGGGATTCACCGTGGATGCGGCCGCGGACGGCGTCGTCGCGCAGGGGTTTCTGGCCGGTTTCGGCTACGACCTGGTGGTGCTGGATCTGATGCTGCCGCGTGCGGACGGCTTTGCGGTGCTGCGCGCGCTGCCCACCGGTGCGCAGCGCCCGCGCGTGCTGGTACTGTCGGCGCGCGACCAGGTCGGCGATCGCGTCGCCGCACTGGATGCCGGCGCCGACGACTACCTGGTGAAACCCTTCGCCTTCGAGGAACTGCTGGCGCGCCTGCGCGCGCTGGCGCGGCGTCCGCTGGAGGCACGCGCCGACGCGCTGGCGCTGGGGCCGCTGCTGCTGGATCCGCGCGCACGCAGCGTGCGGGTCGACGGCGCGCCGCTGGCGCTCAGTCCACGCGAGTTCGCGCTGCTGGAGCTGCTGCTGCGTCAGCGCGGCCGCGTGTTCGCGCGCGGCGAGATCCTTGAGCGTCTGGCCGGCAGCGCCAGCGAGGCCTCCGACCGCAGCGTCGAGGTGCTGGTGTTCGGGTTGCGCCGCAAGCTGGCCGCGGCCGGGCTTGGCGCGCTGGTCGCCACCCGCCGCGGCGCCGGATACCTGATCGCATGAGTGATGCGCGATGAGTCCGGCGCGCACATGGCGGCACTGGCCGTTGTACGGGCTGCGTCTGCGCCGCGCCGCGCGCCGGCTGTCGCTGCGCTGGCGCGTCAGTCTGCTGCTGGTGGCGGTGGTGGCGCTGGTGCTGGGCATTGCCTTCGCGCTGGTGAACCTGGAACTGGAGCGCGCGCTGGATCACCGCTTCGACTCCGCGCTGCTGGCGCGCGCGCAGGCGCTGGCGGCGCTGACTCGGTTCGAGCGCTACGGGGTCGAGCTGGAGCCGGCCGGCGCGCAGCATCCCAGTTTCGTGGCCGCCGACAGCGAAGCCGCCTACGCGGTGGTCTGCGCTGGCCGCCCCGTGCAGCACTCGGCGGGGGCGATGACGCTGGCATGGCCGTCGCCGGGCGCCGCCGGCGGACCCGGGTTTGCCGATCTGCGTCTGCCGGATCGGCGTCGCGCACGCGCGCTGGCGATCGCCTTCGTGCCCGGCCTCGGCGACACCTGGGGTCTCGATCCGGCGCGTCGCGAGACGGGCTGGCGCGCCGCCGGGGCGCCGTCGCGGCCGGCCTGCGTGATCCATCTGGCGCAGGGCCGGCGCGGCGTCGAGGACGTGCGTACGGTACTGGACGCGATTCTCGCCATCGCGCTGCTGCTGGTGTTGCTGGTGGTGCTGGCGCTGGCGCCGTTGCTGGTGCGCCGCGGACTGCGTCCGCTGGCTGATCTCGACGCGGCGATGCGCGACATCGGCCCCGAGCATCCGGCGCGGCGTCTCGCCGCCGTGCCCACCGCCGAACTGCGGCCGCTGGTGGTGCGCTTCAACGCGGTGCTGGCGCGCATGGACGCCGGCCTGGGGCGCGAGCGCGAGTTTGCCGCCGGCCTGGCGCATGAGCTGCGCACGCGGCTGGCCGAACTGCGCGCGCTGGCCGAGGTCGAGGCGAGCTATCCGAGCGCGCGCGATCGTGCCGAATTGCTGGCCGAGTTCGGCGCCATCGCCATCGAACTCGACGCGACGGTGTCGGCGTTACTGCTGCTGACGCGCATCGAATCCGGGCTGGAACATCCGCGCATCGAGACGGTGGCGCTGGCGCCGCTGCTGGCGCGTCTGCGTGTGCGGCTGGCCGCGCGGGCCGCGGCGCGCGGGGTGGCGCTGCCGCCGTTTGCCGTCGCCGACTCGGCCAGCTTGCGCGCCGACCCCGCGCTGCTGGAGATCGTCCTCGCCAATCTGCTCGGCAACGCCGTCGAGTACGCGCCGGCTGGTGCGGCGGTGACCGTGGTGGCGGACACGCATGGCACGCTGATTGCCAACCCGGCGCCCGAGCTGGGCGCCGTTGACCTGGTGCGTTTCGGCCAGCGCTTCTGGCGCAAACGCGAGGACCGCGGTGGCCACGCCGGACTGGGGCTGGCGCTGGCGGCCGCGGCGGCACGCGCGCAGGAGCTGACGCTGACGTTCCGGCTGTCCGATGGCAAGCTGGAAGCCCGGCTTTCGGAGCAGGCCGAGCGGGCGCGGCGGCGGTGACGATTGCACAGCCCGTCATGAGCGCCAGCGTGACGCTCGTCACCGATGTGGCCGGAGACTCGCAATCCCGCGCCGCGCAAGGGTTTTTTAACGCCCTCGCGCTTGCGTGCCGGGGGTGCTGTCCCTAGACTGTCGCGCTCCCTTCACGCGCCGGCCCCCCGCATGTTCAAGAAGCTCCGCGGAGTCTTCTCCAACGACCTGTCGATCGACCTTGGCACCGCCAATACCTTGGTATACGTGCGCGGGCAGGGCATCGTACTCAACGAGCCGTCGGTGGTGGCAATCCGCCAGGATCGAGGCCCCGGCGGTCCGCGCGCGGTCGCCGCGGTCGGCACCGAGGCCAAGCGCATGCTCGGGCGCACGCCCGGCAACATCGTCACCGTGCGGCCGATGAAGGACGGCGTTATCGCCGACTTCACCATGACCGAGGCGATGCTGCAGCACTTCATCAAGCAGGTGCACCGCTCGCGCTTCCTGCGCCCCAGCCCGCGCGTGCTGGTATGCGTACCCTGCGGCTCGACCCAGGTCGAGCGCCGCGCGATCAAGGAATCCGCCGAGGGCGCCGGCGCGCGCGACGTGTTCCTGATCGAGGAGCCGATGGCGGCCGCGATCGGTGCCGGCATCCCGGTGCACGAGGCACGCGGCTCGATGGTGCTCGACATCGGCGGTGGCACCTCGGAAGTCGCCGTGATCTCGCTCAACGGCATCGTCTACTCGGCCTCGGTGCGTATCGGCGGCGATCGCTTCGACGAGGCGATCATCAATTACGTGCGCCGCAATCACGGCACCCTGATCGGCGAATCCACCGCCGAGCGCATCAAGATCGAGATCGGCTGCGCGTTTCCGCAGACCGACGTCAAGGAGATCGAGATCTCCGGCCGCAACCTCTCCGAGGGCGTGCCGCGCATGATCACGATCAGCTCCAACGAGGTGCTGGAAGCTCTGCACGAGCCGCTCGCGGGCATTGTCGCGGCAGTACGCTCGGCGCTGGAGCAGACCCCGCCGGAACTGTGCTCTGACGTCGCCGAGCGCGGCATCGTGCTGACCGGCGGCGGCGCGCTGCTGCGCGACATCGACAAGCTGATCTCCGCGGAGACCGGCCTGCACGTGCAGGTGGCCGACGACCCGCTGACCTGCGTCGCCCGCGGCGGCGGCCGGGCGCTGGAGCTGATCGACCAGCACGGCGGCGATTTCTTCTTCCACGAATGAGCGCGAGGGCCGGCGGGCATACTGCCGGCGCGGCCTGATGGTGCTCTCCCGCGACGGTTCCGCATCGCTGTTTTCGGACTCGCCGGCGGGGACGCTGCGGCTGCTGATGTACATCGCGCTGGCCGCGGTGCTGATGGTGCTCGATCATCGCAACGGCTGGCTGCAGCAGGCACGTTACGCTTCGGCTCTGGTGATCGAGCCGGTCTACCGTCTGGCCGGCCTGCCCAGCGCCGGCGTCGAGGCCGCGCGTACCGCGTTTGCCGATCGCAGCCGTCTGATCGAGGACAACCGTCACTTGCGCGAGGCGCTGCTGATCGCCAACGCGCGGCTCAACCGCATGGCCGCGGTCGATCAGCAGAACCAGCGCCTCAAGCAGCTGCTCGATGTGCAGCGCACCCTGGGCATGAACGCGCAGCTGGCGCGGGTGATCGACATTGATCTCGATCCGTTTCGCCACCGCATCGTGCTCAACGCCGGCAGGCGCCAGGGCGTGCGGCCGGGGCAGGCGGTGATCGACGCCCACGGCATTGTCGGCCAGGTGATCGAAGTCCTGCCCGACACCGCGGTGGTGCTGCTGATCACCGATCCCAGCCATGCGATACCGGTGACGGTCGCGCGCACCGGCCTGCGCGCCATCGCTGACGGCAGCGCCGCCGGGGATCGCCTGGAGCTGCCGAACGTGCCGATCTCGGCTGATCTGCGTGTCGGCGACCGGCTGCTGAGCTCGGGGCTGGGCGGCCGCTTCCCGGCCGGCTTTCCGGTCGGCACGGTGACTGCGGTGCGGCCGGACCGTTCGGGCATGTACGCACGTGCGTGGGCGCGGCCGGCCGCGGATCTCGGCCGCGTCAGTGAGGTACTGCTGCTGCGCGATCTGGCGGATCCGGTGGGGCCACCGGCACCGGCGCCTGCGGCGGGACCGGCGGCCACCCTGAAGCCGGCCGTCGCGCGCAGCGCCGGGACGTCGCCATGAACCGCCTGCGCGCGCGGCGCATGATGTTCTGGGGCAGTCTGCTGCTGGCACTGCTGCTGATGCTGGTACCGCTGCCGGTCGCGCTGCTGCCGTTGAAACCCTACTGGCCGGCGCTGGTGCTGCTGTACTGGACGCTGGAGGCGCCCGAACACATCAGCATCGGTCTCGCGTTTGCCGTCGGCCTGGGCGCCGATCTGCTCGACGGTGTGCTGCTCGGCGAGCAGGCGCTGCGACTGACCGTGCTGGTGTTTCTGGCGCTGCGTTTCCGTTCGCGCCTGCGTTTCTTTCCGATGTGGCAGCAGACGCTGGCGGTGCTGCTGCTGCTGCTCAACGATCGCGTGCTGCTGCTGGCGGTGCGCCTGTTCGCCGGCGATCCGTGGCCGCCCGCGGCCTACTGGCTGGCACCGTTCGCCGGTGCGCTGCTGTGGCCGTTCGTGTTCCTGCTGTTTGACAACCTGCGCGCGCGTCTGCGTGTGCGCGACGGCTGATGCTGCGCCGGCCTGCGCTCAAGGACCCGCGCCGCGAGCACGCCCGCTTCCGCGCGCGCGCGTGGACCGGCTATGCGCTGATCCTGCTGGCGCTGACCGGACTGCTGACGCGCTTCGTCTGGCTGCAAGTCGTGCAGCATCAGGAGTTCGTCACCCGCGCCAACGCCAATCGCATCCGCCTGGTCTATCTGCCGCCGCCGCGCGGACTGATCTATGACCGCAACGGTGTGCTGCTGGCCGACAACATTCCCGCCTACCGGCTGGAGGTGGTGCCCGAGCGCGTGCCACACATGCAGTCGATGCTGCAGCAGCTGGCGCAGGTGGTGCCGCTGTCGACGGAGGATCTGCGCCGCTTTCATGACGAGCTGGCCCAGCAGCATCCGTTCCAGAGCGTACCGTTGCGGATGAAGCTGTCGGAGGACGAGATCGCCCGCTTCGCGGTCAACCAGTGGCGCTTCCCCGGCGTGGCCGTCGTGCCCTACCTGATGCGCAACTACCCGCAGGGCAAGCTGTTCGCGCACGTGCTCGGCTACGTCGGTCGCATCGACGAGAGCGAGCAGGCCCGGCTGGATCCCGAGCGGTACGCCGGTACGCTGCAGATCGGCAAAAGCGGCATCGAGCGCCAGTACGAGGACCTGCTGCACGGCAAGCCCGGTTACGAGCTGGTCGAGGTCAACGTCGACCAGCGGCCGTTGCGCGTGCTCGAACGCGTGCCGCCGACGCCGGGCCGCAATCTCTATCTCAGCATCGACGCGCGCCTGCAGCAGGCCGGCGAGGAGGCCTTCGCCGGGCGTCCCGGTGCGGCGGTGGCGATCGATCCGCGCAATGGCCAGGTGCTCGCGCTGATCAGCGTGCCCAGCTACGACCCCAACCTGTTCGTCAGCGGCATCAGCGACGCCGACTACCGCGCGCTGCTGACCGATCCCGACAAGCCGCTGCTCAACCGCGCGCTGCGCGGGCTGTATCCGCCGGGTTCGACGATCAAGCCCTACCTGGCCCTCGGCGGGCTGGAGCTGGGACTGCGCACGCCTCAGGACACCGTGGATTCCACCGGCGAGTTCTATCTTCCGGGGCAGAAGCGCGGCTACCGCGACGACCAGCGTGGCGGCGTCGGCCGCGTCGCCATGGTGCAGGCGATCGAGCAGTCGGTGAACACGTATTTCTACAGGCTGGCGCTGGACATGGGCATCGACCGGCTGGCGGCGTGGATGGGTCGCTTCGGTTTCGGCCGACCCAGCGGCATCGACCTGCCGGCCGAGGCCTCCGGTGTGCTGCCCTCGCCGGCGTGGAAGCGTGCCACCCTCCATCAGCCGTGGTACCTGGGCGAAACGGTGATCGCCGGCATCGGCCAGGGCTACTGGGTGGTGACGCCGCTGCAGCTGGCGCACGCGCTGGCGACGCTGGCCGATCATGGCGTGGCGCACGCACCGCGTCTGCTGCTGGCCGAGCAGTCCGGCATGGGCGCGCCGCGGGTGCCGGCTGCGCCGGCGCCGGCAGCGCCCAGCTTTGCCACCAGCGTGCCTGACTGGGACACGGTGGTGCAGGGCATGATCGGGGTGGTCAACGGCGACAAGGGCACCGCCCGCGGGCTGGGCGTGGGGTTTCCGTATCCGATCGCCGGCAAGACCGGTACCGCCGAGCGCTATTCACGCACGACCTCGGCCTACGACACCCATCTGACCAACGAGCAGCTTGCGGAGCGGCACCGTGCGCTGTTCGAGTGCTTCACCCCGGCCGAGGACCCGCACATCGCCGTGGTGGTGGTACTCGAGCACGGTGCCTGGGGCGGCAGCGCCGCGGCGCCGATCGCGCGCAAGATCCTCGACGCCTGGGCGCGCGAACGCGGTCTGCCCGACACGCCGCTGACAGAGGCCCCGCCCGGATGAACGACACCGCTGCCCGCCTGCGCCATGCGCTGCTGCGCCTGATCGTGCGGCCACGGCTGGATTTGCCGCTGGCACTGGCGCTGCTGCTGCTGGCCGGCGTCGGCCTGTTGACACTGACCAGTGCCGCCGATCTCGAGGTGCACGTGATCGTGGCGCAGGCCACGCGTTTCGTGCTCGGCGCGCTGCTGCTGCTGGCAGTGTCGCGGGTGCCGCCGGTGCGCCTGCGCAGCCTGACACCCTGGCTGTATGCGATCAGCACCCTGCTGCTGGTGGTGGTGGCGGTGCTGGGCGAGGGTCGCGGCGCGCATCGCTGGCTCAATCTCGGTCTGCTGCGCTTCCAACCCTCCGAGTTGCTCAAGCTGACCATGCCGATGATGGTGGCCTGGTTTCTGGCGCAGCGGCCGCTGCCGCCGCGCTGGCGCGACATGGCCGTGGTCGGCCTGCTGATCGCGGTGCCGGCCGCCCTGATTGCCTGGCAGCCCGACCTCGGCACCGCCCTGCTGGTCGCCGCGGCCGGCGTGTTCGCGCTGTTTCTGTCCGGACTGTCCTGGTGGCGCATCGGCGTGCTGCTTGGCGCCCTGGCCGGCGCGCTTCCGGTGGCGTGGCATTACATGCACCAGTACCAGCGCGATCGCGTGCTGACCTTTCTCCATCCCGAGTCGGACCCGCTGGGCACCGGCTGGCACATCATCCAGTCGGAGATCGCGGTCGGCTCCGGCGGCTGGTTTGGCAAGGGCTGGCACCAGGGCACGCAGTCGCGGCTGGAGTTCCTGCCCGAGCACACCACCGATTTCATCTTCGCGGTGTTCGCCGAGGAGTTCGGCCTGATCGGGGTGATCCTGCTGGTCGCGCTGTACGCCTTCATCATCGGCCGTTGCCTGTGGATCGCGGCCAACGCCCGCGATACCTATTCGCGCCTGCTGGGCGGCGCGCTGGCGATGAGCTTCTTCGTCTACGTGATGGTCAACGGCGGCATGATCACCGGCATCCTGCCGGTGGTCGGCGTGCCGCTGCCGCTGGTGAGCTACGGCGGCACCTCGGCGGTGAGCCTGCTGACCGGCTTCGGCGTGCTGATGTCGATCCACGCGCACCGCAAACTGATCGATTCCGCTGGCTGAGCGCGTGCTACGCTGCCGCGCGCCGCCGGCCGCGGCTTCCTTGTTCCCTGCGCCCGACCATGCCGCCACGCCTGCGCCTGATCCTTCTGACCGCCTCGCTGCTGGCTCTGGCCGGCTGTGCCGGGGTGCCGTCGCGCCCGGCATCCGCGCTGAAACCGGCCGCCGTGGTGACGCCGTCCGCGCCGGCATCCCCGCCCGTCGTGCCGTCCGCTGCGGCCGCGGCGCCGGACGAGGCCGCCTTCGTGCGTGCGCTGGTCGCCGCGCATCCCGGACTGGACGCGCAGCGGATCACCGCGCTGCTGCAGCAGGCCACGCTGCAGCCCTCGATTCTGGCCGCGATGACACGGCCGGCCGAGGCCATGCCGTGGCGCGATTATCGCCCGATCTTCGTCAATGCGCGGCGCATCGAGGCCGGCGTCGCCTTCTATCGCGAGCAGCGCGGACTGATCGACGCCACCGCCGCGCGCTACGGCGTGCCGCCGACGATCCTGGTCGCGCTGCTGGGCGTCGAGACGAGCTATGGCCGCATCACCGGCCGCTACCATGTCCTGGATGCGCTGGTGACGCTGGGTTTCCACTATCCGCCGCGCGCGGCCTTTTTCCAGAAAGAGCTGGCGGCGCTGCTGACCCTGCCCGCGGACCGCCTGCCGGCATCGGTCCAGGATCTGCGCGGCTCCTACGCCGGGGCGATGGGTTGGTGCCAGTTCATGCCGTCCAGCCTGGCGCGTTACGGTGTCGATGCCGACGGCGATGGCCGCGTCGATCTGTGGGACTCGCTGCCGGACATCCTCGCCAGCACCGCCAACTATCTCGCTGCACACGGCTGGCAGGCAGGACAGCCGATCAGCACGCCGGCATGGCCTGCAGCCGGCGCGGCGCCGCTGCCGGCTGGGATGGCCTGGGCCGGCAAGCGGCCCGCGCAGCCGCTGCAGGCGTTCGAGGCGCTGGGTTACGCACCGGCGACGCGTGTGGATCCGGCGTTGCCGGCGGCACTGCTCGGCCTGCAAGGCGCCGACGGTCCCGAACTGCGGTTCGTGTTTCCCGATTTCTATGTGCTGACCCGCTACAACACCAGCCCGCTGTATGCGCTGGCGGTCAGCGAGCTGGCCGATGCCATCGCCGCGCAGTCGGCGGATGCGGATGGCGGCGCGCGCAGCAGCGCGGATGACGCGGCCGATTCGAGTGCTCCGGCGCTCGCGCCGGGCCGCAGACCATGACGCGCCGCGCATGACGACCGGGCGCATCATCGAGGTGACCCGATGCGGTCGCGAGCACCAGCCGGTCGTCGTGATCGAGAACTTCGTCCCCGATCCGCAGGCGCTGATCGACGATGCCTGCCGCCACGACTATGGCCCGCGGGGTGCCTACTATCCGGGCATCCGCGCGCCGGTACCGCCCGCGCTCGTGCGTCGATTCCTGGCCGGACTGGACGCGATCATCGCCGAGGTCTTCGGCATCACCGGCGGGCACGTCCTCGAAACCTGGTACTCGCTGGTGACGACGCCGCCCGCGACGCTGGCGCCGATCCAGCGCCTGCCGCACTACGACGGCCTCGAGCCCGGGCGGCTGGCGCTGCTGCACTTTCTCGGTCGCGAGGAGAAGGGCGGGACGGCGTTCTACCGACAGCGCGCCAGCGGTTTCGAGAGCGTCGACGCCACGCGCTTCCCGACCTACAAGGCGCAGCTGGAGGCGGATGTCGCGCGCAGCGGCCTGCCAAAGGCCGGCTACATCGCTGGCGACACGCCGATCTTCGAGCGCATCGCCCTGCACGCCGCGCGCTTCAACCGGGCGATCCTGTATCGCGGCAACTCGCTGCACTGCGCCGACATTCCCGATGACCTGAGCCTGTCGGCGGATCCCGCCCGCGGGCGCCTGACGGTCAACACGTTCCTGATGGAGGACGCTGCGTGAGCGCATCGTCGTGGACCCCGCATCGCGGCGTGTGTGCTGCGCTTGGCCTTGGTCTGCTGGCGCTGCTCGCCGGCTGCGCGTCGGCGCCGCGGCGTGGGCCGGAAGCGTACGGCGGCTACCGCGAGCCTGCGGGCGGCGCCGGCGGCCGTTACGCGAAGGCGCAGGACGGCGGACCCGGAGCGCCATCGATCGACGTCAACGCGATTCCCGAACCGGTGCCGAAGGTCGAACCGCGCTCGCGCTACGGCAACGGCTCGCCCTACACCGTCAACGGTCGCACCTACCGCGTGCTGAGCACGGCCGACGGCTACGACGAGCGCGGCATCGCATCGTGGTACGGCAACAAGTTCCAGGGCTACCTGACGTCGAGCCTGGAACCTTACGACATGTACAAGTTCACCGCCGCCAGCAAGGTGCTGCCGCTGCCGAGCTACGCGCGGGTGACCAACCTGGCCAACGGTCGCAGCGTGATCGTGCGCGTCAACGACCGCGGCCCGTTCGTCGCCAACCGCATCATCGACCTGTCCTACGCCGCGGCGGTGAAGATCGGCATCTGGGCCCGGGGCACCGGCCTGGTCGAGGTGCAGGGCATCGATCCGCGCCGCCCGCAGGACCTGCCGGCACCACCCGCAGCCCCGGCGCGCGGCGCCGCACCGGTGCTGTATCTGCAGGTCGGCGCCTTTGCCGAGCGCGCCAATGCCGAACGTGTCGCCGCGCGATTGCGTCAGGCCGGTTTCGACAACGTTCATGTGACGGAGGCTGTAGTACACGGTCGCCGTGTGTTGCGCGTGCGGCTGGGGCCGCTGAGCGGCGTCGCCGAAGCCGACCGCCTCAGCCCGCGCGTCCAGGCCCTGGGCCTGCCCGAGCCGCAGGTCGCAGTGGATACTTCCGAATGATCCTTGCAGCGAGTCGCCCATGAGAACGCCTTCTTTCCGTCTTGCCCCGCTCCTTTGCGCCGCGCTGTTTTGCGTGGCCACGAATGCCACCGCGCAATCCGGGATGCCAGTGCCCGGTCCGGTGCTGCCGACGCCAGCGCGACCACAGCCGACGATGCCGCAGATGCCGGTACCGCCACCGCCGGAGCTGGGTGCCGGTTCATGGGTGCTGATGGACTACACCACCGGCCAGGTCATCGCCCATCACAACGAGCACGAGCGTCTGGCGCCGGCCTCGCTGACCAAGATGATGACGGCATATGTCGTCGACGCCGCGCTGGCGACCGGCAAGGTGCACTGGAACGGCAGCGTGTACATCAGCGATCACGCCTGGGACAAGGGCGGCGCCAGGACCGACGGCTCGACCAGCTTTCTCAAGTTGCACGATCGCTATCCGCTGTCCGTGGTCTACAACGGCATGATCGTGCAGTCGGGCAATGATGCCGCGATCGCGCTGGCCGAACACGTCGCCGGCACCGAGGCCGCATTCGTGCAGCTGATGAATGCCTATGCGCAGCGGCTGGGCATGAAGGGCACGCACTTCGAGAATGCCAGCGGCTACCCGCATCCGGATCACTACACCACCGCCTGGGACCTGGCCCTGCTGGCGCGCGCGATCATTCGCGACTACCCGCAGTACTACGGTGTCTACAAGACCCCGTCCTACACCATCAACGGCATCAAGCAGGCCAACCGCAACCTGCTGCTGTATCGCGATCCCAGCGTGGACGGCCTGAAGACCGGCAGCACCGCCGAGGCCGGTTACTGCCTGGTGGCGTCGGCGCTGCGCAGCGGCCAGCGCATGATCGCGGTGGTGATGAAGACCAACAGCCTCGCCGATGCCGCCAGCCAGGACGAGGCGTTGCTGAACTACGGCTTCCGCTTCTACGACACGCATCTGCTGTACGCCGCCGGCAAGCCGCTGGCGACGCCGCGGCTGTGGAAGGGCGCTGCCGACACATTGCCGGTGGGCGTGGCCGACAATGTCGAGGTGACCATCCCGCGCGGCCGCTATGCCGATCTCAAGGCGGCGATGAACCTGCCGGCGACGCTGATCGCGCCGTACCGCAAGGGTCAGTCCATCGGCACGGTCACGGTCAGCCTCGACGGCAAGCCGCTGCTGACCGCGCCGCTGATCGCGCTGGCCGCCGCGCCGCAGGCGGGCTTTTTCGGACGTCTGTACGACAGCGTGCGACTGTGGTTTCAGGGTTCGCCGGCGGCGCCGGCAGGCGGCGGCAAGGGATGAAGGAAACGCCGTTCAGCGAATTGCCGCCGGGCGAAGGCTTCGTCTTTCCCGGCGAGTTCGAGATCACCGCGGTCGGCCGCGCCGGCGCCGGCCTCGAGGAACGCGTGCCGGCGCTGCTGGCAGACGCCGACGGCGTGACCGTGATCGCCGGCAGCCGGCGCCTGCGGCCCTCGCGCGAGGGTCATTACGTCGCCGTGTGTGTCAGCTTCAGCGCCCGCTCGCGCGACGCCTACGACGGCGCGCACCGCGTCCTGCGCGCCGATCCGGACGTGCGCTACACGCTGTAGCGCCGCAGGCGCGGACGCGAACCAGCAGGCGGTCGCGGGCGGCGTGCTGAACGCAGACGGGCGACGTCAGTGATAGCCCTCACCGGCGTGCACCTTGCCGCGAAACACGCGATACGAATACACGGTATAGCCCAGCACCACCGGTATCATCAGCAGCGCACCGACCAGGGTGAAGCCCTGGCTGGTCACCGGCGAGGCCGCCTGCCAGATCGTCAGATGCGGTGGCACGATGTCGGGCCAGATACCGGCGGCGAGGCCGATGAAGCCCAGCACGAACAGCGCCATCGCCCAGCGAAACGACTGCACCTCGCGGTCGGTCAGCACCGCCCGCCACAGCAGGCCCGCCACCAGCACCGTCAGCAGCGGCACCGGCGCCAGATAAAGCAGATTCGGCCAGGTGAACCAGCGCTGCATCACCTGCGCGTTGATGAAGGGCACCCACACGCTCACCATCAGCATGAAGGCGATCACCACCATCATCAGTGGTCGCGCCAAGTCGGCGGCGATGCGCTGGGTGCGGCCGTCGGTCTTCATGAACAGCCAGGTGGCGCCGAGCAGGCCGTAGCCGAACACCAGCGCGCAGCCGGTCATCACCGCGAACGGGCTGAACCAGCTGAAGGCGCCGCCGAGATACTTGCCGCCCTCCAGCGGCATTCCCTCGACCAGCGCGCCGAGGAACACGCCCTGCGCAAACGCCACCGCCAGCGAGCCGAGATGGAAACCCAGGCCCCAGACCCAGCGCGTCTTGTGCGCCTTGAAGCGGAACTCGAAGGCAACGCCGCGAAAGACCAGACCGACCATCATCAGCAGCGCCGGCAGGTACAGCGTCGACAGGATCAGCGCGTAGGCGCGAGGGAACGCCGCATACAGCCCGGCGATGCCCAGGATCAGCCAGGTCTCGTTGCCGTCCCAGATCGGCGCCGCGGTGTTCATCATCTGGTCGCGCTGATGCTCGTCGTCGGCGAACGGCGAGAGGATGCCGATGCCGAGCACGAAGCCGTCCAGCAGCACGTACATCAGCACGGCAAAGCCGATGATGAAGAACCACACTACCGGCAGCACGGCGGCGAGATCGAGGTTCATGGCAGCTCCACCGCATCGTGCGCGGCCGACAGCGGTCGCGCCGCACTGTGGCCCGGCAGCACGACCGGCCGCTGCGGCGCCGGCGTCGGTCCGGCGCGAAACAGCTTGACGAGATAATAGGCACCGAACCCGAACGCCACCGCATACACCAGCGCGAAGGCGATCAGCGACACCAGCACGCTCGCGGCCGGCACGCCGCTGAATGCATCCGCCGTACGCATCACGCCGTAGATCACCCACGGCTGGCGGCCGATCTCGCGCGTATACCAGCCGGCCAGCACGGCGATGAATCCCGCCGGCGCCATCGCCAGCCACAGTCGCAGATACCAGCGGCGGTCGAACAGGGTGTGTCGCCGCCACCACCAGAGTCCGAGCCAGGACAGGCCGAGCATGGCAAAGCCCAGCGCCACCATCACGCGGAAGGCGAAAAACACCGGCGTCACCGGCGGCCGGTCCTGCGGCGGAAAGCTCTTCAGGCCGGGAACCTTGCCATTGAGCTGGTGGGTGAGGATCAGGCTGCCGACTTTCGGGATCTCGATCGCGTAGCGGTTGGATTCGGTCCCGGTGTCGGGGATCGCGAACAGCGTCCACGGGACGCCGCGCGCGGTGGTCCAGTTGGCCTCGATCGCCGCCAGCTTGGCCGGCTGCGTCTGCAGCACCTCGAGGCCGCTGGCGTCGCCGACGAAGATCTGCAGCGGGATCACGAGGGCGACGAAAGCCACCGCGGCCTTGAGCATGGCCTGTGCGCGATCGCCGAAGCGGCCGCGCAGCAGGTACCACGCCGCCACGCCGCCGACCACCATCGCCGTGGTCAGGAACGCCGCCATCGCCATGTGCAGGAAACTCAACGGCAGCGACGGGTTGAAGATCACCTTCCACCAGTCGGTGGGCACGAACACGCCATGCTCGATCGTGTAACCGGCGGGCGTCTGCATCCAGCTGTTGGCCGCCATGATCCAGAACGTCGAGATCAGCGTCCCCAGCGCGACCATGCAGGTCGCCAGAAAGTGGGTGACATGACCGACGCGATTCCAGCCGAACAGCATCACGCCGAGGAACGACGCCTCGAGGAAGAACGCCGTCAGCACCTCGTAATTGAGCAGCGGGCCGAGAATGCTGCCGGCGGCCTCGCTCAGGCGTGACCAGTTGGTGCCGAACTGGAAGCTCATCACGATGCCGCTGACCACGCCCATGCCGAAGGCGACCGCGAACACCTTCAGCCAGAAGAAATACAGATCACGCCAGAGGTCCGTGCGCTTCCATAGCCACACACCCTCGAGAAACACCAGCCAGCTGGCCAGCCCGATCGAGAACGACGGGAACAGGATGTGGAACGACACCACGAAGCCGAACTGGATGCGCGAGAGCAGTTCACCGTCGAGCATGGGTTTGTCTCCAGAGCAGCCCCGCAGTATGGGCATCAACGGCGACAGCGGGGTAGCGGGTCCGGCAAGCGCACGTCGAATCCGCCGTGACAGGACGCCGCACCCCGGCAGTCTGGCGCCAGCGTGCGGCGCTGACGAGTGCCCTGTCCATCGAACCGTCCGCCGAGCCGCCGGCAGCCACAGCCGCGATGCTCGCCGCGTGACGGCAACGACAGTAGGATTGAGGAACGGGCCGCAGCCGTTGCGGGGATGTCGCAGCGCGCTGCACGCCCGTGGATCGTCCCGTGGATTGTCCCGTTTATCGACCAGGCTCGCGCACTGCCGATGGATCATGCCCTGTCCCAGCCCCCGCAAACCGCCGCCGGCGCGCGCGCGCCGGTCGCGGCCGCCCCGTCAGCGCGGCTCGGCGCGTGAGCGGCACGGCAGCGCGCGAGGCGCGCATGGCCTTCGTCGCCGAGATCGCGCGGCGGCTGCATCAGTACGGCACCGCCGCGCCGCGGCTGGAGAACGCCGTCAGCCTGGTGGCGCAGCGGCTGCAGCTGTCAGCCGAGGTCTGGTGCAGCCCGACCGCGATCATCATGACGTTGACGGATCGCAAGAGCAGCGACAGTCCGCCGCTGACCCAGGTGATGCGGCTGCCGCCGGGCGACGTGCATCTGGCGCGCCTGTGCAGCGTCGACCGCATCGCCGATCAGGTGATCGCCGGCGTGCTCGATGTGGAGGCCGGATTCGCCCAGCTGCGGGCGTTGTCGGCGCCGCCGCCGCGCGGCTGGGCCAGCGCCACGGTGGCCGCGTTCGGACTGGCCGCGGCGGCCGTGGCCACCTTGCTGCACACGTCGTGGGCCGACGTGTTGACCGCGGGGCTGATCGGTCTGCTGATCGGCCTGCTCAGCATCGCGGGCACCGGTCGTCCGCGGCTGGCGGCCGCCAACGAGGCGATCGCCGCCTTCGTCGCCACCCTGGTCGCCAGCCTGATCGCGGCCTGGGTCGTGCCGCTGGCGGTCAAGCCGGTGGTGTTGTCGGCGCTGATCGTGCTGATGCCCGGCATGACCCTGACCACCGCCGTGCGCGAGTTGTCGACCCAGCATCTGGTGTCGGGTGTGGCGCGCATGGCCGGCGCCATGGCCACGCTGCTGAAGCTGACCTTCGGCACGCTGGCGGCAGCGCAGCTGTGCGTGCTGCTGGGCGTGCCCGAAGCGGCACGGGCGCTGCCGCCGCTGTCAGGCTGGGCGGATCTGCCGGCGCTGCTGTTCGGCGCGCTGGCGTTCGCGGTGCTGTTCCAGGCGGCGCGGCGCGACTGGCCGCTGGTGATGGCATCGGCCGTGCTGGGCTACGCGGTGACGCGTGCCGGGGGCACCCTGTTCGGGCCGGCTTTCGGCGTCTTTCTGGGTGGTCTGCTGATGGGCGCGCTGAGCAACCTCTACGCGCGGTACGTCGGTCGACCCGGCGCGCTGGTGCGCGAACCGGGCATCATCCTGCTGGTGCCGGGGTCGATCGGCTTCAGCAGCGTCGGCTATCTGCTGGAGCGCGACGTCAATCTGGGCGTCAACGCCGGCCTGCTGCTGATCACCCTGCTGGTCGCGCTGGTCGCCGGGCTGCTGTTCGGCGACCTGCTGGTGACGCCGCGGCGCAGCCTGTGAAGCCGGCCGCGCGTGCCACTCAATCCGTGTAGCGGCGCAGCACCAGACTGGCGTTGGTGCCGCCGAAGCCGAAGCTGTTCGACAGCACGGTATCCAGCGTCGCCGGGCGCGACTCGCGCACGATCGGCAGGCCGGCGGCGCGCGCGTCGAGCTGGTCGATATGCGCCGAACCGGCGATGAAGCCGTCGCGCAGCATCAGCAGGCAGTAGATCGCCTCATGCACGCTGGCCGCACCCAGCGAATGCCCGCTGAGCGCCTTGGTCGAGGACAGCGGCGGGCACTGCGCGCCGAACACCTCGGTCAGCGCCTGCAGCTCCGCCAGGTCGCCGAGCGGGGTCGCGGTGCCGTGGGTGTTGATGTAGTCGATCGGGCTGGCCGCCGCGGCCAGCGCCATGCGCATGCAGCGCACCGCACCCTCGCCGCTGGGCGCGACCATGTCGGCGCCATCGGAGCTGATGCCGTAGCCGACCAGTTCGGCGTGGATGCGCGCGCCGCGGCGCCGCGCGTGTTCGAGATCCTCCAGCACCAGGATGCCGCCGCCGCCGGCGATGACGAAGCCGTCGCGGCCGCTGTCGTAGGGCCGCGAGGCGCGCGCGGGGGTGTCGTTGAAGTGCGACGACAGCGCGCCCATGGCGTCGAACTGCGCGGTCATGCCCCAGTGCAGCTCCTCGCCGCCGCCGGCGAAGACGATGTCCTGGGTGCCGCTGACGATCTGCTGCGCGGCGGCACCGATGCAGTGCGCCGAGGTGGCGCAGGCCGCCGAGATCGAATAGCTGATGCCGCGGATGCCGAACGCGGTGGCGAGGCCCGCCGAGACCGTCGAGCACATCGAGCGCGGCACCATGTACGGGCCGATGCGACGCACGCCGCGCGATCGCAGCAGGTCGGCGGTCTCGATCTGGCTGGCGGGCGAGCCGCCGCCGGAGCCGGCGATCAGGCCGCTGCGCTCGCTGCGCACCTGTTCCGGGCTGAGGCCGGCATCGGCGATCGCCGCCTGCATCGCCACGCAGGCGTAGGCGGCGGCATCGCCCATGAAGCGCTTGAGCTTGCGGTCGATGGCGGCGTCGAGGTCGACCTGCGGCACCCCGGCGACGTGGCTGCGCAGGCCCAGTTCGGCATACTCGGGCACGAAGCGGATGCCGGAACGGCTCTCGCGCAGCGCGCTGCTGATCGTGTCCGGATCGTTTCCAAGGCACGAGACGATGCCCATGCCGGTGATGACGACGCGCTTTGCCGGCATGCTCAGAAGCCCTCGGTGCTGGTGAAAAGGCCGACACGCAGGTTGCTGGCCTCGTAGATCGGCCGCCCGTCCACCAGTACGCGGCCATTGCCGATCGACATCGCCAGTTTGTGCCGCATCACGCGGCGGATGTCGATCTGGTAGGTCACCAGGTGCGCCGTGGGCAGTACCTGTCCGGCGAACTTCACTTCGCCGACGCCCAGCGCGCGGCCACGTCCGGGCTGGCCCAGCCAGGCCAGAAAGAAGCCGACCAGCTGCCAGAGTGCATCGAGCCCGAGGCAGCCCGGCATCACCGGGTCGCCCTCGAAATGGCAGCCGAAGAACCACAGGTCGGGGCGGATGTCGAGTTCGGCCTCGATGTAGCCGCGATCGTAGGCGCCGCCGCTGTCGGAGATGCTGAGGATGCGGTCGAACATCAGCATGTCGGGCAGTGGCAGGCGCGCATTGCCGGGACCGAACAGCTCGCCATGGCCGCAGGCCAGCAGCTGGTCGCGAGTGAAGGAAGCGGTGCTCATGACGGCTCCATCGGGGAACGGGCGGGTATCGGTACAGTGACCTTGATTCGCGTCAAGAGTGCGCTTCGATACATTGGGGCATGCATGCCTAGATTTCCACCTGCGTGCCCAGCTCGATCAGGCGATTGCCGGGAATGCGGAAGAATGCGGTGGCCGGCATGGCGTTGCGGGCGAGGAACGCAAACAACTTGTCGCGCCACAGTGCCATGCCGGGACGGTTGCTGGAGACCACGTTTTCGCGGCTGATGAAGAAGGTCGTATCCATCAGGTCGAAGCCCAGGCCCAGTTTCTGGCAGCTGCCCAGCGTGCGCGGCAGATCGGGATCTTCCGCGAAGCCGAAGCGCAGCACCAGCCGGTAGAACTCGGCGCCCAGCGGCTTGAGCTCGATGCGCTCGCCGGGATCGGCCCGGGGAGAGTCGAGAATATCCACCGTCAGCAGCACGTTGCGTTCGTGCAGGACCTTGTTGTGCTTGAGGTTGTGCAACAGGGCGATTGGCACCGCGCCGAGGTTGGCGGTGAGAAACACCGCCGTGCCGGGGACCCGCAGCGGCGGATGGTTGGCGATGCTGGAAAGAAAGGTGTCCACCGCGAGGCCGCCCTGTTTCATCTCGCGCAGGACCAGCTCGCGGCCGCGCCGCCAGGTGCTCATCACCACGAAGGCGACCGCGCCGAGCGCGAGCGGAAACCAGCCGCCGCTCGCGATCTTGACCAGGTTGGCCGCAAAGAACGACAGGTCGATCGTCAGCAGCACCGCGCCCAGCGGCAGCACCAGCAGCAGCGGCCAGTGCCAGAGCTTGCGCGCCACCACCAGGACCAGCATGGTGGTGACGGTCATGGTGCCGGTCACCGCGATGCCGTAGGCCGCGCCGAGGCTGTCGGAGGTGCGGAAGCCGAGTACCGCCGCCAGCACCAGGATCAGCAGCATGCGGTTGATCCAGGGAATGAAGATCTGTCCGCGCTGCTCCGCCGAGGTGTGCTTGACCTGCATGCGCGGCGAGTAGCCCAGCAGGATCGCCTCGCGGGTCATCGAGAATGCCCCCGAAATCACCGCCTGCGAGGCGATCACCGTAGCCACCGCCGCCAGCGCCACCATCGGATAGAGGAACGGCTGCGGCACCAGCAGGTAGAACGGATTGGACACCGCCTTCGGGTCGACCATCAGCAATGCACCCTGGCCGAAGTAGTTGATCACCAGCGCCGGCAGCACCAGGGCGAACCAGGCCAGGCGGATCGGTTTCTTGCCGAAATGGCCCATGTCGGCGTACAGCGCCTCGGCGCCGGTCAGCGCCAGCACCACCGAACCCAGTGCCAGAAAGGCATCGACATGGTTGTGCACGAAAAACAGCACCGCGTAATGCGGGCTGAGCGCCGCCAGTACATGCGGATGGCGGACGATGCCGAGCACGCCGGTCGCGGCAATGCTGGTGAACCAGAGGATCATGATCGGCCCGAACAGCGAGCCGACGCGATGGGTACCGTAGCGCTGCACCGCGAACAGGCCGAAGATGATCGCCACCGTGATCCACAGGATGATGCTGCGGTCCAGCGTCGGCTCGGCGACGCGCAGACCCTCGATCGCCGACAGCACCGAAATCGCCGGCGTGATCACGCTGTCGCCGTAGAACAGCGCGGTGCCGGCCAGTCCCAGCGCCAGCAGCGCCCAGCGCACGCGCGGGCTGCTGCGCACGCCGCGCTGGGCCAGCGCCATCAGCGACATGATGCCGCCCTCGCCCTTGTTGTCGGCGCGCATGACGAACAGCACATACTTCAGCGACACCACCACGATCAGCGACCAGAAGATCAGCGACAGCGCGCCCAGCACATTGTCGTGACTGACGCCGATGCCGTGCTCGCCGAAAGTCTGCTGCAGTGAATAGAGCGGACTGGTACCGATGTCACCGTAG
>DATLSL010000055.1:0-4702 GCA_035534135.1 Rhodanobacteraceae bacterium | reverse complement strand
GCCGGTGGGCGGCACCAGGTCGAGGAACGGATCGTGCGCCGGTGGCAGCGCCGCGTGCACCGCGCTCATCACGCTGGCGTAGTCCTGCGGGCCGCTGATGGCGAGCACGTCGGGGTA
Organism: Rhodanobacteraceae bacterium; assembly: GCA_035534135.1. Taxonomy (GTDB): domain Bacteria; phylum Pseudomonadota; class Gammaproteobacteria; order Xanthomonadales; family Rhodanobacteraceae; genus Metallibacterium. The sequence goes on along the minus strand of DATLSL010000055.1, from coordinate 4,585 downwards.
GGCTTCGCGGATCAGGTCGGCGCGCTTGCCGAGGCAGCCGGTGACGATGACCTTGCCGTTCTCGTGCAGGGCCTCGCCGATGGCGTCCAGCGACTCCTGCACCGCGGCGTCGATGAAGCCGCAGGTGTTGACCACCACCGCGTCGGCGTCCTGGTAGCTGGGCACGATCGCGTAGCCCTCGACCTTGAGCTGGGTGAGGATGCGCTCGGAATCGACCAGCGCCTTGGGACAACCGAGGCTGATGAAACCGACGCTGGGACTGGATCGGGACATGGCGCGGACCGCGGACGAAAGTGCGATTGTAAGGTCTGCAGCGCTTTTCTCCGGCGTCCCGACGTTGACTTCGCGGGTTCGCGGTTTACGCTCGCCGTTTGATCACCCGACCCCACCACGGAGCAAACCCCATGGGCGACATCATCAATATCGGCACCAGCGGCACCCAGTGCATCAGCGCCTACCGGGCCAAGCCCAAGGGCACGCCCAAGGGCGGCATCGTCGTGGTACAGGAGATCTTCGGCGTCAATCCGCACATCCGCAGCGTGGTGGACGGCTACGCCGAGGCCGGTTACACGGCGATCGCGCCGGCGCTGTTCGATCATCTCGAAACCGGGGTCGAACTGGGCTACGACCAGGCCGGGATGCAGAAGGGCATGGCCCTGATCGGCGAACTCGGCTTCGAGCGCGCGCTGGAGGACGTGGCCAGCGCCGCCGAGGCGATCAAGAGCGCCGGCAAGATCGGCGTGGTCGGGTTTTGCTGGGGTGGCAGCGTGGCCTATCTCGCGGCCATCAAACTTGGTCTGCCCGCGGTCAGCTACTACGGCGGCCGCAACACGCAGCTGACCGGACTCCAGGCCAGGGCACCGCTGCTGTTCCACTACGGCCTCAAGGACGCGCACATCAGTGCAGCCGACCGCGAGCAGGTGCGCGCGGCCAATCCGGGCGCCGAGTTCCACGTCTACGATGCCGACCACGGTTTCAACTGCGACGCCCGCGGCAGCTACGACGCGACCGCGGCCAAACTGGCGCGCGAGCGCACGCTGGCCTTCTTCGCCCGGCACCTCGGCGCATGAGCGAAGGCTTCACGCTCGATCCGCAGCTGGCCCGCGAGTCGGCGTTCGTCGCGGATCGGGCGCTGTGCCGCGTGCTGCTGATGGATGACGCGCGCTTTCCGTGGCTGGTGCTGGTGCCGCGACGCGCGGGTCTGGTCGAGCTGTTCGATCTGAGCCCGACCGAGCGCGCGCTGCTGTTCGATGAGCTGGAACAGGCGGCGCGGGCGCTGCGGTCGGTCGCACCCTGCACCAAGCTCAACGTCGGTGCGCTGGGCAACGTGGTGCGCCAGCTGCATGTGCACGTGGTCGGGCGGCGCGAGGACGACGACGCCTGGCCGGGTCCGGTCTGGGGCCATGGCCTGCGCCAGTCTTATGCGGAAGGCACGCGCGCGGCGCGGATCAGCGCGCTTGTGGCGCGACTGGGCGCGAGCTGACGCGCATGACCGGCGCCGGCTGCGCGATCGAACTGCTGGGCGAATCCGCGCTGCTGCTGCGCTTCGGCAGCGTCATCGAGCGCGCGCTCAACGACCGCGTGCATGCGGCCGCGGCGGCGTTGCGGACGGCCGCCCTGCCCGGCGTCGAGGACATCGCTCCGGCCTACGCCAGCCTGCTGCTGCGTTTCGATCCGCGGCGCTGGCCGGACACGGAGGTGTTCGTCGCCGCCGTGCGCGAGGCTCTGGCGCAGACGGAAGTCGCCGCCGGCGATGCCGAGCCGGCCGACACGGCGGTCGTCGAACTGCCGGTCTGCTACGGCGGCGAGCACGGGCCGGATCTGGCGGAAGTTGTCGCCTTGACAGGTCTCACGCAAGGCGAAGTGATCGCGCGCCACACCGCCGCAGACTACCGCGTGGCCATGCTCGGCTTCGCGCCGGGCTTCGCCTATCTGCTGGGCCTCGATGCGGCGCTGGCGGTGCCGCGCCTGGCCAGCCCGCGCCTGCGCGTGCCGGCCGGCAGCGTCGCCATCGGCGGCGCGCAGACGGGCATCTATCCGTCCGTCCTGCCGGGCGGCTGGCGCCTGATCGGGCGCACACCGCTGCGGCTGTTCGATCCTGCGCGTGCACCGCCCGCGCGGCTGGCGCCGGGTCAGCACGTGCACTTGCGCGCCGTCGACGCGGCAAGCTTCGCGGCGCTGTCGGAGCACGGCGCATGATCGAGGTGCTGACGCCCGGCCTGCTGACCAGCCTGCAGGACCGCGGCCGGCCCGGGCTGGCGCATCTCGGCATCGGTCGCGCCGGCGCAGCGGACCTGCCCGCGCTGCGGCTAGCTCATGCGCTGGTCGGCAACCCGCCCGATGCCTGCGCGCTGGAGATCACCCTGACCGGTCCGACCCTGCGCCTGCACCGCGACGTCGAGATCGCCCTGACCGGCGCGCCGGTCGCCGCCGAGGCGGACGGCCGCGCCCTGCCCGGCTGGACGCCGCTGCGACTGCGGGCGGGCAGCGTGTTGCGGCTCGGCGGCATGCGCCACGGCTGCCGCAGCTATCTGGCCGTGCGCGGTGGCATCGACGTCGCGGCGGTGCTGGGCAGCCGCAGCCAGGATCTCAACGCCGGCCTCGGCCCGCTGGCGGGCCGCGCGCTGCGTGCGGGCGACCGGCTGCCGCTGGGCGCGGCGGACGCTGTCGCCAGCGCTGCCGATCACGCGGCCTGGTCGCTCGATCCGCGGCCCTGGTTCGATGGCGCCGCGGCGCGGCCGCTGCGGCTGCTGGCGGGCACCCACACCGGACGGCTCGATGCGGCCTCGCGCGAGGCGCTGTTCGCCAGCGGGTTTCGTGTCGCCGCCGCGTCCAACCGCGTCGGCTGCCGGCTGGACGGACCGCGACTCGTGCTGCGCGCGCCGCTGGAGCTGATCTCGGAAGGCGTCATCGCCGGCACCGTGCAGCTGCCACCCAACGGCCAGCCGATCGTGCTGTTTTGCGAGCATCCGGTCAGCGGCGGTTATCCGCGCATCGGCCAGCTGGCCGCGGTCGATCTGCCGCGCCTCGCGCAGCGCCGGCCCGGCGATGCGCTACGCTTCGCGCCGATCGACGCCGGCGAGGCCGCGCGTCTGCTGGAAGCGCGCGAGCAGCGTCTGCTGCGCATGGAAACCGCGATCGCCCGTCGCCGAGCCGAATCATGACCCGCATCCTCGACCTCAACTGCGATCTCGGCGAGTCCTTCGGCGCCTGGCGCCTGGGCGACGACGCCGGCGTGTTGCCGCACGTCAGCTCGGCCAATATCGCCTGCGGCTTCCATGCCGGCGACCCGCAGACGATGCAGGCCACGGTCGCACTGGCGCGTGCGCACGGCGTCGCACTGGGCGCGCAGCCCGGCTGGCCGGACCTGGTCGGCTTCGGCCGTCGTGCACTGGCGGCCACGCCCGCCGAAACCCATGCGCTGGTGCTCTATCAGATCGGCGCGCTGGCCGCGTTTGCGCACGCCGCCGGCGCGCGTCTGGCGCACGTCAAGCCGCACGGCGCGCTCTACAACCAGGCCGCGCGCGACCGCGCGCTGGCCGACGCCGTCGCGCAGGCGGTGCGCGATTTCGACCCGAGCCTGATCCTGTTCGGTCTGGCCGGCAGCGCGCTGATCGAGGCCGGGCGCGCATTCGGGCTGACGGTCGCGCGCGAGGCCTTCGCCGACCGCCGCTACCAGGCGGACGGATCGCTGACGCCGCGCAGCCAGCCCGGCGCGCTGATCGACGATATCGACGCGGCGGTGGCGCAGGCGCTGCGGATCGCGACCCGCGGGGAAGCGATCGCGATCGACGGCACGCCCATCGCGATCACCGCCGACACGCTGTGCGTGCACGGCGACCGCCCCGATGCGGCCGAGTTCGCCCGTCGCCTGCGGCAGGCGCTGGACGCGGCAAACGTGCACGTGACCGCGCCCGGACGCCCGGAGCGCGCCCCATGAACTACTGGCCGCTGCTGGGCGTCGCGGTGGTGATCGCCGGCTTCGTGCGCCGCGACAACCCGGTACTGGTGGTGGTCGCCGCCGGCGTGGTCAGCGGACTGGCCGCAGGCTTCAGCGTGCCCGAGCTGCTCGGCCTGCTTGGCACCAGCTTTGTCTCCAATCGCGCGCTGCTGCTGTACGCCTTGACCCTGCCGGCGATCGGCGTGCTGGAACGCGCCGGATTGCGCGAGCACGCGGCGCGCTGGATCGCCAGTCTGCGCGGCCTGACCCTGGCGCGGCTGCTGGCCAGCTACCTGCTGCTGCGCCAGATGCTGTCGATGCTGGGCCTGACCAATGTCGCCGGGCAGGCACAGACGGTGCGTCCACTGCTGGCGCCGATGAGCGAGGCCACCGTCGAGCTGCGCGGACCGCCGCTCGGCGACGCCGACCGCCAGCGCGTGCGTGCGATGGCCGCCGCCACCGACAACATCGGCCTGTTTTTCGGCGAGGACGTGTTCCTCGCGCTGGGCGCGGTGCTGCTGATCCAGGGTTTCTATGCCACCCACGGCATCGTGCTGGCGCCGCTGGCGATCGCGCTGTGGGCGCTGCCGACCGCGATCGCCGCGTTCGTGATCCACACCCTGCGCGTGCTGCTGTTCGAGCGCG
>DATLSL010000054.1:0-13494 GCA_035534135.1 Rhodanobacteraceae bacterium | reverse complement strand
CGCCTCGACGCCGCGATCGCCGCGCGCGAGGCCGCGCTGGGGCCGCTGCGTCACATCCGCCTGCACGGCGACTGCCATCCCGGCAACGTGTTGTGGACCGACGCCGGCCCGCATTTCGTCGATCTCGACGATGCGCGCATGGGGCCCGCGGTGCAGGACCTGTGGATGCTGGCCCACGACGCCGTCGCGATGGAGGCGCTGCTGGAGGGCTACGCCGAGTTCGGCGACTTCGACCGCCGCGAGCTGGCGCTGGTCCCGGCGCTGCGCGCGATGCGCCAGGTGCATCACGCCGGCTGGATCGCCGCGCGCTGGCACGATCCGGCCTTCCCGGCGGCATTTCCGTTCGCTGCCGAAGCGCGCTGGTGGGACGAGCATCTGGACGATCTCGCCGCTGCCGCGGAGGGACTGGAGGATTGAACGGCTGTCGCAACGGCCTGCGGCTATGATCGCACCCTGGCCCCGCCCGCCGCCACCGGACACCCGCCATGAAAACCCTGATTGCGCGACTGATCGGCATCCTCGAGATCGCCGGCGGCCTGTTCGGCCTGTGCATCTACGGTGCGCGGGCCTTCGAGCTGCAAGCGCCGCTGCCGTTCGTGCTGATGCTGCTCGGCGCACTGGCTTTCGCGCTGGTGCTGACCGCCGGGGTCAAGCTGCTCGAGGGAGACGAGCGCGGCTGGCGCTGGTCGTCGTGGGCGCAACTGGCGCAGATCCCGATCCTGGTCACGCCGGTCGCGGCTTACGGCTGGAACGTCGGCGCGATCGCGGGCCTGGTCGCGCGTCTCGGCGGCGGCTGGAATTTCGGTTACCGGCTGCCGAGCGCCGAGTGGCTGCTGCGGGTGGGCGTGGGCCAGGGCTGGATGTTCGGCGTCAACTTCGTCGCTGTGATCGCCTTCCTGCTGCTGCGCCTGGCGCGACGCTGAGCCGGGCCCGCGCGCCGCGCCCAGGAATCGGCCGATGCCCGCCGTCCCGTACCCGCAGGTCCGCCTCGTTGCCGAGCGCATGTCGCCGCATCCGTGGTTGTATCGCCGTGCGCTGCTCAGCGAGACGCCGCTGAAGCCCGGCAGCGTGGCCGATCTGGTCGACGGCCACGGTGCCTTTCTGGCGCGCGGTTTCTGGAACGGCCACGCGCGCATCGGCCTGCGCGTGCTGACGCGCGATCCCGCCGAAGCGATCGACGCCGACTGGATCGCGCGGCGCATCGCCGCGGCGGTCGCGCTGCGCCGCGACCGGTTGCATCTCGACGCTACCGGTGACGCCTGGCGCGTGGTGCACAGCGAGGGCGACGGCCTCTCCGGGCTGGTGATCGACCGCTACGCCGATCTGCTGGTGGTCGAATACTTCGCCGCCGGCATGTGGCGGCTGCGCCATGCGATCGACGATGCGCTGCGCGCGCTGTTTCCCGGTTGCCGCCTCTACGCCTACGCCGAGGCACACGTGCAGAAGCAGGAAAGCTTCGACTGCGCCACGCCGCCGGCGCCGGAACCGGTGATCGTGCGCGAGCACGGCCTGCGCTTCCACGTCACCCCCGGCAGCCGCCACAAGACCGGCTTTTTCGTCGACCAGCGCGACAACCGGCAGCACTTCGGCGGTCTGGTGCGCGGCGCGCGCGTGCTCGACCTGTGCTGCAATTCCGGCGGCTTCGCGCTGGCCGCAGCGGCCGGCGGCGCGCAGGCGGTGACCGGCGTCGATCTCGATCCCGACATCCTCGAACTGGCGCGTGCCAACGCCGTGCTGAACGACCTCGACGTATGCTTCGAGGCCGCCGACCTGTTTTCGTGGCTGGAGGTGGCGCGCACGCGCGGCGAGCGTTGGGATGCGGTGGTGCTGGACCCGGCCAAGCTGACCCGCGACCGCGAGCGCCTGCCGCAGGCGCTGCGCACCTATCACGCGATGAACCGCCTGGCGCTCGAGGTGGTGGCGCCGGGCGGGCTGTTCCTGAGCTGCTCCTGCACCGGGCTGGTCGATGAACCGACCTTTCTCGACACCCTGCGCCGCGCCGCGTCTGCCGCCGGGCGCGAGCTGACCGTGCTGCACGTCGGCGGTGCCGGTCCGGATCATCCGTTCCAGCTGCAGGTGCCGGAAAGCCGGTATCTCAAGGTGGTCTTTGCCACCGTCAACTAGCCACGGATTCACGCGACCCTGCTGAACGAGCGGCGACGGCGACGGCCCGGCGGTCAACCGGTCGCCCTCCCGGGCGTTTTCCTGATCACCGGACCGCTTCCGGCCCATCCAGGAGTTTTCCCATGCGCCTTTCACCCCGTACCACCAGCCTGCTGCTGATCGGCCTGACCGCGCTGGCCGCCGCCGCCCCGGGCATGGCACGCGATGTCAGCCATCGTGATCAGCATTTCCAGAACCACCACCCGCGCCGCGACCAGGTGCTGGACCGCACGCAGATGCAGAACCGCCGCATCACCCGGCAGGTGCGCGAGGGCGAGCTGAACCACGCCCAGGCACGCAACCTGCGCTACCGCGACGCGACGATCGCCCATCGCCAGCAGGTGCTCGCGCACAAGAACGGCGGCTACATCACCAAGCAGCAGCAGGCCAACCTCAACAAGCGCCTCAACGCCAACAGCCACCGTATCGGCCACTGAGCTTCGGTCAACGCGTCCCTGCGCGCGCCTCGGCGCGCGGCGACCGCGGCGGCTCCGGGATCGGAGCCGTCGCGCTTTTGATGGCATCCCGGTATCGCAGCCGCTGCGACGCCCGCGGCTACACTGCGCGCATCGTTTGCGGCGCCGAGTCCGATGACCGATCTCCTGCTGGTCCTGATCCTGGTCGCGCTGGGCATCGCCCTGGCGCTGCTGGCCCTGCTGCTGCGTGCGCGCGGGCGCACCGACCCTGCGCTGACGACGCGGCTGGAGGCGCTGCAGGCCGCCAGCGAACGGCTCGAGCGCGCCCTGCGCGAGGAGCAGCGCGGTGCGCGCGAGGAGCAGACCCGCGCGCTGAGCCAGTTCGGCGCCGCGGTCAGCCGGCAGATCGCCGCCATGGCGCAGCAGCAGGACCGCCGCAGCGGTGACTTCGGCGAGCGCCTCGACCAGTTCACCCAGCGCACCGATCAGCGCCTCGACGGTCTGCGCCAGGCGCTGCTCGACGATGCGCGCAAGACGCGCGAAGAGGGAGCGCAGGCGCTACAGGCGTTCGGCGGCGTGCTCGAGCAGCGCCTCGGCGCGCTGGCAGCCGGCAACGAGCAGCGCCTGACGGCGATGCGCACGACGCTGGAGGAGAAGCTGGCGGCGATCCAGCACGACAACGCCGCCAAGCTCGAGCAGATGCGCGCGACCGTGGACGAGAAGCTGCAGTCCACGCTGGAGGCACGGCTGGGGCAGTCGTTCCAGCAGGTTTCCGACCAGCTGGAGAAGGTCTACAAGGGCCTCGGCGAGATGCAGAGCCTGGCCACCGGTGTCGGCGACCTCAAGCGCGTGCTCGGCAACGTCAAGACGCGTGGCATCTTCGGCGAGGTGCAGCTGGGCATGCTGCTGGAACAGGTGCTGACGCCGGAGCAGTACGCCAGCAATTTCGCACCGGTTCCCGGCGGCGGTGATCGTGTCGAGTTCGCGATCCGCCTGCCCGGCGCCACCAGTGACGCACCGGTGTGGCTGCCGATCGACGCCAAGTTTCCGCGCGAGGATTACGAGCGCCTGCTCGACGCCCAGGACCGCGCCGACGCTGAGGGCGTCGCCGCCGCCGCCGCCGCGCTCGAGCGGCGCCTGCGCGACGAGGCGCGCACGATCCGCAGCAAATACATCGCGCCGCCGCACACCACCGACTTCGCAATCCTGTTCCTGCCCACCGAGGGCCTGTACGCCGAAGCGCTGCGCCGACCCGGTCTGTTCGAGGCGCTGCAGCGCGAACACCGCGTCACCGTCGCCGGGCCGACCACGCTCAACGCCCTGCTCAACAGCCTGCAGATGGGCTTTCGCACGCTGGCGATCCAGCAGCGTTCGAGCGAGGTCTGGCAGCTGCTGGGTGCGGTCAAGACCGAGTTCGGCAGGTTCGGCGGCGTGCTCGACAAGGTCAAGAAGAAGCTCGACGAGGCCAGCGGCCAGATCGAGGCCACCGGCGTGCGCACGCGCGCGATCGAACGCAAGCTGCGCGAGGTCGAATCGCTGCTGCCGGAAGAGAGCCAGGCCCTGCTGGGCGACGCGGCGCTGCCTGCGACCGAAGTAGAACCCGAACCCGGCGACTGATACCCGTTCGCGATCAGGATACGAAAACCGCGTAGCCGGATGCAGCGCAGCGAAATCCGGGAAGGATGCTGCTGCCAGCACCGGCGGTCACGCCGCGGCGTCGGCGAACGCCTGCGGTCGGGTGAACAAATAACCCTGCATGGCGTCGCAGTCGCGCGCGGCCAGCCATTGCCGCTGCGCTTCCGTTTCGACGCCCTCGGCGACGACTTCCAGGGCCAGGTTGTGGGCCAGCGTGATGATCGAACCGCAGATCAGCGCGTCGTCGGGGTCGGTCAGCACGTCATGCACGAAGGTGCGGTCGATCTTCAGCCGGTCCACCGGCAGACGCTTGAGATAGGCCAGACTGGAGTAGCCGGTGCCGAAGTCGTCGATCGCCAAGCTGACGCCCAGTCGTTTCAGACGCCACATGGTCTGCTCGGCGACGCGCGGATCGGCCATCAGTGCGCTTTCGGTCAGCTCCAGCTCGAGCAGCGCCGGATCGGCGTCATGCGCGGCCAGCGCCGCCTGCACGTCCTCGACCAGCGTGCCGTGCGTGATCTGCAGCGCGGACACGTTGATCGCCACGCGACAGCCGCGCGGACCCAGGCTCTGCAGCATGCGCTGACGGCGACAGGCCTGATCGAGCACCCAGCGCCCCACCGGCAGGATCAGGCCGGTCTCTTCCAGCACCGGTATCAGCGCATCGGGGTTGTGCAGCTCCGCAGGGCCATGCGGCCAGCGCAGCAGCAGCTCGATGCCGATGATGTCGCCGCTGCGGCCGTCGTGCATGGTCTGGTAGTGCAGCGCCAGTTCGTTGCCGAGATCGGCATTGCGCAGGCGCGATACGGCGTCGAGCCGCGAGCGCACCGCGGCGTGCATCGGCGCGGAATAGAAGACAATCGCATTGCGGCCTTGCTTCTTGGCCTCGTACATCGCGGCGTCGGCATTGCGCACCAGCGTTTCGGCGTCGTTGCCGTGCTCGGGCGCCAGCGCCACGCCGATGCTCGGCGTCAGATGCTGGATCATGCCGCGCACGTCCAGCGGCTCGCGCACCGCCGCGAGTACTGCGTCCAGCGCCTGTTGCAGCGAGGCCTCTTCCCGCCGCGGCACCGCGGCGACGAACTCGTCGCCGCCGAAACGCGCCAGCAACACCGCTTCCGGCAGGGCCCCGCGCAGGCGCAGCGCCAGTGCGCGCAGCACGTCGTCACCGAAGGCATGGCCGAGGGTGTCGTTGATCAGCTTGAACTGGTCGATGTCGATCAGCAGCAGCGCGATTCCCGGGGTCTCCGCCAGTACGCGCAGGCGTGCCAGCAGCGCGCGGCGGTTGGGCAGGCCGGTAAGGTCATCGTGCAGGGCCTGGAACGCCAGCCGCTCCTCGTTGCGGCGCGCTTCGGTGATGTCCTGCTGCACGCCGACGAAGTGGGTCAGCTGGCCGGCATCATCGAGCACTGGCGCCACCAGCAGTTCGTTCCAGAACAGGCTGCCGTCGCGACGGTAGTTGCGCACCACCACGCTGACCTCGCGGCCATCGGCCAGCGCTGCTCGCAGCGCGGCAAGCCCCGGCTGATCGCGGTCGCTGCCGTGCAGGAACCGGCAGTTGCGGCCCAGCGCCTCGTCCAGCGCATAGCCGGTGATGGTGCTGAACGCGGGGTTGGCATAGACCAGTGGCAGGTCCGGCTGCTGCGCATCGGCGATCAGGATGCCGTTCTGCGCCGCCTCGGCTGCACGCTGCAGCAGTCGCGCCTGCGCCTCGGCGCGATGCTGGCGGCTGATGTCACGCACCACCGCGAACCAGGCATCGGCGCGCGCCCGCGCGAAACTCCACTCCAGCCACAGCGCGCCGTTGGCGCTGGCGCATTCGCGTCGGATCAGGGTGGCGCCGATCGCCAGCCCCTGCAGCGTCACGCGGATGTCGGCGAAGGCCTGCGCCGCGACGAATTCCTGCAGCGGGCGGCCGCCCAGCGCCTCGGCCGGGCACTCGAGCTGCTGTGCCAGCGCAGCGTTGGCCTGGCGGATGCAAAGTTCGCCGTCGAGTATGCAGAAGCCGTCGGCGGACAGTCGGAAGAACGATTCGCGTTCGATGCGCTCGCTCTCGGCGCGGCGCTCCTCCTCGAGATCGCGCACCAGCAGCTGCACGCCGCTGCCACTGCTGCTCTGGTAGGCGGCCACGGTCAGCATCGCCTCGAAGCGGCGACCGTCGAGTGTGCGCACGCTGCCGCTGAGGATGCTGAGGCCGCCATCGGGCCGTTCGCAGGCTGCGGCGGTGGCGTTGTCAAACAGCAGCGGTGACGCCACGCCTTCCAGCACGGCATCGTCGGCGCCGCCGAGCTTGCGCCGCGCCGCGCCGTTGGCGAACGTCACGCGCCCGTCCTGCAGCACCAGCAGCGGCAACGGCAACTGCAGCAGCAATTCGCGATAGCCGCGTTCGCGTTGTTCCAGCGCCTGCTGCACCTCGATATCGCGGGTCTGGTCGACCATGCCACCGACCATGCGCACGGCGCGTCCGTCGGCGTCGCGCATGATGGTGGCGCGATCGAGTACCGCGGCGTAACCGCCATCCTTGCGCGCGTAGCGGTAATGATCCTGCCAGTCGCTGGCACTGCCGGCCAGCGCCTGCCGGAAGCTGTCGCGCACGCGCGTGCGGTCGTCAGCGTGGATGCGTTCGAACCAGTCCTCGATGGCGTGCGCGTCGTGGTCGGGGTGGTAGCCGAGCATGGCGATGTGGCTGTCGCTCCACCACACCTGACCGCTGCGCACGTTGTAGTCCCAGATGGCGTCGTTGCTGACCTGGGCGACCGCCGCGAAGCGCTTCTCGCTGGCCAGCAGTTCGGCTTGGGCGCGGCGGTTCTCGGTCACGTCCAGCAGCATCACCAGCCGCGCGCGCTGTTCATCGAACAGGATGGTCTGACCAAAGACATGGCAAGCCATCGCACGATCGTCAGCAGGTCGCATGTGGAACACGCCGGCATCGGTCTGTCCCTCCGGCAGGCGCATCAGGTGATCGCGCAGACGGCGCGCCTCTTCCGGCTGCAGCACGTCGCTGGCGCGCATGCTCGATAGCGCGGATGGCGAATAGCCCAGCAGGTCAATCAGCGCACGATTGGTGGCGAGGATACTGAGATCTTCGAGACCATAGATGGCCATTGGCACAGGGCTGTGATCGAACAAATAGCGGTACTGTTGCTCGATCGCTGCCTGGCGCTGACGCGACTCCTCGATATCCGTCACATCGCGTACCGTCGCTATGGTGATGCGTCGGCCGCGCGCGTCGCGGCCTTCGGCCGAGTAGTGCTCGATATACCGCACGGACCCGTCAGGACGGCATACGCGGTAGGTAATCCCGGGTGGATAGGGCAGGCCCGCGCGAAGTGCCTCAGAGCGTGCAGCGACCCTCGGCTGATCGTCGGGGTGGATCAGGGCCAGAACCTGCGCTACCCGACCGCTGAACTGCTCGGGCGCCAGCCCGAACATCTCGTAGACCTGGCTGGACCAGGTGAACTGGTCGGCCTCGACGTCATACTCCCAGTATGCGAATCCGGCGATGCGTTGGGCCAGTTGCAGCCGCTCGCGATCACGGGTCTGCTCCTGGCTCAGCGCGAGCTGACGCCGGTGCGCACGCGCCAGCGCCAGCACCAGCGCGCCCAGCAGCACGGCCAGCCCGGCCAGGATCAATTCCGGCAGCAGCGATCGGCCATGCGTTTCGCGCAACAGCACGATGAAGGCCAACACCACCACCGGCAGCATCAGCAGCGTGGCCAGCAGCGCCAGCAGGCCCATGCGCGCGACGCCGCGGTCGTCGGCCGAAACAGCTTCGGGTCGTGCCGGACTCGCCTGCATGGTGCCCTCTGCGTGTGATCGGGATGGCGGACCCGAAGCGGTGCCTGTGGACGGGCGCTGCCGGTGACGACGCCAGTGTCAGCGGTTGACGGCTCCCATCATGGCACTCGGGTAGCGCAAGCCCGCCGCCGCATCGCGCGGGAACACCGCGTTCAGCGTGGCGAGGTCGCTGGCGTCCAGACGCACGTCCAGCGCGCCGAGGTTGTCCTCGAGATAGGGCCGCCGCTTGGTGCCCGGAATCGGCACGATGTCTTCGCCCTGCGCCAGCACCCAGGCCAGCGCCAGTTGGCCCGGCGTGCAGCCCCGGGCGGCGGCCAGCTGCTGCACCTGCACCACCAGTTGCAGATTGCGGCTGAAGTTGTCGCCCTGGAAGCGCGGGCTGTGGCGGCGGTAGTCGTCCGCGGCGAAATCGTCCGGGCTCCTGAAGGCGCCGGTGAGAAAGCCGCGCCCCAGCGGGCTGTAGGCGACAAAGCCGACGCCGAGGCGGCGGCAGGCCGCCAGCACGTCGTCTTCGGGATCGCGCGTCCACAGCGAATATTCACTCTGCAAGGCGGCGATTGGGTGCACCGCACAGGCGCGCGCCAGCGTGTCCGCCGACGCCTCGGACAGACCGAGATGGCGCACCTTGCCGGCGCGCACCAGGTCGGCCATGGCGCCGACGGTATCCTCGATTGGCACGGCCGGATCGACGCGGTGCTGGTAGTACAGATCGATGGTGTCGATGCCGAGGCGCTGCAGGCTGCTCTCGCAGGCCGCGCGCACATACTCCGGGCGGCCGTTGAAGCCGCGCACCGAGGGGTCTGCAGGATCGCGCAGGATGCCGAACTTGGTGGCGATGACGACGCCGTCGCGATGCCCGCGCAGCATGCGTCCCAGCAGCCGCTCGTTGGTATGCGGGCCGTACATGTCAGCGGTGTCGAAGAAGGTCACGCCAAGTTCCAGCGCACGCTGCAGCGTGGCCTCGGCCTCGCGCTCGTCGCGGCCGGCATAGAAGTCGCTCATGCCCATGCAGCCGAGGCCGAGAGCCGAGACTTCGAGGCCGCTGCGTCCCAGATGACGCTTCTGCATGGCTGCAATCCTCAGGTCTTGACGTCGCCCCGCATCGGACTGCGAGCGTAATAACGCATTTGAGTAAAGAGTGTGAAGAATTGCAACACTTGACTGCGGCCGCCGCCACGGGCGCGGGTTGTCGGCAGCTCTTGCGCCGCACCGCATCGCTACAATGCCCGCCTCGCGATGGCGCGGCGGCGAGGGAGGATGGCATGAAAGTGCTGGTGATCGGTTCCGGCGGGCGCGAGCATGCGCTGGCGTGGCGGCTCAAGCGCTCGTTGCGGGTCAGCGAGGTGATCGTCGCCCCCGGCAATCCCGGTACCGCAGGCGAGCCGGGCGTGCGCAACGCCGCGGTTGCGGCCACCGACATCGACGGCCTGCTCAAGCTGGCGCAAACCGAGAGGGTGGCGTTGACCGTGGTCGGACCCGAGGCGCCGCTGGCGCTGGGCGTGGTCGACCGCTTCCGCGCTGCCGGGCTGCGCTGCTTCGGTCCGCGCCGGGTTGCCGCGCAGCTGGAAAGCTCGAAGGCCTTCGCCAAGGATTTCCTCGCCCGTCACAACATTCCCAGCGCGCGTTATGCGGTGTTCACCGAGCTCAAGCCGGCGCTGGCCTACGTGCGCGTGCACGGGGCGCCGATCGTGATCAAGGCCGACGGGTTGGCCGCGGGCAAGGGCGTCGTCGTCGCGCTGACCCTGGCCGACGCCGAACAGGCGCTGCACGACATGCTCGGTGCGCATGCGCTGGGCGCGGCTTCGGCGCGGGTGGTGATCGAGGAGTTTCTCGAGGGCGAGGAGGCCAGCTACATCGTGCTCTGCGACGGCACCCGCGCGCTGCCGCTGGCAACCAGCCAGGACCACAAGCGCCGCGACGAGGGCGATCTCGGTCCCAATACCGGCGGCATGGGCGCGTACTCGCCGGCGCCGGTGGTGACGCCGGCGATCGAGCAACGCGTACTGGCCGAGGTGATCCGCCCGACGCTGGCCGGCATGGCTGCCGAGGGCGCGCCGTTCCTGGGCTTTCTCTATGCCGGGCTGATGATCGGCCGTGACGGCGTACCCAAGGTGCTGGAGTTCAACGTGCGCATGGGCGATCCCGAGACGCAGCCGATCCTGCTGCGCCTGCAGTCCGATCTGGTCGATCTGCTCGAGGCCGCACTCGACGGCCGGCTCGAGCACGCCGAGACACGCTGGGACGCGCGGCCCGCGGTCGGCGTGGTGATGGCGGCGGCAGGCTATCCCGGCACGGTGCGCAATGGCGATGTCATCGACGGGCTCGACGGCGATTTCGGCGCCGACGTCAAGGTGTTCCACGCCGGCACGCGACGGGCGGCGGACGGCCGCGTGGTCACGGCCGGCGGTCGCGTGCTCACCGTCTGTGCCCTCGGCGACGACCTCGCAGCCGCGCGCGAGCGTGCCTATGCCGCCGCGCGGGCGATCCATTTCGCCGGCGGGTTTTGTCGCCGCGACATCGGCCACCGCGCGTTGCATCGGCCCTGAGGCACATGCTCAAAACGTGTGAATCCATCTGCTGCGCGCCCCGATCCCTGCGTCGGGCGGTGCTCGCTTCCCTGCCGTACCGATCTGTACTGTCTCGTCGCTGCGCTCGGTCCCGTGTTGGGGCCGCTGGCGATGGTTTGTTCACCAGTTCTCAGGCTGTGTCGGGTGGCGGGACCGGACGCTGCAGCACCGCCGGTGACAGTTCGACCACGCGGTCGCGACCTTCGCGCTTGGCGCGGTACAGGGCCAGATCGGCGGCGCG
The DNA here is from genome assembly GCA_035534135.1 of Rhodanobacteraceae bacterium. Classification (GTDB taxonomy): domain Bacteria; phylum Pseudomonadota; class Gammaproteobacteria; order Xanthomonadales; family Rhodanobacteraceae; genus Metallibacterium. The sequence continues at coordinate 2,674 of DATLSL010000054.1, read as the reverse complement.
GATCAACGCGTCGGCATACAGTCCGCTGCGCGCCAGCACGACGCCGACGCCGATGCTGATGGTGAGCGTGCCGCCCGGAGCGCCCGCATGCTCGATGCCCAGCGCGCGCACCGCCAGGCGCGCCTGCTCGGCACGATCCAGCACCGCGCGCCGGATGCCCGGCAGATACAGGGCGATGAATTCCTCGCCACCGCTGCGCGCCAGCAGGCGCGGTGCGGTGCCGAGCGTGGCGCGCAGCGCGTCCGCCACGGCGCTCAGGCAGCGGTCGCCGGCGGGGTGGCCGTAACGGTCGTTGAACTGCTTGAAGTAGTCGATGTCCACCGCCATCGCCGCGATCTCGCCACCGTCGGCGAGCGCCTCCTGCCACAGCGCGTCCAGGGTCTGCCGGTAGGCGCGGTAGTTGGCGACACCGGTCAGGGCGTCGGTCAGCGAGTCGTCGCGCAAGGCATCCACCGCGCGCCGCAGTTCCCGCGTCCGGCGTTCGATCTCGTGTTCACGTTCGTCGAGGATCTCGTTGCGCTGCAGGTAAACTTCGCGCAGGCGCAAGGCCATCGCGCGGAAGGCATCCTCGACCGGCTTGAGTTCGCGCGGCAGGTCGGGATCGGGAGCCGGTGCGGCAGCGTCCTCGACCTGCGGGTCGAAACGCGACAGAGCCGCCGCCAGCTCGCGCACCGGGCGTTGCAGGCCGCGCGCGGCATAGGGCAGGACCCCGATCAGCGCGACCAGCATCAGCGCAACGAACAGCAGGAACAGGCGGCTGCTCACCACCAGGTTCTGGCTGATCAGGCCGGGACGACTGATCATCAGGATCTGCCAGCCGGGCTGCTCCGACGCCAGCGTGCGCTGCGCCAGGCGCACGCCGTACAGGCGCGGGTCGATGTCGTCGACACGGCCAGATGGCAACGCCAGCACCGATCGCAGCAGGGGACTTGCCTGCGCCGCGGTATCGGCGGCCACGTGCAGGGACGGGCTGGCGTAAACCACGCGACTCGCGGCGTCCAGTATCACGCAGGCGGCTCCGCTGGGATCGGCGATGCGATCGAGCAGCACGCCGATCCGATGCGGATCCACTCCGGCGATCAGTACGCCGCGCAGGCTGCCATCCGCCGCGAAGACCGGCACGCCGATCGCAATCAGATGTTCATTGCTGTAGGCCCGACTCTGGAAGATGCCGGACACGAAGGGCGCGCGGTGCGCCAGCGTTTCGCGAAAATAGCTGCGGTCGGCCACCGACACCCCGCGCCAGTAATCGGCGCGGCCGCTGCGGCTGCGCTCGGGCGAGGCCATCAACACGTTGCCCTGGGGATCAGCGCCGAACAGGATCACGAAGCCGGGCAGGCTGGCGCGCATCAAGTCCAGACGCGGCTCCAGCTCGATCGCATCGAAGTTCTCGCGCAGGGTCGGTGACTGCCCCAGTGTCATCAGCGCACGCTCGTGCACGCGGATGAAATTGTCCAGCAAGTGCCCGTCCGCGATTTGCGCGGTACGCAGGGTCACCTGCGCATGGTGCACGGTTTCCTGCAGGGTCAGCACGGCGCCGATGCCGAGCAGCAGCAGTACCGGGCCGATTCCGAAAGCGGTCAGCAGCCAAGCCGTGCGGCGATGGATGGAGCGTGTATGCATGTCGTCTCCACGGGATCATAGCCGCGGCACCACCACCGAGGTGCCGGTGCGCGCGAGGGACGCCGTCGCTGCTAGTGTGGCGTCTCGGAGACCCATCCATGATTCCAGCGTCTTTCAGCGTGATACGGCGTTGCACCTCGTCGCCATAGCGCGGCCATGACTTCTCGCGCGCCTTGTCTCGCGCCGAAATCCATCTGGAATCACTGGCACGTACTTCCGAGACACCACACCAGGCTCGTCGGAGGAGGTGGCCATGAGTCAGTTTCGCCTGCTCGGCACGCGCCGATTTGCGCCCTATTTCGCGACCCAGGCGCTGGCTGCGTTCAACGACAACGCGTTCCGCCAGGCGACGGTGATCCTGATCGGCTTCCAGATGGGGCTGGACACCGGGGCGGTGTCGTTCTACTCCAACCTCGCGCCGGCGCTGTTCATCCTGCCATTCTTCCTGTTTTCGGCCAGTGCCGGGCAGCTGGCCGAGCGCGTGGACAAGGCGCACATGATCCGCGCGATCAAGCTTCTCGAGATCGCGGCGATGGCGCTGGCGGTGCTGGGTCTCTGGCAGCGCAGCCCGGCGCTGCTGCTGACGGTGCTGTTTCTGATGGGGCTGCTGTCGACGCTGTTCGGTCCGATCAAGTACTCGATCCTGCCGCAGGTGCTGCGCCCCGAGGAGCTGATCGGCGGCAACGGTCTGGTCGAGTCCGGCACTTCGCTGGCGATCCTGATCGGCATGATCGCGGGCGGCGCGGCGATGGATCTCGGCGGCACGACGGGCATCATCGTGGCCAGCGCGCTGGTGTTGGCGGTAGCGCTGCTCGGTCTGGGCACGAGCTTCGCCATCCCGGCGCTGCGGCCGGCCGCGCCGGGACTTCCGTTCAACTGGAATCCGGTCAGCGAAACCGTCGACGTGCTGCGCCTGCTCGCGCGCGACCGCAGCGTCCTGCACGCGGTGCTGGGCATCTCCTGGTTCTGGTTCATCGGTGGCGTGTTCACCGCGCAGCTGCCCAACTACACCACGCAGAACCTCGGCGGCAGCGCATCGGTGGCGATCCTT
>DATLSL010000053.1:0-16764 GCA_035534135.1 Rhodanobacteraceae bacterium | reverse complement strand
GTGACGATGCGATCGCCACCGCGGCGAGTTCAGTGGCGTTCGACCTCTGGCGTGCCGTCGCGGTGACCTACGCCTCGTCGTATCTGCGCGCCAGCGTCGGCGCCAATCCCTGCGGCTACAGCTTTGCCTTGGCCGTGCCGGCCAACGAAAACGCCGCGGCGGTGCGTGCGGTGTGGTCGGCCGATGGCGCCGGCATTCCGCCCGGCTCGGGTGTGGTCATCCGCGACTCGCTTGCGTCCGGGGCGGATCCGGCCGCGCCCGGTCTGCGCTGCCTGCGCGAGCTGTGGACCGGCGACAGCGCCGATGCCCGCCGTCTGCAGGCGTCGATTGCGGCGACGGCGGTGCGTCTGCCGCGTGCCGGCTTGCCAATCTGGGTGATCCACGGCGCCGCCGACGGCCTGTTGCCGCCGGCCTTCAGCTCGCAGCCCTATGTCACGTGGCTGCGCGCCGAGGGGCGCCATCCGCTGTTCTGGTGGGTGCCGTACGCCCAGCACTTCGACGCGTTCCTGCCGCTGCCGGGCTTCGGCGACCGGCACGTGCCGCTGCTGCCCTTCGGTTATCGCGCGCTGGATCAGGTGCTCGACCATCTGCTGCACGGCACGCCGCTGACCCAGCCGCCGCAGCCGCACACGCGGCCGCGCGGGCCCGGATCGCTCAGCCGCAGGAATCTGGACTGGCCGGCGCACGGCTGACAGCGGCGCGACTTGCGGCTACCGTGTGCGCCCGCACCCGTCTCCGGAATCCGCCATGGCTATCACCATCACCTTCAACACCGCGCGCGGCGCGATCCACGTGCACCTGCATGCCGATCAGGCCCCGGTCACCGCGGCCAGCTTCGTCAATCTGGTGCGGCGCGGCTACTACAACGGCCTGACGTTCCATCGCGTGATCCCCGATTTCATGATCCAGGGCGGCTGCCCCGACGGCGACGGCCGCGGCGGACCGGGTTACCGCTTCGAGAACGAATGCCGCAAGGATCTCGGTCACGACCGTCCCGGCGTGCTGTCGATGGCCAACGCCGGACCCGGCACCAATGGCAGCCAGTTCTTCATCACCCACATCGCCACGCCGTGGCTGGACGGCAAGCACACCGTCTTCGGCGAAGTGGTCAGCGCCGAAGACCAGAAGGTCGTCGATGCCATCCGCGGCGGCGACCGCATCGAATCCGTCACCGTGGGCGGTGACGTGGACGCGCTGCTGGCCGCGCAGGCCACGCGCGTTGCCGAGTGGAACGCGGTGCTCGACGCGCGCTGAGCGGAAGCGCCCGGAGTCAAGCGCCTCCATGGCTCCACAAGGCGCTCATTCATTGTGGCGTGGGAGCGCAACCGCCTTCCCGGGCGGAATTGTGGCGGCGGGTGCGTCATCACCGGCACCGGCCCAGCGGCGCCACGAGGGGCCTGCGACAGCCTCGCGGGGCATAGGTGCCAGGCGGCTCCTCGACAGCCCAGCGCAATTTGCGCGCAAGCGCCGGACCGATACCGTCCACATCGGCCAGCGCGCCCGCATCGGCAACGATGGTGGCTTCGATACTGCCGAAGCGCCGGATCAGGCGTGCCGCCCGCTGCGGACCGATGCCCGGAAGCCCCTGCAAGACATGGGATTGCAGGGCGGCCTTGCCTTTTGGCCGATGACCATGGCGTGGCAATGCGCCGCCGGCAGTGGCGCGTCGCTGGTGTGCGGCGTAGCGCAGCGTGCGCACCGTATCTTCGGCGTCGCGGGTGCGCAATACCGGCAGGCCGATGAACAGCGAGACCGTCACCAGTGCACCCCGGATAGCCTCGACGCGCATGCCGCTGGGGGCCAGGTCGCGGGTACTGCCTTCGAGAATCAGGGCCGCTGGAAGCTTGCCCTTCGCCAGTCGCAAGGCCTGCCCGAAGAGCCGTCCATCCTTGATCGATGCGGCCAGATCGGCCAGGGTCTTGCGCTCGAACAAAAGTGCAGCATCAAGGCAATAGTCGCCCACCGGCAGGCGCCGGACTTCAATCGCGAAAGCGTCGCTGGCGTCGAGCGCGGCCGCCATCATGCCTTGGTATTCGCGGTCGTCGACCAGCAGCTGCAGCGGGCCGCCAAGCTTCGCATCCGCCCGCGCCGAAGGGTCATTTTGTGCGTCTGGCATAGACCGGACTCCCCGTAGTGAACCATCAGCGGTCGGCTTCAGTCCGGCAGCAGGCGATTACCGAGTCGGACGCGTGGGGCGGTTTCCTGCCGGCTCTGGCAGTGTGAGAGCAACTTAGTTCTGGCCGAATGAGAAAGTGGTGGCGTTGCACAAGCGATCCCCCTGTGGATGCCTGATGGACAACGTACCCGTCGCCCGTCTCGCGAATCGAGACGAACCCAATGATTGGTCAGCAGCCGGACTAGACGATCCGTTGGTTCCTGAAACGCCACTCAGCGCCTGCTGTGCAACGCCTGCAACCGGCGCGCGGCCGAGCTGAACTTCACCTTGGTTGGGTCGAATGCCTCGGGATCGAAGTCGTCGCCGATCCATTCCGGCAGTTCTCGGGCTTCCTCGCCGGCCTTGGATGGATCGGCCAGCGCCGCGCAGATCAGCTGATAGCCGGGGATGCCGCCGCAGTCTTCCGGCGGGCAGGCGCGGGCACCGGCCAGGCAGCGGGGATATTTGGCACTGGCTTCGCGCGGCACGATGGCTTCCAGCAGCACCGTGTGGCTCCAGCCGTCGCCGAAGTCGTAGAGGTAGGTGCCGCGGGCGCCGGATTGGGCGAGGTGGGTGGCGATGGGCGCGTCCCAGTCGGCGAGGCCGGGATCGTTACTCCACGGCATGTCGCCTTCCATGGGAATGCCGATCTGCAAGCCGTTGCGCCTGCCGCCGAGGCGGAACTCGTGCAGGTGCGCGTCTTCCCAGCCCATGGCGTCGTTGATGGCGCAGTGCAGATCCCAGAAGCTCGCGTCACTGGGCAGCTGGATGCGCCGCCAGATCGGGGGCTTGATATCGTCGAGAGTGATCTTGAACTGGTGCACGGTGGTCGCGCCCGACGCCTTGGCCTTCGCTTTGGCGGCGGCCGGCCGATCGACCTTGGCGGCGGGTGCCGCGACTTGCGGTGGTGCCGCCGCAAACCACTGCTGGAACAGCATGCGTCCGCGCTCGCATGCGTCGTCATCGAGCGTCACGCTGAGAGCACGGTGGCGCGGGTTGCTGATCAGGCCCTTGGCGTGCAGCCGGTCCAGTGCGTCCCAGTTCAGGGACTTCCAGGCGCGATGGGCGCCGTGATCGTCGAAGGCGTTGGCCCACAGCAGGGCCAGGACGACGTCGTCGATCCGATCGGTGTCGAAGTGGTCGCTCATGACGGTGTGTGTTGCGTTCGAAACTTGACCTCGGATATTACGCCTCGCGATGTCAGGTCGCGACGCAGGCGGTTGCGATGTCGATGGGCTGGTTCGCGCATGAGGGAGTCCATCGGGGAGGCTCCGGGTCGTGAGCCGACATGAAGCTGCGTGATAACATTCGCGCTTCCCATCGTGCGAGAGTCCCCCATGCTCAAGCTCGCCCGGCGCATGAGCCGCGCCAAGCCCAGTGCGATCATGGTGATCGCCGAGAAGGCGAAGAAGCTCAGGGCCGAAGGCCGCGACATCGTCAACTTCTCGATCGGCGTGCCCAACTTCCTGCCCGGGCCGCATGTGTACGACGCGGTGCGCGAGGCGCTGGCGAAGGACTCCGGCCAATACGGCTCCAATCGCGGCAGCGAGGCGCTGCTGGATGCGTTTCTCGCCCACCTGAACGCGGCGGGCCTGACCGGTTACACGCGCGAGAACCTCGCCGTCGGCGTCGGCGCCAAACAGGTGATCTACAGTCTGGCCGAGGCACTGCTCGACGAGGGCGACGAGATCGCTTTCGCGACGCCGTACTGGACCAGCTATCTCGACATCGCGGACATCGTCGGCGCCAAGGTCAAGCTGATGCCCTGCCCGGCGTCACAGCACTACAAGCTGACGCCGCAGCAGCTGGATGCCGCGATCACGCCGGCGACGAAGGTGTTCCTGTTCAACAACCCGTCCAATCCGACCGGCATGGTCTACACGCGCGAGGAAATCGCCGCGCTGGCTGGTGTGCTGATGCGCAAGCCGGACACCTGGATCATCACCGACGACATCTATCACCGCATGGTGTTCGACGGCATCGGTTACCACAATTTCATGCAGGCGCGGCCCGAGTTGCGCGAGCGCACGATTTTCGTCGACTCGCTGTCCAAGACCTACGGCATGCCGGGCTGGCGCGTGGGCTTCATCGCCGCGCCGAAGCCGGTCGCCAGCGCGGTGGTCACACTCAACTCCAACCACATCACCAACATCCCCGAGATCGTCACCGCGGCGGCGATCGCCGCGCTGAGCGGCCCGCAGGATGTGCCGGCGCGCCAGTGCACGGACTTCGCCCAGCGCCGTGACCGCGTGGTGGCTGCGCTGACCGCGATCCCAGGGGTGTCCTGCCCGCGGCCGCAGGGTGCCTTCTATGCGTTCCCGGACATCTCGTCCGCGTTCGGCAAGCAGCACGATGGCACGCGCATCGAAAACGACGTCGACTTCTGTGCTGCGCTGCTGGAGTCCAAGGGCGTGGCCTGCGTGCCAGGCTCGGCGTTCGGCGAACCGCGCGCGCTGCGCATCTCCTACACCTGTTCGCTGCCGCAGCTCGATGCGGGACTGAAGCGCATCCAGGAGTTTTTTGCCGAATTGCAGTGAGGACGGAACTCGATAATACGGGACCCGGGAAGGCAAAAAATCGCGAGCTGATAACGAGCGACTGCGACATCAATCCAGACGCCACGCAATGCCGATCCGCGATTCGCGTAAAGACTGCAGATGCCTGTAGCGGATCACGCCCGGAGTGTCGTTCCCGCATGAGTTCAATCCGCCGCGCGGATTGAGGATCGGCAAGCTTGTCCAGCGCACGTGGTTCACTGAAACACTGGCGTTTGAATCCGGGTCCCGGGTCCCCGGTCCCGGGTCCCGAATCTCTCCCCGCATCACCCTAGGAGTCTCCACGATGAAATCCCCCATCCGCGTTGCCGTCACCGGCGCTGCCGGGCAGATCGGTTATGCCCTGCTGTTCCGCATCGCCGCCGGCGACATGCTCGGCCCCGACCAGCCGGTGATCCTGCACTTGCTCGAGATCACCCCCGCGTTGCCGGCGTTGAACGGTGTGGCGATGGAGCTCAGCGACTGCGCGTTCCCGCTGCTGCACGGCATCGTCGTTACCGACGACGTCAACGTGGCTTTCAAGGACGTCGATTACGCGCTGCTGGTCGGCGCGCGCCCGCGCGGACCGGGCATGGAGCGCAAGGATCTGCTCGAGGCCAACGGCGCCATCTTTGCGCCACAAGGCCGTGCACTGAGTGCTCACGCGCGGCGCGACGTCAAGGTGCTGGTGGTCGGCAACCCGGCCAACACCAACGCCCTGATCGCGCAGGCCAACGCCCCCGATCTCGACCCGAAGTGCTTCACCGCGATGGTGCGCCTCGATCACAACCGCGCGCTGTCACAGCTGGCCGAGAAGACCGGCGCACACAGCACCGACGTCAAGCGCGCCATCATCTGGGGCAACCACAGCTCGACCCAGTACCCCGACATCCATCACGCCACGGTCAAGGGCCAGCCGGCGCTGTCGCTGGTCGACCCGGCATGGTACGAGAAGGACTTTATCCCCACCGTGCAGCAGCGCGGCGCGGCCATCATCAAGGCGCGTGGCGCCTCGTCGGCCGCCTCGGCGGCGGCTGCGGCGATCGACCACATGCGCAGTTGGGCGCTGGGCACCGCCGACGGCGACTGGGTGTCGATGGGCATTCCTTCCGACGGCAGCTACGGCATCGCGCCCGGCGTGATCTACGGCTATCCGGTCACCTGCAGGGACGGCCGCTACGCCATCGTGCAGGGCCTCGCGATCAATGCCTTCTCGCGTGCGCGCATGGACGCAACGGCCAAGGAACTGCGCGAGGAGCGCGGCGGCGTCGAGCATCTGTTCGGCAAGCGCTGAATTCGCTCCAGGCATGGGTGAGACCAAGGGCGGCCTCGGCCGCCCTTTCCATCTGGATGCCCCGCGGCTTGGCCGCCTTCTCCATCCGGACGCATGCAACCGCGGCCGCCATTGGAGTTGATCGCTCGCGGCGACACGCTGTTCGACCTTGGTCGCACCGCGGCAGCTGTGCGCCTGCACTAGGCTGGTGGGCATCTCGTCCATGGGACGGCCTGATGCGTTACGAAGATCTGTATTGTCGTTCGATCGAGCAGCCCGAGGCGTTCTGGGCCGAGGAGGCGCGGGCGATCCACTGGCACAAGCCGCCTGAGCGCATCCTCGACTACACCAGTCCGCCGTTCCGTGCGTGGTTCGTCGGCGGCGAGACCAACCTCTGCTACAACGCCGTCGATCGGCATCTGGCTGCGCGTCCCGGCCAGCCGGCGCTGGTGGCGATCTCGACCGAGACCGGCGTAACCCGCAGCGTCACCTATCGCGAGCTCTATCGCGAGGTGAATGCCTTTGCCGCGACGCTGCTGGAGTTGGGCGTGGCGCGCGGCGACCGCGTGGTGATCTACATGCCGAACATGGCCGAGGCGGCGTTCGCCATGCTGGCTTGCGCGCGCATCGGTGCGATCCACTCGGTTGTGTTCGGCGGCTTCGCGGCGCACAACCTCGCGCTGCGCATCGACGACGCGCAACCGAAGCTGCTGATCGCCGCCGACGCCGGCATGCGCGCGGGCAAGGTGATCCGTTACAAACCGCTGGTGGACGAGGCCTGCGTGCTGGCGCACACACCGCCGCCGCGGGTGCTGCTGGTGCGCCGTGGGCTGGATCCCGAGCTGGCGATGACGCCCGGCCGCGACGTCGACTACGCGCCGCTGCGCGAGAAGCACCGCGACGCCGAGGTGCCGGTGGCGTGGCTGGAGTCGAACGAACCCAGCTACATCCTCTACACCTCCGGCACCACCGGCAAACCCAAGGGCGTGCAACGCGACGTCGGCGGCTACACCGTGGCGCTGGCGCTTTCCATGCGCACGGTGTTCGACGTCGGCCCGGGGCAGGTGATGTTCTCGACCTCCGACGTCGGCTGGGCGGTGGGACACAGCTACAACGTCTATGGCCCGCTGATCGTCGGTGCCACCAGCCTGCTCTACGAAGGCCTGCCGACGCATCCGGATGCCGGCATCTGGTGGCAGCTCTGCGCCGAATACGGTGTGCGCACGATGTTCTCGTCGCCGACCGCGATCCGCGTGCTGAAGAAGCAGGATCCGGCGTGGTTGAAAAAACATGATCTGTCGAGCCTCAGGTGGCTGTTTCTTGCCGGCGAGCCGCTGGACGAGCCCACGGCGAAATGGATCAGCGCGGGCCTCGGCAAGCCGGTGATCGACAACTACTGGCAGACCGAGACCGGCTGGCCGGCGCTGTGCCTGCAGCCGGGGCTGGATCTCAAGCCGGTCAAGTTCGGCTCGCCCGGCCTGCCCAACCTCGGCTACCACCTGCGCGTGATCAACGAGGTGACCGGCGCCGAGGCCGGTGCCGACGAGAAGGGTGTGCTGGTGATCCAGCCGCCACTGCCGCCCGGCTGTCTGACCACGATCTGGGGCGACGACGCGCGTTTTCTCAAAAGCTATTTCAGTCACTTCAAGGAGCTGCTGTACAGCTCGCTGGACTGGGCCATCCGCGACCGTGACGGCTATTTCTTCATCCTCGGCCGTACCGACGATGTGATCAACGTGGCCGGGCACCGGCTTGGCACGCGCGAGATCGAAGAAGCGGTGTCCACGCATCCGGCGGTGGCCGAGGTCGCGGTGATCGGTGCCGCTGACGAGCTCAAGGGCCAGGTGCCGGTGGTGTTCGCGACCTTGCGCAACGCCGCGGCGGATGCCGACGCGCGTGAAGCCGCCGCCGCCGGCATGGTCGAGCGCGTCACCGCGATGCTGGGCGGCGTCGCCCGGCCGGCGCGGGTGTACGTGGTCAACGCGTTGCCGAAGACGCGCTCGGGCAAGCTGGTACGGCGTTCGCTGCTGGCGCTGACGCAGCAGACGGATCCTGGCGATCTGTCGACGCTCGACGATCCGAATGCGCTGGAGGAGATCAAGCGCGCGCTGGCGCAGGGTCCGGAATGGAGTGCCTGAGGCTCGTGGCAAGGACACAAGCACAGGCATGGCCCCGGCTCTGATCCGGCTGCGGCGGATCGGCTAAAATCACATTTTGCCGCGGAGGCCGCATGAGCCTGACTCCCTCACCGGGCGCGCGTTTTCGCGCCGCCGTTGCCGCCGAAAAGCCGCTGCAGATCGTCGGCGCGATCAATGCCTACGCCGGCCTGCTCGCCGCCTCCAGCGGCTTCAAGGCCCTGTATGTGTCGGGCGGTGGCGTCGCCGCCGGCAGTCGCGGCATTCCCGATCTTGGCATCACCACGCTCGAGGATGTCGCCATCGACGTCGAGCGCCTGACCGGCGTGACCGATCTGCCGGTGCTGGTCGACATCGACACCGGCTGGGGCGGCGCGTTCAACATCGCTCGTGCGATCAAGACCATGATCCGCGCCGGCGCCGGAGCGGTACATATCGAGGATCAGGTGCAGGCCAAGCGCTGTGGCCATCGTCCCGGCAAGGAGCTGGTGCCGAAGGAAGACATGGCCGACCGCATCAAGGCGGCGGTCGACGCGCGCAGCGACGATGCTTTCGTGATCATGGCGCGCACCGACGCAATCGCGGTCGAGGGACTGGATGCCGCGATTGCGCGCGCGCGCCTGTGCGTCGAAGCCGGCGCCGACATGATCTTCGCCGAGGCCGTCACCGAGCTGCCGATGTACCGCGCGTTCAAGGACGCCGTCGGCGTGCCGGTACTCGCCAACGTCACCGAGTTTGGCAAGACCCCGCTATGGAGCACGCAGGAGTTGGCGGCGGTCGGCGTCGACATGGTGCTGTATCCGCTGTCGGCGTTTCGCGCCATGGCCAGGGCGGCGCTAGGCGTTTACGGTGCCATCCGCCGCGACGGCCATCAGCGCGCCGTGATCGAGACCATGCAGACGCGCAGCGAGCTTTACGACACGCTGGGCTACTGGGATTACGAGCACAAGCTGGATGCGCTGTTCGGCAAGGGCGACAAAACAGGCGATTGAATGGTGTATCCCACTCCCCTCGGGAGAGAGGGGGTACAGGAGGCGAGTTTCGATGAGTGACATGGCGCAGCAGGTGCTTCCCAAGTCCAAGAAGTCGGTCGCACTGTCCGGCATCGTCGCCGGCAACACCGCGATCTGCACCGTCGGTCGCAGCGGCAACGACTTGCACTATCGCGGCTACGACATCCATGACCTGGCCACCAAGGCCGGCTTCGAGGAGGTCGCGTTTTTGCTGGTCTACGGCGTGTTGCCGACCTGGTCCGAGCTCAACGCCTATCGGCTCAAGCTCAAGCGGCTGCGCGGCCTGCCGGAGCCGGTCAAGGGCGCGCTGGAACTGCTGCCGACGTCCACGCATCCGATGGACGTGATGCGCACCGGCTGCTCGGTGCTGGGGACCGTGCTGCCCGAGAAGGACGACCACAACCCCGCCGGCGCGCGCGACATCGCCGATCGCCTGATGGCCAGCTTCGGCTCGATGCTGCTGTACTGGTACCACTGGAGCCACAACGGCCGGCGCATCGAGACCGCGACCGACGACGACTCGATCGCCGCGCATTTCCTGCACTTGCTGCACGGGCGCAAGCCCAGCGAGCTGCATGCGCAGGCGCTGGACAAGTCGCTGGTGCTGTACGCCGAGCACGAGTTCAACGCCAGCACCTTCGCCGCGCGCGTGATCGCCGGCACCGGTGCGGACATCTACTCGGCGATCACCGGCGCGATCGGCGCATTGCGCGGCCCCAAGCACGGCGGCGCCAACGAGGTGGCGATGGAAATCATCGCCCGCTACCGCAGCGTCGACGAGGCCGAGGCCGACATCCGCGCGCGCGTCGAGCGCAAGGAGATCGTGATCGGCTTCGGCCATCCGGTGTACACCATCGGCGATCCGCGCAACCCGATCATCAAGGAGATCAGCCGCAAGCTGTGCACCGAGGGCGGCAATCTGCGCCTGTTCGAGGTCTCCGAGCGCATCGAGCAGGTGATGATGCAGACCAAGAAGATGTTCCCCAATCTCGACTGGTACTCGGCCAGCAGCTATCACATGCTCGGCGTGCCGACGGCGATGTTCACGCCGCTGTTCGTGATTTCGCGCACCTCGGGCTGGAGCGCGCATGTGATCGAGCAGCGCGAGGACGGCAAGATCATCCGCCCCAGCGCCAACTACATCGGTTCCGACGACCGCGCCTACGCGTCGATCGAGAAGCGCTGAGCCTGCCTCGCGGCGCGGGTCGTGCCCGCGCTGCACCGATGCCCGGTACGCGTCGCGCGCAAATCGCGAGCTACAAAACCGCGGCCAGCGCGGTGGCCTGCGCGATCGCGCGCTCGGCGTCCAATTCGGTCGCGGCGTCGGCACCGCCGATGCGGTGCACCGCCACCCCGCGTGCGGACAGCGCGTTGGCCAGCGCGCGCTGCGGTTCCTGGCCGGCGCAGACGACGACGTGGTCCACCTCGAGCACGCGCGCCGCGCCGTCGATCACCACATGCAGGCCGGCTTCGTCGATGCGCTGGTACTGCACGCCACCCAGCATCTGCACGCCCTTGGCCTTGAGTGTGGCACGGTGCACCCAGCCGCTGGTCTTGTTGAGGCGCGCGCCGGGACGGCCGGCGCTGCGCTGCAGCAGCCAGACCTTTCGCATGGGTGGTTCGGGTGCGGGCTTCAGCAACGCGCCGCGCGCCGAGAGCGTCATGTCCACGCCCCACTCGTGCGTCCAGCGCGCGATGTCGGTGGTGGGCGACGGCGCCGATTGCACCAGAAACTCGGCGATGTCGAAACCGATGCCGCCGGCGCCGACGATGGCGACGCGCGGCCCGATCGCGGCATCGCGTGCCAGCACGTCGAGATAACTCAGCACCCTGGGGTGATCCTCGCCGGGAATGCCCGCCCGCCGCGGGCTGACGCCGGTGGCGATGATCACCGCGTCATAGCCCGTGGCCAGCGCGTCGGCGGTGGCTTCCTCGCCCAGTTGCAGCTTCACCCCGGTCTGCTCGAGGCGGCGCGCGAAGTAGCGCAAGGTCTCGGCGAACTCCTCCTTGCCCGGAATGCGCTTGGCCAGATTGAACTGGCCGCCGATGCGGGTATCGCGCTCGTACAGCGTCACCACGTGGCCGCGCTCGGCCAGGGTGGTGGCGCAGGCGAGTCCGGCGGGACCGGCGCCGACGACCGCGTAGCGCTTTTTCTGCGTGGCCTGCACGATCACCAACTCGGTTTCATGGCAGGCGCGCGGATTGACCAGGCACGAGGCACGCCGGTTCTCGAACACGTGATCGAGGCAGGCCTGGTTGCAGGCGATGCAGGTGTTGATGTCGGCGGCACGGCCCGCGCGCGCCTTGGCGACCCAGTGCGGATCGGCCAGCAGCGGCCGCGCCATTGACACCATGTCGGCATCGCCCGCGGCCAGCACGCGCTCGGCCACCGCGGGCATGTTGATGCGGTTGGTGGTGATCAGTGGGATCTGCACCTCGCCCTTCAGTCGCCGCGTGACCCAGGCGAAGGCGGCGCGCGGCACGCTGGTGACGATGGTCGGCACGCGCGCCTCATGCCAGCCGATGCCGGTATTGATCAACGTCGCGCCGGCCGCCTCGACCGCCTTGGCCAACGTCACGATCTCGTCCCAGGACTGGCCGCCCTCGACCAGGTCCAGCATCGACAGCCGATAGATGATGATGAAGTCCGGGCCCACGCGCTCGCGTGTGCGGCGCACGATCTCGACTGCGAAGCGCATGCGGTTTTCGCAAGTGCCGCCCCAGCGATCCGCGCGCCGGTTGCTGCGCGCGGCGAGGAACTGGTTGATCAGATACCCCTCCGAGCCCATCACCTCGACGCCGTCGTAGCCGGCCTCGCGCGCCCGTGCCGCACAGCCTGCGAAGTCGTCGATCGTGCGCTCGACGCCGCGCCCCGTGAGCGCACGCGGCGTGAACGGGGTGATCGGCGATTTGATCTTCGACGGGGCCACCGACAGCGGGTGATAGCCGTAACGTCCGGCGTGCAGGATCTGCAGGCAGATGCGCCCACCCTCGGCATGCACGGCGCGCGTGATCTTGCGATGGCGGGCGGTGTGCCAGGGCATCGTCAACCGCGCCGAGAAAGGCTTCAGCCAGCCCGCGATGCTGGGCGCTATGCCTCCGGTCACCATCAGGCCGACGCCGCCGCGCGCACGTTCGGCGAAGTAGGCCGCCAGCTTGTCGTAGTCGCGCGCGTGGTCCTCCAGCCCGGTATGCATCGAGCCCATCAGCACGCGGTTGGGCAACGTGATGAAACCGAGATCGAGCGGCGCGAACAGGTACGGATAGGCGGTCATGGCGGCCAGCGTGATTCAAACGATCGTTCGATCATCGCCGCTGGCCGGCGCGGCGGCAAGCCCGCGATCAGCCGCGCGTGGCGTGTGCGTCCTCCGCGCGATCTGCAAGCGAGTTCCGTGTCGGATGCTCCGCCGTGCCGCGGATCGTGCTCAGCTGGCGTCACCGTGCGCGCCGCGGCGCTGCATCCACCACCCGCCACCGCAGAGAATCAGCACCAGCGCGATCTCCAGCGCATAACCGGCCCAGGGCCGCGGTGCGAACCAGGTTCTGGTCAGCAGATCGTGGCTGAGCATGCGCCCCGCGGTCCAGGCGATGGCTGCCGCGCCGAGATAGACCACGGTCGGGAAGCGCTCGATCAGCTTCAGGATCAGGGTCGAGCCGTAAACCACCAGCGGCACGCTGATCAGCAGACCCAGCACCACCAGCGACATCTTGCCGTGAGAGGCGCCGGCGACGGCGAGCACGTTGTCGAGGCCCATCAGCGCGTCGGCGAGCACGATCGTGCGCATCGCCGCCCAGAATCCCGCCGCCGGCTTGATCGCGTGCTCGCCGTCATTCTGGCGCAGCAGCTTCCACGCGATCGGCAGCAGCAGCAGGCCGCCGGCCAGCATCAGCCCCGGCAGGCGCAGCAGGGTCACCACCACGGCGGTCATCGCCACGCGCACCGCGATCGCGCCCAGCGTGCCCCAGAAGATCGCCTGCTTTTGCAGGTGGCTGGGCAGGTTGCGCGCAGCCAGCGCGATGACGATGGCGTTGTCGCCGGCCAGCACCAGGTCGATCAGGATGATCGCGGTGAGACCGGACCAGAAGGTGGAAGCGAGGGGATCCATGCAGGCTCCGGCGCGCCATGCGGGACAGCACCGGACGCGGGCGCGCGCCCGTCCGCCGCTGCCCATGGTCTCGCTCGCGACCGCGCCGGTGGCGGGTTGCCGCGACGACCGGAGCTTGCGCTCGTGCTGACGGCCGTCATGCGGGGAACCTCGTTTGAGATTCCTTGGGAGCTACTCCCCGTGGGAGGGGTCAAGTCATTGTTGGGGCCGCGCGTGCCGCGGTCAAGCCGCGCCGTCGAATCGGAACGCGTGCAGCGCCATGGTGCCCAGCTCCCACGCCGCGTGCAGCCGCTGGCCGCGACCGCCGGCCGCGCCCCAAGCGACGAACAGCGGCAGCAGGTGTTCGGGCGTGGGGTGTGCGGACAGCGACTGCGGCGCCTGCGTGCGCCAGGCTTGCGCCGCAGCGGCGTCGCCGGCGACGACGTGGCGCTCCATCCAGTCCGCGAAGCCGGACGCCCACGGCGCGGTCGGCGGGTCGCCGGCCTGCCAGTCCAGTGCGCCCAGGTTGTGCACGAAGCCGCCGGAGCCGATCACCAGCACGCCCTCTGCGCGCAGCGGCGCCAGCGTGGCGCCCAAGGCGTAATGCCAGGCTGCATCGCGCGCCGGGCTGACGCTGAGTGCCACTACCGGTATGTCGGCCGCGGGATACATCCGCCGCAGCGGTACCCAAACGCCGTGGTCGATCGGTGCCGTGGCATCCGTCGCCGCGTCGAAGCCGGCGTCGCGCAGCAGCGCAGCGGCGCGGGCGGCCAGCGCCGGTGCGCCCGGTGCGGGATAGCGCAGCGCGTAAAGTTCGCGCGGGAAGCCGCCGAAGTCGTGCAGTGTTGCCGGCGCCAGCGAGGCATTGAGTACCGGCCGCGGTGCATTCATATGCGCCGAGGCGACCACGACCGCGCGCGGTCGTGGCAGCGCAGGACCCAGCGCATCAAGGAAGCGCCCGGTGGGACTGTCGGCCAGCGCCAGTGTCGGCGCGCCGTGGGATACGAACAGGCTGGGTAGGGCAGTCGTTTTGTCCATGCCGCCAGCATGAGGGCAGTGTGGGTGCAGTACGAGCCTGTGCCATGCGACAGCCTGTTGCTCGACAGGAAACAGCTGCAGCGCGGTTCACTGCGGCAACTGCCGCCGATCTGGCAAAATTGACGGCTGGCGTTCGCCAACGCGCCCCTCTGCTACGGATTCCTCCCATGTCTCAGCCCGATATCCGCTCCGCCCTGCGCCCCGCGCCCGACGCGCCGATGCTGGCCATCGCCGACTACGTCACTGATTACGCCATCACCTCGCAGGAGGCCTACGACACCGCGCGCTACATGCTTATGGATTCGCTGGGTTGCGCGCTGCTGGCGCTGAAATTTCCCGAGTGCGTCAAGCATCTCGGGCCGGTGGTGCCGGGCGCGACCATGGCGGGTGGCGTGCGCGTGCCGGGTACCCGCCACGAACTCGATCCCGCGCAGGCGGCTTTCGCCATCGGCACGCAGATCCGCTGGCTGGACTTCAACGACACCTGGCTGGCGGCGGAGTGGGGCCACCCCTCCGACAACCTCGGCGCCATCCTCGCCGTGGCTGATTACCTCAGCCGCAAGGCCGAGCGCGAGGACGGCACGCCGCTGACCCTGCGCGACGTGCTCACCTGGGCGATCAAGGCGCACGAGATCCAGGGCGGTTACGCACTGAAGAACAGCTTCAACCGCGTCGGTCTCGACCACGTGATTCTGGTGCGGCTGGCCTCGACGGCGGTGGCGACGCACATGCTGGGTGGCGACAAGAACGCCATTGTCACCGCGGTCTCGCACAGCTGGATCGACAATGGCGCGCTGCGCACCTATCGTCACGCCCCCAATACCGGGCCGCGCAAGAGCTGGGCCGCGGGCGACGCCTGTCGGCGTGCGGTGATCCATGCCCTCAACGCCGTGGACAAGGGTGTGGTCGGCTATCCCTCGGCGCTCAGCGCCAAGACCTGGGGCTTCTATGACGTGGCGTTCAAGGGCAAGCCTTTCGAGTTCGAGCGGCCGTTTGGCAGCTACGTGATGGAGAACGTGCTGTTCAAGATCAGCTACCCGGCCGAGTTTCACGCCCAGACCGCGGTCGAATGCGCGATGCAGCTGCATGCGCAGGTGGCCGGCCGGCTCGACCAGGTCGAGCGCATCGAGATCGAGACGCAGGAAGCTGGCGCCCGCATCATCGACAAGACCGGGCCGCTGGCCAACTACGCCGACCGTGACCACTGCATCCAGTACATGGTGGCGGTGCCGCTGATCTTCGGCCGCCTGACCGCCGACGACTATGGTGACGCCGTGGCCGCCGATCCGCGCATCGACGCCCTGCGCGAGAAGATGATGGTGCGCGAGAACCCGCAGTTCACGCGCGACTATTTCGATGCGGACAAGCGCTACATCGGCAATGCCGTGCAGGTGTTTTTCAAGGATGGCAGTCACACGGCCAAGGTCTCGATCGACTATCCGATCGGCCACCGCAAGCGTCGCGAAGAGGGTATTCCGGTGCTGATCCGCAAATTCGAGGGCGCACTGCGCGAGCATCTGCCAGCCCATCGCGTGCAGCAGGTGCTGGCCGTCTGCGCCAGCGCCGCGCGTTTCGAGGCGACCCCCGTGCATCGATTCATGGAGCTGTTCGCTTTGTGAGCGCCTGAGTCGAATGTGAACGCCGTTCCGTCAATCATGCCTAAATGTTTGTTTTTTGCTAAGATGCGTCCGCCCGCCTGACGGGAGCCAAGAGCTGGGACAAGCTCCGTTCGACACATTTACCATGTTGCGCGTGGCGCCCTGGCAGGGTGGTTCGGGCGCGGAATACAAACCGAGGAGATAACGATGAAACACAAGAGCCTTTACGCTCTGATAGCCCTGGCGATTGCAGCCAGTGCCGCAACCGGTACAGCGCAGGCCGTTGATTACGGCAACTGGTATCTGGCGCCGCGCATCGGCGTGGTGATTCCGGATTCGCACCGCCAGACCCAGAATTCCCTGCTGGGCGGTTTTGGCGTTGGATTCTGGGTCAACCCCAACTTCGCCGCCGATATCGAATACACGATCAACAACGCCGACTACAAGAACAGTTCACCGTTCGCCACCAAACAGTGGGAAACCCAGGGTCTGGACGTGGCCGGGCGCTATTTCTTCGGTACCCCCGACACCAGCTGGCGTCCGTTCGTGATGGGTTCGTTCGGTGCCGTGCATCACGCCGCCGCATTCCAGGCCCCGAGGGGTTGGGGTCCGGCCGTCGCCGTCGGCGTCGGCGTGCAGTATGCGATGAGCAACAGCATCGCCCTGCGCGGTGAGGTGGACTACCGCCGCAACCGCGACACCGTGTCGATCCCCGGTCGCGCCAGCTATGGCGACGTGCTGGCGACCGTCGGCCTGGTGATCTCGATGAACCACCCGGCCCCGCCGCCGCCAGCGCCGGCGCCCGAGGCTGCTCCGCCGCCCCCGCCGCCCCCGCCGCCGCCCGCGGCCGAGCCGCCGGCTCCGCAGAAGGTGGTGATCGAGCTGCGCGGCGTGAATTTCCAGTTTGACCGTCCGCGTCCGGGCCAGACCGAC
>DATLSL010000052.1:0-3110 GCA_035534135.1 Rhodanobacteraceae bacterium | reverse complement strand
GTAGGCCAGCTCGCCTTCGAAGCCTTCGTTGTGCGTATCGCCGCTGTTCTGCTCGATGGAGACGAGCGGGCTGAGGTTGAGCGTCTCGATGCGGTTGTGGAAGTTCATCCAGAACAGACTGACGTCGTAGAACAGACCGTCGGCCGGGGTGCCGTGGATGCCCAGCTCGTAGGACAACACCTTCTGCACCGCAGGCGCCGTGCCCGGGATGATGTTGGCGTGCGGCGAGCCGATGTCGAAGAAGCGCACCGGGCGCCAGCCGGTGGAGACGTTGAAGTAGGTCTCGTTGAGATGGCCGTGGTCGTAGAAGTCGTTGCCGATGCCGAGCCCGAACAGCGGCACGCTGCGCGACACGGTCGTGTCGAGCAGCGGCCGCGACAGGTTGGGCGGACGCACGGTCTCGAACACGCTGACCTTCTCGTGATCCAGGCGCAGCGAGGGCACGATATGCCAGTGGTGGCCGGGGCCGAAGCGAAACAGGCTGCTGGCGAACACCGACGCGTAGTCGGAGTGGCGCGCCTGCACCAGCGTCGGCACGCCGCCGGTGGCATCGCGTGGGGCCAGCAGGTCGGTGTAATTGGCACCCAGCAGCGGCGCATCGGAGTGGTACAGCTCGGCGCCGAAGGTCAGCGTGTCGCCGGGGCCGAAGTCGTGGCGCAGGCGCAGGTCCGTGCCCACGTAGCGGAAACGTGCGTCCTGGATATTGGTGACGGTCGGCAGCGGCTGCGGCGGCACCGAGGGGTTGGCCACGCGCTGGGTCAGTTCCGAGGTGCCTACCCAGGCCTTGCCGTAGAAACGCCAGTGGTCGCCGAACTGCTGTTCGTGGGTCAGCACGGCGACGTTGCGGTCGGCCCACTCGCGGTTGGCCGGGGTGGTAGTGAGGTTGGGATTGGCCGCCCATTGCGCCCAGGTCAGGCGTCCGGCGTCGTTGGAGGCGGCGTCATAAAGATGCAGATCCAGCCC
Source organism: Rhodanobacteraceae bacterium (assembly GCA_035534135.1). GTDB lineage: Bacteria > Pseudomonadota > Gammaproteobacteria > Xanthomonadales > Rhodanobacteraceae > Metallibacterium. The sequence goes on along the minus strand of DATLSL010000052.1, from coordinate 2,147 downwards.
CCACTGCGAGGTCGTGCTGGGCGTCCACAGCAGGTTGGCATCGACGCCCTTGACGTTGTAGCCGCTGTTGACGCGCGGGCCGTCGCTGCGGTTGATCCAGCCGGCCACGCGCCAGGCCACATCGCCGCTGCTGCCCTTGATCACGTTGTAGGTCTGCCAGCTGCCGTGGCTGCCGATCATCTGCTCGGTGCTGGCGGCGAACGGCGCGCCGGGCACCGCGCCCTTGGACACGAAGTTGATCACCGGTGCCGGCTCCGGCCCGTACAGCAGGCTGTTGCCGCCGCGGATCACCTGGACTTCCTTGATGCCCTGCAACGGCGGCTGGTAGTACAGGGTCGGGAAGCCGATCCAGTCCAGCTCGGTGGGGATGCCATCCTGCAGCACCAGCACATACTCGGATTCCTGCGGGTTGCCCAGGCCGCGGTAGGTGAGATTCACGCGCAGCGGGTCCTGCTCCAGCGAGACGATGATGCCGGGCGTGCGCACGAACAGCTGGGTGAGATTGTCCTGCGCCACGGTCGGGATCTGGTCCATGTGCGTGACCGTGGCCTTGGTGGTCACCGTGATCAGCGCGCCGTCCACCTCCGGCAGCAGGTACTGCAGCTTGGCCAGCCACGGCGGCCGCTTGCCGGTGACGTCGACCTGCGGCAGCCGATAGGGCGGGTGTTCGACGGACGGCACGTCCTGGGCGGTGGCCAGCAGCAGGGGCAGGGCGGCGAGCATGCAGGGTCCGTCGGGGATCGTGGCAAGGATGAGAGCGTAGCGGCGAAGCGCGGGTTCGCGGTCCCTGCCGGAAGTCATGCCGTGGCGCGACCTTGCACCGCCCATTGGCCACGACGGGCCCTGCACTCGACTCCGGCGTCAAGGCTTACGGATCGCAAGCATGCCGCCGACGCTCGCACGTCGTGTTCTGGTGGCGATGGCGCTCAGCCACGCGTGCCAAGCCGGGTGCCGGCCGTCAGCGCGGTCCAGCCGCTAAACTCGGGTGCTTGCACGGAGTTCCAGCATGAGTCAGCGCACGCGCGTCCTCACCGGCATCACCACCACCGGCACGCCGCATCTCGGCAACTACGTCGGCGCGATCCGCCCAGCCATCGCCATGAGTCGCGCCGCGGACACCGACGCGTTTTTCTTCCTGGCCGATTACCACGCCCTGATCAAGTGCGACGAGCCTGAACGCATCGCGCGATCGCGCCTGGAGATCGCGGCGACCTGGCTGGCAGCAGGTTTGGATCCGGAGCGCGTGACCTTCTACCGCCAGTCGGACATTCCCGAGATTCCCGAGCTGACCTGGCTGCTGACCTGCGTCACGGCCAAGGGTCTGATGAACCGCGCCCACGCCTACAAGGCGGCGGTCGACGCCAACCTCGCCGCCGGCGAGGACGCCGACGCCGGCATCGCGATGGGTCTGTACAGCTATCCGATCCTGATGGCCGCCGACATCCTGCTGTTCAACGCGCAGCGCGTGCCGGTGGGGCGCGACCAGGTGCAGCACATCGAGATGGCGCGTGACGTGGCCGCGCGTTTCAACCACGTCTTCGGCGCCGGACGCAGTTTCTTCGTGCTGCCGGAAGCGGCGGTCGAGGAGCAGGTCGCGACCCTGCCCGGCCTCGACGGCCGCAAGATGTCGAAGAGCTACGACAACACCATCCCGCTGTTCGCCGGCGGCGCCGCGGCACTCAAGGACGCCATCGCGCGCATCGTCACCGACTCCCGCGCGCCGGGCGAGCCCAAGGACACCGAGGGCTCGCACCTGTACGCGATCTATCGCGCTTTCGCCACCGCCGGGGAGAGCGCGGCACTGGCCGCGGATCTCCGCGCCGGACTGGCCTGGGGCGAGGCCAAGCAACGCCTGTTCGCGCGCGTGGATGCCGAGCTGGCGCCGCTGCGCGAACGCTACGAGACGCTGGTCACGCGGCCGGATCAGCTCGAAGACATCCTGCAGGCGGGCGCTCGCAAGGCGCGCGCGATGGCCGCGCCCTTCCTCGCTGAGCTGCGCACGGCGATGGGGTTGCGGTCGCTGGCCGCGCAGCCGGTGACGGCAAGCGCGAAGAAAAAGCCCGCCGCGCGCGGCGCCCGCTTCGTCACCTTCCGCGAGAAGGACGGCCATTTCCACTTCCGCTTCCTCGCGGGCGATGGCGAGGTAT
>DATLSL010000051.1:0-4136 GCA_035534135.1 Rhodanobacteraceae bacterium | reverse complement strand
CGTGGAGGCCGGACGCGCGGCGTTCCAGGCCGGGCGCATCCCGCGCAAACGCTACGCCCCGGCGTCAAGCCCGCTCGACGGCACCCTGGTCTGAGCCATGACCACCGCGCCGGCGAGCGCCCGACCACGGACGGTCGGGCCGGCACCACCCACCAGGGACGGTTGGCATGCCCGACGGGACGTGACGGCCATGGACACTGCAAACCCGCCACCGCGCCGCCCCGTCCGCAGCTTCGTGTTGCGGGAAGGTCGGATAACCCCCGCCCAGCAGCGTGCTTTCGACGACCACTGGCAACGCTACGGCCTCGACTACGCCGGCACGCCGCGCGACTTCGACGCGGTGTTCGGTCGCCGCGCGCCGCGCGTGCTCGAGATCGGCTTCGGCAATGGTGAGGCGCTGGCCTGGGCGGCCGCGCACGAGCCCGGGCGGGACTTCATCGGTATCGAGGTGCACCGACCGGGCGTCGGCCGCCTGATCAACGCGCTGGCAGCGCAGGGCAGCGGCAATGTGCGCGTTTATCGCCACGATGCCGTCGAGGTGCTGCGCGACGAGATTGCCCCTGCCAGCGTGGCCGAGGTGCGCATCTGGTTTCCCGATCCCTGGCCGAAGTCACGCCACCACAAGCGGCGCCTGATCCAGCCGGCGTTCGCGGCGCTGCTGGCCAGCCGCGTCATGCCCGCGGGACTCTTGCATCTGGCGACCGACTGGGCGGACTATGCGCGGCACATGCAGGAGGTGCTGGACGCGGTCCCGGAGTGGCGCAATCGGCTGGGGCCCGGCGGTATCTCGCCACGCCCGGCCTGGCGCATTGCCACCCACTTCGAGCAGCGTGGGGTGCGCCTGGGTCACGACGTGGCCGATTTCCTTTACGACCGCCGCTGAGCGCACCGGAGCATCCCGCCCCCAATGGACGGCACACCCCTGACGCTCACCACCGACATGGTGCTCGTGCTCGGGCTGGTCGTGTTCACCGTGGTGATGCTGGCGCTGGAGTGGATCCGCTCCGACATCACGGCGCTGCTGGTGCTGGCCGTGCTGGGCGTCAGCGGCATCATCGGCTCGCACCAGATCTACGACGGCTTCGCCAACTCCGGCGTGCAGGCGATCATCGCGGTGATGATCATGGGTGTAGGCCTCGACCGCACCGGCGCCCTCAATGCCGTCGCCAGCCTGATCATGCGCGCCGCACGCGGCGCGGAGTGGCGACTCGGAATCGTGGTCAACGGCGTCACCACGCTGTTGAGCTCGATCATTCCCAGCCAGGCCCTGGCCGCGCTGATGATTCCGGTGGCCGGCCGCGTATCCTCGCGCAGCGGCGTGCCGCTGTCGAAACTGCTGCTGCCGATGGCCTGCGTGATTCTCACCGGCACCAATACCACGCTGATCGCCAACACCCCGCTGATCATCCTCAATGGCCTGATCGCCAGCGCCAACCGCAACCTGCCACCGGGCGCCAACACGATCCCCGAGTTCGGCATGTACACGGTGACGCCGATCGGCGTGATCCTGGCCGTGGTCGGCGTGGCGTTCTTCGCGCTGTTCACCGACCGCCTGTTCAAGAACGCCCCGGAGGACAGCGGCAAGGTCACGCCCGGCCGCACCGAGAGTTATTTCGCCGAGACCTATGGCATCGCCGGCGACGTGGTGGAACTGACCGTGGGCGCCGACAGTCCCTTGGTGGGCATGAGCATCCTCGAGGCCGAGCAGCTGCCCGATGCGCCGCTGATCCTGGCCCTGAAGACCGGCAACGAGTCGCGCCTGGCGCCGCCGGCCGACCAGATGATCTGGGTCGGCACGGTGCTGGGCGTGATGGGCGGCCAGGAGCAGGTCACGCACTTCGCCGAGTCGCAGAACTGCCGCGTGTCGACACGCCTGCGCAACCTCGGCGACATGTTCAACCCGGCGCGTGCGGGCATCTCCGAAGCGGTGCTGCCACCGAGTTCGCACTTTCTCAAGCAGACCGTGGGTGATCTGCATCTGCGCAAGCGCTTCGGCATTTCGGTGCTGGCGGTCAATCGCGGCGACGAGGTCTTCCGCGAGGATCTGCGCAACGTCGCCCTGCGCGCCGGCGACACGCTCGTGCTGCACAGTGCCTGGGGTGACCTCAAGACTCCGCGCGAGGAACATGACCTGGTGCTGGTCACCGACGTGCCCAAGGAAGAAGCGCGACCCGGCAAGATCCGCCAGGCGCTGTTCTTCTTCCTGCTCGCCAAAGGCCTGGCGCTGTCCGAACTGCTGCCGTTGCCGGTCGCATTCTGGGTCGGCGCCGTCGGCATGCTGCTGTCCGGGGTGATTACCCCGGACGAGGTCTATCGCTCGATCAACTGGAAGACGATCTTCATCACCGCCAGCCTGATGCCACTGGGTTGGGCCATGGACCAGACCGGCGCCGGTCCGTGGATCGGCCAGGAGCTGATGCTGCACATCGGCGCGCTGCCGCAATGGACGATCCAGGCCAGCGTCGCACTACTCGCGCTGTCACTGTCACAGGTGATGCAGAACGTCGGTGCGACCGTGGTTATGGTGCCGATCGCCGTCAACATCGCGCTGGCCACCGGCGGCAACCCTACCGCCTACATTCTGATCGTGGCGATGTCGGTATCGAACACCTTCCTGATCTCGTCCGCGCATCCGGCGCTGACCATGGTCGCCGGTCCGGGCGGCTATCGCGGCAAGGACTTCCTGCGCGTCGGCCTGCCGTTGACGCTGGTGTACATGATCACCGTGATCGTGGGCGTGGATCTGCTCTACCACGCCGGCTGAGGCGCACCGTCACTCGAACAGGCGCAGCACCTCGCCCGCGATCACACGCAGGGCAACGGTGCGCAGACCGTCACCGCGACAGGGCCCGCCCAGGCACGCCCCGCTGAGCGCCGCAAAACTGGCACCATGTGCAGCGCATACCAGCACACCGTCGCGGATCAGGAACTTGCCGGGCGCCCAGTCGAGGCGCTGCCCCGCGTGCGGGCAGACGTTGTGGAAGGCGCTGACCGCGTCGCCGCAGCGGGTCAGCAGCAGATCATCCGCGCCATCGGCCAGCGCCAGCGCGCCACCGTCGGGCACGTCGTCGAGGCGACACAGCCGCCGTTCATGCGGGAGGTGGAGCATAGACAGGTGCATCCGCGGCGGATTCGCCGCATGCTGGACGCGCGATTCTGCCACGAGCCCCCCGATGCGCATCGAACTGCCGCCCTTCCGCCGCTCTCCCCACCCCCTGTTGCGCGTGCTCGGCGGCGTGCTGGGCGTGGCGGCGCTGATCGCGCTGCTGGCCTTCGGCGCGTTCGCGCTGTTGCTGGCGCTGCTGGTCGTCAGCGTCGTCTTCGTCGCCCGTCAGGTGATGCGGCCGCGGGTTGCGGCCCGTCGCGGCGAGCCCGGCGCACCGCCCACGCCCGCGCCAGCGCCGGGCGTGATCGAAGGCGAGTTCGTGATCGTGCGCGAGACCCGCGAACCGCCGCACTAGCTGGGGTGCTTGAAAAGCAGCAACGCAGGCAGCACCGGAATACTCCGACGTTGCTGAAGGGCAGGAAATCCCTCTCGGCATCCTGTCAGGTGCTCCCGAATCGGGCGCACAAACCGGATGGCGGCGTGCTGCAGCCGCGGCTAGTCTGGCGCCATGACTGCACGCATTCCGAACCCATCCGCCATTCCCGACGACGCGCTGGAACACGTGCGCCGAGCCCTGGAAACCGAAGAGCCGACGCCGCCGCTGGCGACCTTGGCCGCCGCGGTCGGCCTGAGCCGCGCCCATCTCGCGCGCGCCTTCCGTCGTCGCTATGGCCTGCCGCCCGCGGCTTACGCGCGGGCGCAGCGCTTCCGCCGCCTGCGCGCCGGCCTGGCCCAGGCGGACTCGGTGAGCGCCGCGGTCGCCGCGGCCGGCTTCGGCTCCGACAGCCGCGTCTACGAGCGCAGCGACGCCCTGCTCGGCATGAGTCCGGCGCGCTGGCGGCAGGGCGGTGCGGGCGTTGCAATCCGCTACACCACGCTGGAATCGCCATTCGGGCGCGTGCTGGTGGCGGCGACCGCACGCGGTCTGTGCGCGGTCGAGATCGGCGACGACGATGACGCGTTGAGCGCAGCACTGCGCGTCGCGTTCCCGCAAGCCGCACTCAGCCGCGAGGATGACGGCCGCGATACC
>DATLSL010000050.1:0-4513 GCA_035534135.1 Rhodanobacteraceae bacterium | reverse complement strand
TACTTCAGCGACACCACCACGATCAGCGACCAGAAGATCAGCGACAGCGCGCCCAGCACATTGTCGTGACTGACGCCGATGCCGTGCTCGCCGAAAGTCTGCTGCAGTGAATAGAGCGGACTGGTACCGATGTCACCGTAGACGACGCCCAGGGCGCCCAGCGCGAGCGCCGACCATCGCTGTCGGGTCACGGTATCGGTGGGCAGGTCGTGTGCGTTGGTGGCCATGTCGGGTTCGGGGTTCCGGTGCCTAGGATGCGGAGCCGCCCAGCGCGATCTTCAGCGCCTTGCGGATGATGGCTTCGGCGGCATCGCCGCTGACCGCGGCCTCGCGCGCCAGGCGCTGCGCCTCGACGGGCTTGTAGCCGAGCTGCTGCAGGGCGACGGTGGCCTCGCCCAGCGCATCGCGCGGCGTGCTGCCGGCGCCACTGGCGGGCAGCGTCGCGGTCAGCCCGTCGACGCGATCGCGCAGCTCGACGATGATGCGCTCGGCGGTCTTCTTGCCGATGCCGGGTATGCGCGTCAGCGCGATGATGTCGCCGGCCTGCACCAGGCGTGCGAAATCGGCGGTCGACGCCCCCGACAGCACCGCCAGTGCGATGCGCGCGCCGATACCGCTGACTTTCTGCAGGTTGCGAAACAGCACCCGCTCGGACTCGTGCAGGAACCCGTACAGCGCGGCGGTGTCCTCCTTGACCGCGTAGTGGGTCAGCAGGATCACCTCGCGGCCGATCGCGGGCAGGTCGTAGAGCGTCGACATCGGCACTTCCAGCTCGTAGCCGACGCCGTGCACGTCCAGCAGCACCCAGGGCGGCTGCTTGCTGACCAGGGTGCCGCGCAGACGACCGATCATCGGCGGGTCCTCCAGGCGGAGCGGGCGACGCCGAGCCGGACGACGCTGCTGCGCACGTGGGCATGCGTGATCGCCACCGCCAGCGCGTCGGCGGCGTCGGCCTGCGGGGTCGCTTCCAGTCCCAGCAGCACGCGCACCATGTGCTGCACCTGGGTCTTGTCGGCGGCACCACTGCCGACCACCGCGCGCTTGATCTCCATCGGCGTGTATTCGTGCACTTCCAGCGCACGGGTGAGCACCGCGCACAGCGCCGCGCCGCGCGCCTGGCCCAGCTTCAGCGCCGAATCGGGATTGCGTGCCAGAAACACGCGCTCGATCGCGACTTCGTCCGGTCGATGGGTTTCCACGATCGCGGTGAGGCCGTCGAAAATGCGCTTCAGGCGCAGCGGAAAGTTTTCGGCGTCGCCGACCGCCAGCGCGGTGTGAAAGACGTGGCGAGCCTGACCGCCGGCCTCGGCGTCGACGATGCCGACGCCAGTGCGCAGCGAGCCCGGGTCGATGCCGAGAATGCGCGTCATGGGCAGGGCTGCTGGCGGAGCCGCACGGTCACCCGGCGACCTACGCGGCGTGCTTCGGCGGCAGCAGGGCGTTGTGATAGACGTCGTGGACGTCGTCCAGCGCTTCCAGCCAGTCGATCAGGTCGAGCAGTGGCTCCAGCGCCTCGGCGGGCACCGTCACGCGCGTGGCCGGTCGCATCACCACTTCGGCATGCGTCAGCTTCAAACCGGCCGCGACCAGCGCCTGGCGCACCGACTCGACATGGTCCGGGGCGCACAGCACGACGCTGATGCCGGGCTCGTTGAGAACGTCGTCGGCGCCGGCCTCGAGCGCGACCTCGAGCACCTTTTCCTCGAGCTCGGGCTTGCCCGCGATGACGACCGCCAGCTCGCCGGTACGGCTGAACTGGAACGCCACCGAGCCGCTGGTGCCGAGGTTGCCGCCGTGCTTGGCCAGCGCATGACGCACGTCGGCGACACTGCGCTGCGGATTGTCGGTGACGCAGTCGATGATCAGGGCGATGCCGGCCGGGCCATAGCCCTCGTAGCGCAGTTCGTGCATGTGGTCGGCGCCGTCGGCACCCGCGCCGCGCTTGATCGCGCGTTCGATGGTGTCGCGGGTCATGTTGGCCGCCAGCGCCTTTTCCACCGCGGTGCGCAGCCGCGGATTGTGCGCCGCATCGGGCAGCCCGGCGCGCGTGGCCAGGGTGATTTCGCGGATCAGCTTGGTGAACGCCTTGGCGCGCTTGGCATCCTCGGCGTTCTTGCGACCCTCGATGGACGGACCTCTACCCATCTCGACCCCTGCGCTGTGTTCGAATCAAGTGCATAACTTTACCCCAACTGACCGCCGGACCCCGCCGTCGCGTCCGTCCGGCGGCTGCGGGAGCGCCGGCCGCCGCCCTCAGCCCGCCGGCGTCGTCACCACGCGCACGTGCAGTTCGCCCAGTTGGACATCCGCCACCGGCGATGGCGCTCCGGTGAGCAGGCACTGCGCGCTGGTGGTCTTGGGAAAGGCGATCACGTCGCGGATCGAATCGGTGCCGACGATCAGCGCGGCGATGCGGTCGACGCCGAAGGCGATGCCGCCGTGCGGCGGTGCGCCGTGCCTGAGTGCGGTCAGCAGAAAGCCGAACTTGGCCTCAGCCTCGGCGGCGTCGATGCCGAGCAGGTCGAACACCGCGCTCTGCAGGTCCGGGCGATGGATGCGGATCGAGCCGCCGCCGATCTCGTTGCCGTTGAGCACCATGTCGTAGCCGCGGCTGACGGCGTTGGCCGGATCGGCGCGCAGCGCGGCCACGTCATCGACCTTGGGCGCGGTGAACGGATGATGCAGGGCGACGTAACGGCCCGCCTCGGCGTCGTGCTCGAACATCGGGAAATCGGTGACCCACAGCGGCCGCCAGGCGTTTTCGACCCGACCGCGATCCTTGCCCAGCTTGAGCCGCAACGCGCCCATGAAATCGCTGACGGTTTTCCATGGCCCCGCGCCGAACAGCAGCAGATCGCCGTCGGCGGCGCCGGTCCGGTCGAGGATCTGGCTGAGCGCGGCGTCGTCGAGGAACTTGGCCACCGGCGAGGTCACGCCTTCGCGCCCCCGGGCCAGCGCTTCCACCTTCATCCACGCCAGGCCCCGGGCGCCGAACTTGCCGGCGTATTCGCCCAGCAGGTCGAGCTCGCGGCGGGTCAGCGCGGCAGCGCCGGGTACGCGCAACGCTGCCACGCGGCCGGCGGGATCGTTGGCGGGATCGGCGAATACCTTGAACTCGGCATTGCGCACCGCGTCGGCGATATCGACCAGTTCCAGCGCGATGCGCAGGTCGGGCTTGTCGGAGCCGTAGCGGCGCATCGCCTCGGCCCAGGTCATGCGCGGGAACGGATCGGCCAGCTCGATGCCGGCGACTTCGTGCAGCACGGCGCGGATCAGGGTCTCGACGAAGTCCTGCACCTCGCGTTCGCCGACGAAGGCGAACTCCATGTCGAGCTGGGTGAACTCGGGCTGGCGGTCCGAGCGCAGATCCTCGTCGCGGAAGCAGCGCGCGATCTGGTAGTAGCGATCGAAGCCGGCCATCATCAGCAGCTGCTTGAACAGCTGCGGCGACTGCGGCAGGGCGAAGAACTGACCGGCGTGCACGCGCGAGGGCACCAGGTAATCGCGCGCGCCTTCGGGTGTGGCCTTGGTCAGGATCGGCGTCTCGATGTCCTGGAAGCCGGCCGCATCCAGATGCCGGCGCAACGCCTGCACCAGACGCGTGCGGGTGCGCAGCATGCGCTGCATCTGCGGACGCCGCAGATCGAGGTAGCGGTAGGTCAGCCGCGTCTCCTCGCTGGGATTTTCATGCAGCGCAAACGGCAGATCGCGCGCGGCGTTGAGCACCTCGATGCGCGCGGCCGCCACCTCGATCCGGCCGCTGCGCATGCGCTCGTTGACGCTGACGCGCCGGCGCACCGTGCCCTCGACGCGCAGACACCATTCGTAGCCGACGCCGGCCAGCGCGGCATAGGCCTCGGCGTTGTCGGGATCGACCACGATCTGCACGATGCCCTCGTGATCGCGCAGATCGAGAAACACCACGCCGCCGTGGTCGCGGCGGGTATCGACCCAGCCGCACAGCGACACCGGGCGGTCGATCAGGGCCTCATCAACGAGGCCGCAGTAGTGGGTGCGCATGCAGGACTCCAAGCCCGGACGGCGCCGGATCAGCCCGCCATGCTAAGCCGCATGCCGCAGTGCGGCAACGCCGGAGCCATGGGATCAGTCGCCGCCGCTGCCGTTGGCCTGGGCCGGTTTGGCCGCCGGCTTGGCGTCCTCGGCCTTGGCCGCTGCCGCCGGTGTTGCCGGTGCCGCCGGCGCCGCTGCGGCCGGCTCGTCCTTGTGGACGATATTGCGTTGGCCGTCCTTCTTGAAGTCGGTTTCATACCAGCCGCTGCCCGCGAGGCGGAAGGCGGGGGCGGTGACGCTGCGCTTGACCGCGGCCGCACCGCAGGCCGGGCAGACCTGCGGATCGGCGTCCGCCAATCGCTGCAGGCGATCGAACTGATGGCCGCAGGATTCGCAGTGAAAGGCGTAGATCGGCATCGGGAACTCCGAAACGGTGGGTCGGCGGCGCCTGCCGGCGATCCTCCCAGTATCGTGGCGGGGGCGTGCATCTCAAGATGAAGCG
>DATLSL010000049.1:0-25144 GCA_035534135.1 Rhodanobacteraceae bacterium | reverse complement strand
GAGGCTGCGCTAAAGTCCGGTCGCCGTATCGGGGCGGCGCGACGGGGAGCGGGGCATGAGTCTGTTCGGCGAGTTCAAGCAGTTCGCCATGCGCGGCAACGTCATGGATCTGGCCGTGGGCGTGGTGATCGGCGCCGCCTTCGGCAAGATCGTCACCGCGCTGGTCGATCAGGTGATCATGCCGCCGATCGGCCTGATCATCGGCGGCGTGGATTTTTCGGCCTGGAAGTGGGTGCTCAGGAATGCGGTCAACGGCAAGGGCGAGGTCGCGATCGGCATCGGCGGCTTTCTCAACACCCTCATCCAGTTCGTGATCGTGGCGTTCGCGATCTTTCTGGTGATCAAGCTGATGAACCGGCTGGTGAAGAAGCAGGAAGCAGCGCCCGCCGCGCCGCCCGCCGAGGTCGCACTGCTGACCGAGATCCGCGATCTGTTGAAGAAATAGCCCGCGCTCAGGCGGGTGGCAGCGGATGCTGGCGGCGCCATTCGGCAAAGCAGACCGCAGCGCTGGAAGCGATGTTAAGGCTTTCGACCGCACCGCTGCCGGGAATGGTCAGGCGCAGATCCGCCGCCGCGACCAGCATCGTGCTCAGGCCGCTGCCCTCGGCACCGAACACCAGCGCGGTGCGCGCGGGCAAGGCGGCGGAAAACAGCGAGCTGCCGGCACGCGGCAGCGTCGCCGCCAGCGCGAATCCGGCGGCGCGCAGTGCGGCCACGATATCCTCGCCCGATCGGGCGCGCAGCAACGGCACCGCTTCGGCACCGCCCTCGGCGACGCGCACGGCGGCACCCGACAGCGTCAACGGATCATTCGCGCCCAGCACCACGCCGGCCAGACCGAAGTGTGCGCCGCTGCGCAGCAGCGCACCGAGATTGTGCGGATTGCCCACACCTTCGAGTACCGCCAGCAGCGCAGGGCCGGGCGCCAGCCCGGCGATGCCGGCCGCCAGCGTCTGCCCGCGCAAGGGCGACATCGCCAGACAGACGCCCTCGTGATGCGCGCTGCCACTGACGCGCGCCAGCTCATCGGCATCGACCACGCGGTAGCCGATGCGCTGGCGCACGCACCAGGCCAGCAGCGGCTTGAACGCCAGCAGTCGCGATTCCAGCAGCCACGCCTTGCGCAGATCCTGTGGTCGTCGCGCAAACGCCGCCAGGCAGGCGTTGAGGCCATGCAGGCGTGCCTCTTCAGTCCGCGCAGCGGCGACCGGCGCGGAACCGGCCTCGCGGCGCGCGGGGCCACGGCCGGCCCCCGGCTTCAGCGAGCGCATGCGGATGCCGGCTGGCGCGCGACGCCGCGTATCGAATCAGGGCATGGCGGAGTCATTGTCACCGTCCTGGTCCAGCGTCTGCAGACGCTCCTTGATTCGCTCGAGCAGCGCGATCATCGCCGCCAGCTCGCTCGCCGGTATGCCTTGCGCGATATCGCGCCGCGCCTCGTAGCCGATGCGCTCCATGTCGACAGCCACCTCGCGGGCACGATCGGTCAGATGCAGGCGCCAGACGCGGCGATCGGCGGGGTCGGCGCGGCGCTCTATGAAACCCGCGACCTGCAGGCGGTCGAGCACGCGACCGACCGCGATCGGTTCGATCTCCAGCTGTTCGGCCAGCGCGGCCTGGGTGATGCCCTCGCTGCGGAACAGCCGGCGCAGCGCGCGCCACTGCACGCGGGTCAGCCCGTGACAGGCGGCGCGGCGGTCGAAATGCTTGCGTACCAGACGCGCGACGTCGCTGATCAGAAAGCCGAAATCGTGGTCGTAGCTGCCGGGCATGGGCGCCATAGTCGGTGTCCGCCGCCATGACCGCAAGCGCCGTCGATCGAGCTGCCGCGGGACCGCGCCGGCGGGCAGCCTGCCGCGGAAACGCCGAGGGCGGCCGCAGCCGCCCCCGGCCATACCACCGCGTAACGGTCTACTTCATGTCTTCGCTGAGGATCTTCGGCGTAACGAAGATCAGCAGTTCGGCCTTGGTATTGGTGCGCTGCTTGTTGCGGAACAGCACACCCAAGCCGGGGATGTCGCCGAGCCCCGGCACCTTGGTCAGGTTTTCCTGCTTGCTGACCTCGTAGATGCCGCCCAGCACCACGGTCTGGCCGTTGTTCACCAGCACCGAGGTGTTGATCTCACGGGTGTCGATCTGCGGCACCTGGCCGCCACCCGGGTTGTTGACGAAGCCGGCCAGCGCGTCCTTCTTGACGTTGATCTGCAGATAGACGCGGTTGTCGGCGGTGATGGTCGGCGTGACCTTGAGCTGCAGCACGGCATCCTTGAACTGCACGGTCGCGGTGCCGGCGCCGGCACCCCCACCGGTGTTCTGGAAGGTGACGTAGCCGATCTCCTGACCCTGCTTGATCACGGCCTCCTGCTGGTTGGCGGTGATCACGCGCGGGCTGGAGATCACCTCGCCGCGGCCCTCGGTCTGCATCGCCGACAGCTCGAGATCGAGCAGGTAGTTCGAGCCCAGGATCGCCAGACCGAAGCTGCCCGCATAGGGTGCAGCCGGCAGATTGACGTTGAGGCCACCCGGGAAGGTGATCGCCGGCGGCAGCGTCGGCTGCACCGGAACCGTGCCCTGCTGCGCGGCATAGGCGTTGTTGAGACTGTTCTGGTTGATCACCGTCTGCTGCGCGGCGATGCTCTGGCTCAGGCTCGACGTGTCATTGAGCGTGGCGCCCGTACTGATGATCTGACCGCTGGGCTGGGTCCTGAAGCCGGTCACGCCGAACTTGGCGCCGAGATCGCGCGCGAAGCTGTCGGTGGCGATCACGATGCGCGACTCGATCAGGACCTGCTGCACCGGCTTGTCCAGCACCGCGACCAGCGCGCGGATCTCGCGGATCTTCTCCGGGATGTCGCTGACCAGCAGAGTGTTGGTGCGGTCGTCGTAGGACACGCTGCCGCGCGCAGACAGGAAGCCGCGGTTGCCGGTGGCACCACCCGCGCCCGCCGAGTTGCTCTGCAGGCTCTTCTGGGTCAGCAGCTTGGCGATGTCGGCGGCCTTGCCGTAACTGATCGGGATGTAGTCGGTGACCAGCGGCTGCGCCTGTTCGGCCTGCATGCGCGCATTGGCGAGATTCTGCTCGTATTGCGCGATCTCGGTCTGTGGTGCGACCCAGATCACGTTGCCGGTCTTGCGCATATCGAGATTCTTGGCACGCAGGACCACCGCCAGAGCCTGATCCCAGGGCACGTTGACGAGACGCAGGGTCACGCTGCCGCCGACCGAGTCGGAGGCGACGATGTTGAGGTTGGAGACATCGGCCAGCAACTGCAGCACCGATCGCGTCGGGATGTCCTGGAAGTTGAAGGTGACGCGACTGCCGGAGAACTTGGGCTCCTCGACTTTGCCCAGCACGCCTTGCTGCGCTTCAGGCTTCTTCGGCGCGATCTCGACCACATACTGGTTGCCGGTCTGGTAGGCCGAAGGCTCGATCACGCCGTGGGTGGCAATCTCCATGCGCGCGCCATTGGGCCGCGGCCGGGTGACGACCACGCTGACCGGCGTGGCGAAATCATTGACGTCGAGGCGCTGGGCCAGCTTTTCCGGCAACTTGACATTGCTGAAGTCGACGATCACGCGATCGCCTTCGCGATGCATGTCGGCGCTGGCACCGTTGCCTTCAAAACTGACCACCACCTCACCGGAACCGTTGCTGCCGCGGCGGAAGTCGATGTTGCCGACAGTGGCCGTGGCACTGGCGAGCATTTTGCTCGGATCTCTGTAGGCCGCGTCGCCGGCCGCCGCCGCGCCGTTCATGCCGTTGGCGATGCTCATCACCAGGCTGTCACCCTCGACGCGCGTGGTGTAGCTGGAGCTGTGGAACAGATCGACCACCACGCGAGTGCGGCCGCCGGCCGAGACCGCGGTGACGCTGGAGGTGGAGCCGGTGCCGATTTCCACCCGCCGCTTGCTCAGGCCCACCTGGGTGTCAGCCAGATCGACCGCGATGCGCGGTGGATTGTCGGTGGTGAAGATCTTCGGCGTGGGCACGCCGCCGCTGAACTTCAGCGTCAGATCGATCCTGCCGCCGGGCATGGCCTGGTAGCTGATGTCCTTGAGCACGCTTTCGGCGCGCGCGCCGCATGCGAGCCCCGCGCCCGCGAGCAGGACCATGGCCAGCATCACGCGACGCAACGCACCGGACTGGCGTGCGACGCGGGCCGGGTCACGAGTGGCTTTCGTCGTCATGTACATCCCCCCACAGGGTCCTATTGGCCGCTCAGCGCGATGGTGGCCTGGCGCTCCATCCAGCCGCCATTGCCGTTCGGAATCAGCTCGGTCAGATCGACATGGTCCAGCGTGATGTCGGTGACATGTCCGTCATTCTGGCCGAGGTAGTTGTTGCGGTGAACACGGTGAATCACGCCGGTCGGGTCCTTGATCAGGGCCTCGATATTGGCGCCGGTACCGATGGTGCCGACCATCTTCAACGAATCCAGCGGAAACGCCTCCAGCGGCTGCTTGGGCCGGTTGGCGTCCGGACGCGGACCGTTGCCGTTGCCGCCGTAACCGTTGAGTTCAAGCGGGCTGGGGCTGAACGGGTCGCGCTGGCCCTGGTCGCTGTAAGTGAAGCTTTCAAAGGTCTTGACCACCGGCAACGGCTGCAGCGGAGCGCCCTTCATCGCTTTCTGCTGCGCGACCCATTCGCGCAGATCGCTCATGCCGCGGGTGCAGCCGCCCAACGTGGACAACAGGCCGGCAGCGAGCAGGATACGGGCGAGTGCAAGCTTCATGCTCACTTCCCTCCCTTGGTCGGCGAACCCTGCGCGGCAGCCTTGTCGGCGGCCCGGGTCTCGTCCTCGTCCAGATAGCGATAGGTCTTGACAGTGCCTTCGAGCACCAGCAGCCCGCTGACCGGCTTGCCCTTGACCTGCCCCTGCACCGGGCGCAGGGAAACGTCGTGCATGGTCAGGATCACCACCCGCGGCAACGAGGCCACGCCGCTGATGAAGGTGCCGAACTGGTTGTAGGTACCGATCATGCGCAGCTGGATGGGCTTCTCGGCGTAGAACTCCTTGACCGTCTCCGGACCGGGCTGGAACAGGTCGGTCTCGAGGCCGGCCGAGAGCGCCGTCTGCGAGACGTCCACCAGCAACTCGGGCATCTCGGTCTTGCTCGGCAGCTGCCGCAGCATCTGTCGCAGCATGTCCTGCATCTCGCTGAGCTGCAGCTTGAGCGCGTCGAGGTTGACCGCCTTGGCCTGCTTTTGCACGAACTCCTGCCTGAGTTGGGTTTCCTTCTGCCGCAGACTGCCGAGTTGGTCCTGCTGGTCGCTGATCTTGAACCACCAGCCGAAGAACAGGATCAGCACGAACACCAGCACGGTGAAGGTCCGCTTGGCCGAGTTGGGCCAGCCGCCGATGTTGTTGCGATCGAGATTGCGGAAGTCGTCGAGAAAGCTCACGGCTTGGCCCCTCCCTTCACCGGCGCCGCCATCTCGGCGGCGGCGCTGCCGTCATCCTTGGCCTTGGGTTTGGACAGGGTGACGTCAAGGCCGAACACGTAGGGCATGACGCTGCTGTTGCCCTTTTCCTTTTCGGTCTTGGTCAGGTCGGCCGGGCCCAGCCATGGCGAGGCCTCGATGTTGCGCATGTAGGTGGCGACACTGGCATTGGACTGAGCGACACCGTCCAGCACCAGCTTGCTGCCGGTCTGCTTCATCGCCGTCAGTCGCACGCTGGTGGGGGTGCGCTTCACAAGCTCGTCGAACAGATGCACCATCTGCGAACGGTTGGCCTGCAGCTGCTCGATGATCTCCTTGCGCGCCAGCAGCCGCGCCCGGGTCTTCTCGAGGTCCTTGATCTCGGCAATCTTGACGTCGACCTGCTTGATCTCGCCCTGCAGGTAGGCATTGCGCTCGTTCTGGTTGTCGACGCGCAGCCCCATCCACGACACCGCCAGCATCAGCACGACGATGGCGACGGCGGCGGAGACGCCCAGCTGGACGAAGAACTCGCGCTCGCGCTGCTTGCGGCGTTCGGCACGCCAGGGTAGGAGGTTGATCTTCGCCATCAGTCGAAGCTCCTGAGCGCGAGCCCGCAGGCGATCATCAGCGCCGGGGCGTCCTGGGCCAGCGCCTGCGCCTGCACCTTCGGCGCCAGCGCCATGTTGGCGAGCGGGTTGGCCACGCAACAGGGCACGCCGAGCTGCTCCTCGACCATCTCGCTGACGCCGGCAATCGAGGCGCAACCGCCGGCGAGCACCACCTGATCAACCTTGTTGAACTCGCTGCCGGCATAGAAAAACTGCAGCAGACGACTGATCTGCTGGACCATCGCCTCCTTGAACGGCTCCAGCACCTCGATCTCGTAGGACTCCGGCAGACCGCCCTGGCGCTTGGCCAGACCGGCCTCCTCGTAGGTCAGGCCGTAACGGCGCATGACCTCGTCGGTCAACTGCTTGCCGCCGAAAACCTGCTCGCGCGAATAGATCGTGCGCTGGTTTTTCAGCACGATCAGGGTGGTCATGGTGGCGCCGACATCGACCATTGCCACCAGCGCGTCACGGCTGACCGAAAGCTGGTCGGCGATCAGACCGAAGGCGTTTTCCATCGCGAACGCCTCGACGTCCACGACCCGTGCGGTGAGGCCGCCCAGATCAAGCGCGGCGATGCGCATGTCGACGTTTTCGGTGCGTGAGGCGGCCAGCAGCACGTTGACCATCTCGGGGTTGTCGCGGATCGGGCCGATCACCTCGAAATCGAGGCTGACCTCCTCGATCGGATACGGAATGTACTGATTGGCCTCGGCCTGGATCTGACTTTCCAGATCCTCATCCGACAGCTCGGCCGGCATCGGGATCACCTTGGTGATCACCGCCGACCCCGCGACCGCCGCAGCGGCGAAGCGGGTCCTGGCGCCGGAACGCGCGAGCGCGCGCCGGATCGCCTCGCCGACGGCCTCGACCTCGACGATGCCTTTCTCGACCACGGCATTGGGCGGCAGCGGCTCGACCGCGTAGTGCTCGACGCGGTAACGCGTCCCCGCCTGGCTCAGCTGCAGCACCTTGACCGCAGTCGAACTGATGTCGACTCCGACCAGCGGTGCCGATTTGGGAGTGAACAGGCCCACGTTTTCCCCCTTGCCACGCGCGGTTACGAGCGAAAGATGCGCAACTACATTAGATCGTAAAGTTAACGGATTGGCAACGTCCCGGTTTCTACCCCACAACCGGCTGATTTTCAAATGTTTTCATTTCGACAGCCGCAATCCGTGAGCGGCGGCGCGCTTTCGAGCCGCCCATTGCGCATCTATACTCCGCCCTTCCCGCCGCCTGCCTAGACAGCGATCACACTCCCCGCGGCCATGCCGATACTCAAGCGTTTGCTGCGCTACGCGCTGCTGCTCACCGTGCTCGGCGCCGTGCTCGGCACGGCTGCGCTCGGCATCGCTTACTGGGTCCTCGCCCCGCGCCTGCCCTCGGTGGCCATACTGAAGGACGTCGAGATGCAGGTGCCGCTGCGCGTGCTCAGCGCCGACGGCAAGCTGATCGCCACCTTCGGCGAAACCCGGCGCATTCCGGTGACGATCCAGCAGGTGCCCGCACACGTCAAGGACGCTTTTCTGGCCGCCGAGGACGCCGACTTCTACCACCACCCCGGCGTCGACATCTGGGGCACCCTGCGCGCCGCACTGCACGTAGTGATCAGCGGCGGCGAAAAGGTCCAGGGCGGCAGCACCATCACCCAGCAGGTGGCACGCAACTTCTTCCTCAGTCCCGAGAAGAGCTATACGCGCAAGCTGATGGAATGGTTCCTGGCCTTTCGCATCGAGCACGAGCTGACCAAGGACGAGATCCTCGACCTCTACCTCAACAAGATCTTCCTCGGCCATCGTGCCTACGGCGTGGCCGCGGCCGCCGAGTACTACTACGGCAAGACGCTCGACCAGCTGAGCATCGCCCAGTGCGCGATGCTGGCGTCGCTGCCCAAGTTCCCGTCGACCGGCAACCCGGTCACCAACCGTCCCAAGGCGGTCGAACGACGCAATTACGTGCTGGGTCGCATGCTCGAGGTCGGCTTCATCAGCAAGGCACAGTATGAGCAGGCCGTCCATGAACCGGACGATGCCTTCCCACACGAGCCGCCAGTCCAGGTCGAGGCGCCGTATGTGGCCGAGATGGCGCGGCTGGCGGCGATCGCCCAGCTCGGCAATCGCGCGCTGACCGATGGCTACGTGGTCAGGACCACGATCGTCAGCAGCATCCAGAACGACGCCAACAACGCCGTGCGTTCCGAGCTGCTGGCCTACGACCATCGCCACGGCTGGCGCGGTCCCGAGGCGCACGTCGAACTGCCGCCCGGCAGCGGGCCGCAGGCGCGCAGCCGGGCACTGGCGGCCCTGTATCCGGTCGCTGGCCTGGTTCCCGGCATCGTCAGCGAGAGCGACAGCGCACGCGCGCATGTCTTCATGGCCGACGGCCAGACCGTGGACCTTGACCTTGCGGCGGTCGCCTGGGCACGCCCCTACATCAACGACAGCCACATGGGCCCGGCACCCAAGCGCGTGGATCAGGTGCTCAAGCGCGGCGACGTCGTGCGCGTGGCGCTGGATGCCGATGGTCACTGGCAGCTGGCGCAACTGCCCAAGGCGCAGGCCGCGCTGGTGACGCTGCGCCCGGACGACGGTGCGGTCGAAGCCCTGGTCGGTGGCTTCAGCTACACCCAGAGCAAGTTCAACCGCGCCACCCAGATCGCGCGGCAGCCGGGCTCCAGCTTCAAGCCGTTCCTGTATTCCGCCGCCTTCCAGCGCGGCTTCACGCCGGCCTCGATCGTCAACGACGCACCGCTGGTGTTCGCCGACCCCTCGGCCAAGAACGGCGAATGGACGCCGGCCAACGACGACGACAAGTTCGAGGGTCCGATGCGCCTGCGCGAAGCGCTGGCGCAGTCGAAGAACCTGGTGACCATCCGCCTGGTGGACGCCATCGGGGTGCCGTACGCAAGGCAATACGTGACGCGCTTCGGCTTTCGCCCCGACGCCATTCCCGAAAACCTCTCGCTGGCACTGGGCACGGCATCGGTCTCGCCGATGGAGATGGCGCGCGGCTACGCCGCGTTTGCCAACGGCGGCTTTCTGGTGAACCCCTATTTCGTCAGCGAGATCGACGACCGCAACGGCAAGCCGGTGTACATCGCCAATCCGCCGCGCGCCTGCCGCGACTGTCCGCAACGTCTGCTGGCGGACGCCCAGGCCGGCGGCGCACGCACCCCGACAACGGTCGCCAGCGTGGCCACGGCGCCCGCACTCGACAACGGTCTCAGTCAGCCCGCACCGCTGCAGGGCCCGGTTCCGCTGCGGCTGGCGCCGCGCGTGATCGGCCCGCGCAACGACTATCTGATCGCGTCACTGATGCAGAGCGTGATCCGCCATGGCACCGGCGCGGCGGCGATGGCGCTGGGACGCAGTGACCTGTCCGGCAAGACCGGCAGCACCAACGATTTCCGCGACGGCTGGTTCTCCGGATTCAACACCGACATCGTCACCACCGTGTGGGTGGGTTTCGATGACTACGGTTCGCTGGGCCACGACGAGTTCGGTGCGCGCACGGCGCTGCCGATCTGGATGCAGGTGATGGGCGACGCGCTGCAGGGCCAGCCGTCGGCACCGCTGCCGATGCCGCCGGGCATCATCACCGCGTTGATCAACCGCGAGACCGGACTGCCCGCAGCGCCCAACGACCCACTGGCGATGCCGGAAATCTTCCGCGTCGAAGACTACGACCGTCTCAAGGCGCAGTCGCCGATCCTGCCGAAGCAGGACAAGAAGGCCTACGACGTATTCTGATGGCGCGCGGCAGACATTCCTCCCGGCAACAGGGTAACGACCGCCAGCAGTTGCGGCGCCGCGTCGCGCTGGAAGCCGCGCGCCTGATCAGCGAGCATGGTATCCGCGATTACGGTCATGCCAAGCGTCGCGCCGCAGACCGCCTCGGCGTCTGGGACGAGCAGGCGCTGCCGCGCAACAGCGAGATCGAGGATGCCCTGCGCGAGCACCAGCGTTTGTTCCAGGTTGCCTCGCAACCCCAGGCCCTGCGTGCACGTCGCGAGGGCGCGCGCGCAGCGATGAGGTTCCTGGCCCGCTTCGAGCCGCGTCTGGTCGGCGCCGTGCTTGAGGGCACCGCCGACGCGCATTCGGCCGTCTGCCTGCATGTCTTCAGCGACGACCCCGACGCCCTCACCCTGTTTCTCGGCGAACGCGGGATAGCCGTCGAAACGCGGTCCCGCCGCATCCGACTCGACCGCGAACGCGAACTGCTGGCGCCCGTGCTGCTGTTCAGCGCCGACAACCTGGGCTTCGACCTGACCGTGCTGCCGCTGGATGCGCTGCGCCAAGCGCCGCTGGACCGCATCGACGGCCGCGCGCAGCCGCGTGCATCGCTGGCCGCGCTGGATGTGCTGCTGCAGGAAAGCGCCGACAGCACCGAGCCTTCGCGAGACGCCGTGCGCTGATTGACCGCCAGGCCGGCGCAACACAGACACCACACCGCATCGGCAGCGCGTGCCATGGCGATCCCCGACACGGAAACAACAAGCCCCGGGCTGGCGGGGCTTCGCCGACTGACCGCGGGCGTGCCGCCGATTCAGCGCGCCTTGAGCGGCCGGTAATCGCGCGGAACGGCGCCGATATAGACCTGGCGCGGCCGGCCGATCTTGGTGTCGGGGGTTTCCTGTTGCTCGATCCAGTGCGAGATCCAGCCGGCGGTGCGGGCGATGGCGAACATCACCGTGAACATCTCGGTCGGAATCTTCAGCGCCTTGTAGATGATGCCGGAGTAGAAATCGACGTTCGGATACAACTTGCGCTCGATGAAGTAGTCGTCCTTGAGCGCGGCCTCTTCGAGCTTCATCGCCACGTCGAGCATCGGGTCGGAGACGCCCAGCTCGTCGAGCACGCGATAGCACATCGTGCGGATGATCTTGGCGCGCGGGTCGAAGTTCTTGTAGACGCGATGGCCAAAGCCCATCAGGCGAAAGCCGGAGTTCTTGTCCTTGGCGCGATCGATCGCCTTGCCCACGCTCTTAACATCACCGATCTCGGCCAGCATCTTCAGCACCGCCTCGTTGGCGCCGCCGTGTGCCGGCCCCCATAGCGCGGCGATACCGGCGGCAACGCTGGCGTAGGGGTTGGCGCCGGTGGAACCGACCAGCCGCACCGTCGATGTAGATGCGTTCTGCTCATGGTCAGCATGCAGAATGAAAAGCAGGTCCAGCGCCTTTGCCGCCACCGGGCTCAGGTCGAGCGGCTCGCTGGGTACCTCGAACATCATGTGCAGGAAGCGCGTGCAGTAATCGAGGTTGTTGCGCGGATAGCGCATCGGCCAGCCGATCGAGTAGCGATAGCAGGCGGCGGCGATGGTCGGCAGCTTGGCGATCAGGCGGATCGCCGCCAGCTTGCGGTGCGCGGGATCGTTGATGTCGATCTTGTCGTGATAGAACGCCGACAGCGAGGCGATCGCCGCGCACAGCATCGCCATCGGGTGCGCGTCGTGGTGAAAACCGCGCAGGAAGAAGCGCAGCGACTCGTGCATCATCGTGTGATGCGTGACCTCGTGCTCGAACGCCGAAAACTCGGCAGCTGTCGGCAGCTCGGCGTTCAGCAGCAGGTAGGCGACCTCGAGGAAGTTCGAGTTGGCCGCCAGCTGCTCGATCGGGTAGCCGCGGTACATCAGCACGCCGGCATCACCGTCGATGTAGGTAATCGCGCTGCGGCAACTGGCGGTGGACATGAAGCCGGGGTCGTAGGTGAAGCAGCCGGTCTCGCGGTAGAGCTTGCCGATGTCGAGCGCGGCGGGACCGACCGTGCCGCGCACCGCCGGCAGATCGACGCTCGCCTGACGGGCCTCGTCGGTCAGTTTGTAGCTTGCTTCGGACACGGCGGACTCCTTGCTGCAGGCGCCGGATCCGGTGGGGCGCGGCGGCGCCGGGTGGGGACAGTCAGCATGCGCGGGCCGCGGCGAGCGGCGCATGGAACGTCGGTTTCAAACCTGCGTTCGGAAAGCCGGGATTATGGCACAGCGGCAACAGGCGGACGCGGCGCGCGGCAGCCGCACGCGTGCGGCCACGCAGTGTCGGCGCGGGGCATCGCGCCCCGCGGCAGTTACTTCTTGGCGCCGGCGTAGCGGCGGCGGAACTTGTCCACGCGACCGGCCGAATCGACGATCTTGTGCTGGCCGGTGTAGAACGGATGCGAGGCGCTGGAGATTTCCACCTTGATCAGCGGATACTCGTTGCCGTCTTCCCACTTGACCTTTTCCTTGCTGGTCATGGTCGAGCGGGTGAGGAAGGCGAAATTGGCGGTCATGTCATGGAACACGACCTGCTGATACTGCGGATGGGCATCGGACTTCATAGCGGGCTCTGCAAGACCGGGAAAAGATCGGCATTGTAGCCCGGGGCCGCGACAGCGGGCAATTGGCTCATGCCGTGGCGCCCAATGCACTCGCGACCAGCGCCTCGAAGCGCGCCTGATCCACGGCCATGATGATGCGCGCATTGGTACTGCCGACGCCGCGCCGGTCCCAGTCCACCACGGTGGCGCCACGGGCCAGCATGCCGTCCAGTTCCACCGCCACATGACGCTCCTCGGCGGCGGTCACCAGACCCGGCTCGAGCGCCACCGCCATCGCCAGCGCATCGGCCGCGATCAAGCCCGGGCGGCCGCGTTCGCGGCTCAACCCGCGCACCTTGCGCGAAATCGCCGCGTAGAAGTGCGCGCGCGGGTCGTCCGTCGCCAGCCAGGCTTCGCAGCGCGCGAAATCGAGAGCGTGGCGCACGGTCAACTCCCAGTCGACAAGCTCGAACCGCGGCCACGCGCCAAAGACGATTGCCGCCGCCTCGGGATCGAAGCCGACGTTGAACTCCGCCGCCACCGAGGTGTTGCCACGCCCGCTGACCGCGCCGCCCATCACCACCAGACGCGGCACGCGTTGTGGCAGCGTCGGATCAAGCCGCAGCGCCAGCGCCAGGTTGGTCAGCGGTGCCAGCGCCACCAGCGTCAGTGTCCCGGCGTGCTCGCGGCTGAGGCGCAGGGTCGCCAGCGCGGCATGCTCGCCGGCGGCGGCGCGGCGCGACGGCAGATAGCCGGTGTCGCCGAAGCCGTCAGCGCCGTGGACATGGGCGGCATCGGCCGCCGCGCGCACCAGCGGCAGCGGGCAGCCGGGAAACACCGGAATGTCGGCGCCGAGGACATCGCAGAGCTTGAGCGCATTGGCCACCGTATGGCCGAGGCCGACATTGCCGGCGGCGATGCTGAGCCCGGCGATGCGGGCATGCCGGTGTGCCATCAGGATCGCCAGCGCGTCATCCACGCCGGGGTCGGTGTCGATCAGCAGCCATGGCGTCACGGTGCGCCCTCCGCGCAAGTGGTCAACAGCTCAGGCCTGCGCAAAGCGCGCGGTACCGCCTACCCAGCGCGCCTGCAGGCGATCGGCGGCGGTGGCGTGCTCGGCCAGCAACACATCGGCAACACGACGCACCGCCGGCAACAGGTCGGCATCGCGCAGCAGATCGGCGACGCGAAAGGCCATGTCGCCGGTCTGGCGGGTGCCCAGCACCTCGCCGGGGCCGCGCAGTTCGAGATCCTTTTCCGCGATGCGGAAGCCGTCATTGGTCGCGCGCAATACAGCCAGCCGTTCGCGCGCCAGCGCCGCCAGCGGCGTGCGATAGAGCAGGACACAGCTGGACGCGGCGCTGCCGCGGCCGACGCGACCGCGCAGCTGGTGCAACTGCGCCAGGCCCAGGCGCTCGGCGTTCTCGATCACCATCAGGCTGGCGTTGGGCACATCGACGCCGACCTCGATCACGGTCGTCGCCACCAGCAACGCGATGGTGCCGGCCTTGAAGGCCTGCATCACCGCCTGCTTCTCGGCCGCCTTCATGCGTCCATGCACCAGGGCGACGGCGAGGCCCGGCAGCGCAACGGTCAGCTCCGCGAAAGCCACCTCGGCAGCCTGCGCGGCCAGCTGTTCGCTCTCCTCGATCAGCGTGCAGACCCAGTACGCCTGGCGCCCGGCCGCGCAGGCCTCACGGATGCGCTCGATCACCTCCGCGCGCCGGCGGTCGGCGATCGCCACCGTGCGCACCGGACTGCGTCCGGGTGGCAGCTCGTCGATCACCGATACGTCGAGATCGGCGCAGGCGGTCATCGCCAGCGTGCGCGGGATCGGCGTCGCGGTCAGCACCAGCTGGTGCGGCACGCGGCCGTCGCTGCGCCCTTTCTCGCTCAGCGCCAGACGCTGGTGCACGCCGAAACGATGCTGCTCGTCAATGATCGCCAACCCCAGCCGCGCGAAACGCACGCCTTCCTGCATCAGCGCGTGGGTGCCGACGATCACCGCGGCGCCGCCCGCGACCCGTGCCAGTGCCGCCTGCCGCGCGCGCCCCTGCACCTTGCCGGCCAGCCAGACGACCTCGACGCCGAGCGGGTCGAGCCAGGCGCGGAAGTTGAGCAGATGCTGCTCGGCCAGCAGTTCGGTCGGCGCCATCAGCGCCACCTGACAGCCGGCCGCGACCGCGACCAGGGCGGCCTGCGCCGCGACGACCGTCTTGCCGCTGCCGACGTCGCCCTGCACCAGTCGCAGCATCGGCACCGGCGCGGCCAGATCGCGCGTGATCTCGGCGTTGACACGGCGCTGTGCGGCGGTCAGTGCGAACGCCAGGCCACGCTCGAACGCGGCGCACAGCGCGCCATCGCCGGTCAGCACGGGCGCGGACTGGGCGCGCACATGCTGGCGCAGGCGGCGCAGACCGATGTGGTGCGCCAGCAGTTCCTCGAACGCCAGCCGGCGCTGCGCCGGATGCCTGCCGGCCCGCAGCGCCTCGATGTCGGCGTCGGCGGACGGGCGGTGTACCTCGAGCAGCGCCGCGCGCAGCGGGATCAAGTGCAGAGGTGCACGCAGTGCGGCCGGGATCAGCTCCAGCTCGGCGTCATCCGGCAGCCGGTCGAGCGCACGCGACACCACTGCGGCAAGGCGACGCGGGCCGATGGCCTCGGTGGCCGGATACACCGGCGTCAGGCGCTCGTCCAGCACCGTTACCGCAGTGGCATCGACGCGGCGATACTGCGGATGCACGATCTCCGGACCGTGGGCGCCGTGGCGCACTTCACCATAGCAGCGCAGGCGCTGGCCCGGCGCGAACTGCTCGGCCTGGCTGCGACTGAAGTGGATGAAACGCAGCAGCAGAGTGGCACCGGAGCCGTCATCCAGCGCCACCCGCAGTTGCGGACGAAAGCGGAAGCCGCGCTCGACCGCCTCCACCGTGCCCTCCACCTGCGCGCGCTGCCCCGGCAGCAGCTCGGCAATCGCGGTGATGCGGGTGCGGTCCTCGTAACGCAACGGCAGATGGAACCACAGGTCCTGCACGCGCTCCAGTCCGCGCTGCGCCAGCGCGGCGGCCAGCGTCGGGCCGACTCCGCGCAATGTCGCCAGCGGCTGCTGTGCCGCCGGACCGGCGGTGGGCGCGACGCGCGATGCGGCGCTCATGCGCGAGTGGGCCTCAGCCCAGCACCAGAACGGCCTCGATCTCGACCGCCGCGCCGCGCGGCAGCGCCGCGACGCCGACCGTCGCTCGCGCCGGATACGGTGACGAAAAGTACTCGGCCATCACCGCATTGACCGCTGCGAAGTGGCCCAGATCGACGAGGTAGATGCCGATGCGCACGGCGTCGGCCAGCGAGCCGCCAGCCGCCGCGGCCACGGCCGCCAGATTGTCGAAACAGCGCCGCGCTTGCGCACCGATATCGCCCGCCACCAACACGCCACTGAGCGGATCGAGCGCAATCTGCCCCGAGAGATACACCGTGCGATCGGCGCGCACGGCCTGCGAGTAGGGGCCGATCGCGGCGGGAGCGCGATCGGTCGCGATGATGCTGCGGTCCATGACGGAGTCTCCGGTGGCGGGAGCGCCAGCATACGCAAGGCGCGCGGCGCGGGGAACGTCAGACCGGATGGCGATAGACGCCGTGCACCACCATGGCGCGGCGCACGCGGCGCATGACGTCGGCGAGGTTCTTGCGGTTCTTCACCTCGATGGTGAACAGCAGGGTCGCGGCGGCGCTGTCGCGCTCGCTGTATTCGACGTTCTCGATATTTGAACCCGCTTCCGCGATCGCCGCGGCGACGGTGGCCAGTACGCCGGGACGATTGAGCACCTCGATGCGCAACTGCACCTTGTAGTCGCCCTGCACGCGGCGGTCCCAATCGATCTCGATGCAGCGCTCGGGCGTCTTGCGCAACTCGGCGGCATTCGGGCACTCGAGCCGATGTACGACGATGCCCTTGCCGGTGGAGAGGTAGCCGAAAATCGCGTCGCCGGGCACGGGGTGGCAGCAGTTGCCGAAGCTGAGCACGCCGCGTTCGGTGCCGGTGATGGTGATCTTCTCGCGCGCATGGGGCGCGGCATGGGCAGCCGCGGGCCCGGCGGCAGCGAGCAGTTGCAACGCGACTTGGTCAGGCATGCGATTGCCCAGCGCGATCTCGGCCAGCAGTTCCTCCAGCCGCTTGAAACGGCTCTCCTCCAGGAAGTGCTGCAGCACTGCCGGCGGTACCGTGTCGAGGCTGATCGAAAGCGCCGACAGCGCACGGTCAAGCATGCGGTGGCCGAAATCGACGGCGTCCTCGTGCTGCAGCTTCTTGAGGTGATTGCGGATGGCGGTGCGGGCCTTGCCGCTGACCACGAACTCCAGCCATTGCGGGCTGGGCTGCGCCGAGGGCGCGGTGACGATCTCGACACCCTGCCCGGAGGACAGCCGCGTGCGCAGCGGCGCGAACGCGCCGTCGACGCGCGCCGCAACCGCATGGTCGCCGACATCGGTATGCACGGCGTAGGCGAAGTCGAGCGCGGTGGCGTTGCGCGGCAGGGCGAGGATGTCGCCACGCGGAGTGAACAGGTAAACCTCGTCTGGGAACAGGTCAACCTTGACGTTCTCGATGAACTCCAGCGACGACGCCGTCGCCGCCTCGCGGTCAGCCAGTCCGGCGATCCATTCGCGTGCCCGCGCCTGCGCACCGTTGGCCGGAGCGGCGCCGGTCTTGTAGGCCCAGTGCGCGGCAATGCCGCGCTCGGCGATGGTGTCCATGTCCTCGGCCCGGATCTGGATCTCGATCGGCGCGCCGAACGGTCCGAACAACACCGTGTGCAGCGACTGGTAGCCATTGGCCTTTGGAATGGCGATGAAATCCTTGAAGCGTGCGTCCAACGGCTTGTACAACGCGTGCACCGCGCCCAGCGCCTGATAGCACTGCATCACGTTGTCGGTGACGATGCGGAAGCCGTATACATCCATCACCTGCGCGAAGCTCTTGTGCTCGCCGTGCATCTTGGTGTACACGCTCCACGGCGCCTTGATGCGACTGACCAGCCGCGCCGGAATGCCCTCGGCAGCAAGGCGCTCGGCCAGCGCACGTTCGATCTTGCCCATCGCCTCACGGCGGTTGCCCAGCGCGGCATGGATGCGCGCCGCGATCACGCGGTGACGATCGGGGTACAACGCACGAAACCCGAGATCCTGCAGTTCGGCCTTGACCAGGTTCATGCCCAGTCGTTGCGCGATCGGCGCATAGATCTCCAGCGTCTCGACAGCAATGCGCCGGCGTGCGTCGGGATCCTTGGCATCGAGCGTGCGCATGTTGTGCAGGCGATCGGCGAGCTTGATCAGGATCACGCGCAAATCGCGCGCCATCGCCAGCAGCATCTTGCGGAAACTTTCGGCGGTCGCTTCCTGGCGGCTGGCGAAGCGCACCTTGTCCAGCTTGGTCACGCCGTCGACCAGCTCGGCGACGGCGGCGCCGAATTCGGCCTCCATCGCCACCCGGTCGAAGGCGGTGTCTTCGAGGGTGTCGTGCAGGATCGCGGCGATGATCGTTTCCGCGTCCATGCGCTGATCGGCAAGCAGGCCCGCTACCGCGACCGGATGCGTGATGTAGGGTTCGCCGCTGAGACGGGTCTGTCCGGCGTGCACCTCGGCGCCGCGCACGAACGCCGCGCGCACGCGCTGCACCTGTTCAGCGGGCAGGTACTGCGCGAGCTTGGTTTCAAGTGCGCGCACATACTCCGGAACCGGACCGGCGCCCGCGCGCGTCAGATTCGCGGCCGCCTCCATGTGCGTCCCGGCCGCCGGTTCAGGCGGCCTCCTTGCGCCGACAGCGGCCGTCGGAGGGCATCAGTCGTCCCCGCCCTTGGACAGATCGTCGTCGGCAGCGACTTCGGCAGCGGCCCATTCCAGCGCCTCGCGCTCGGCACGCTCACGCTCGATGCGCTCGATCTCGTCGATCGTCACCTGATCGATGCGGCGCTCGCCGATTTCGCGCAACGCCACCACGGTCGGCTTGTCGTGCTGGGGATCGACGCGCGGCTCGGCGCCCTTGGACAGCTGGCGTGCGCGCTTGGTGGCCATCAGCACCAGCTCGAAGCGGTTGTCGACGACTTCAAGGCAATCTTCTACGGTAATGCGTGCCATTTCAAAACCTTTTAGTTACAGAAACTTAGTGGTCGATGAGTGTACCGGCGCGGGGGCTGCGCTGGCAATGCGCGGGCGTGACGCCGATTTCATTCGCGCCCGCTACAATGGTGAACTTGATAGTTTATTATGCACCGCCCCCTGATTGCATTCCTGCCGGACCCCCATGCCCAAGATGCCGCGCCCGCTCGCCCGCACCGCGCTCGCCGTCACCCTGCTCAGCCTGGCCGGCTGCGCCATCCAGCCGCCCAAGACCGAGGACCCGTGGCAACACTTCAATCGCAAGACCTTCGCCTTCAACGAGAAGGTCGACAAGGCGGTGGTGCGGCCGGTTGCGGTGGGCTACCGCAAGATCACCACCACGACGATGCGCAAACTGATCGGCAATTTCTATTCCAACATCGAGCTGCCGGTTAGCATCGTCAATGATCTGCTGCAGGTGCGCCCGGACGGAGCAGCGCGCAACACCGGGCGCTTCGCGATCAACACGACGATCGGTCTGCTTGGCTTTTTCGATCCCGCCAGCGAGCTCGGCCTGACCCTGGACAAGACCGACTTCGGCGTGACCCTGGCGCGCTGGGGTGTGCCCGACGGCCCGTACATGGTGCTGCCGCTGCTGGGCCCGACCACGGTCCGCGATGTGTGGGCGTGGCCGGTGGACGGCTATCTGCTCGATCCGATGTCCTGGTATGCGCGCGAGCACAGCTTCCGGTACTACGCCGAGTATCTGCCGATCGTGCTGTATTACGTGCAGCTGCGCGCCAGCTTCATCGACTCCGAGAGCTTCCTCAACTCGGCCTATGATCCTTACCTGATGACCCGCGATGCCTACCTGCAGCGGCGTACCTATCTGATCTATCACGGTAACCCGCCGGCCGCGGTGATCGAGCAGATCCAGGGCCTCAACGACAGCTCCAGCGGCGACATTGATCAGTTGCTGCGGCAGCAGCAGGCTTACGAGCAGGGCAAGAGCGGCAATGCCGCGGCTGCGACACCCGCAACCGCCCCGGCATCCGCAGCATCAACCGCTGCCCCGGCATCCGCGGCCAGCTCGGCGGCACCGGCTCCGGCAGGCAGCGCACCGGCACCCGCCGCGGCGTCCAGCACCTTCTGATTCACGCCCGGGCATGTTGCGCGGATGCGGCTGGCCGCAAGCGCGTCAGCCGCGGGCCGCGGCGTCCAGCAGGTCCTCGACCTCGCATACGCGCGCCAGCGCGCGCAGGCCATCCGGCAATGCGCTGACCTGCAGCGAGCGACCGTGGGCGCGGCGATCGGCGATCCAGGCCAGCACGCAGGCCAGCGCCGCGCTATCAGCGCGACCCAGCCCGCCGAGATCGAGGATGGCGATGGCATCCGCATGCAGCGCACGGGTGACTTCCGCAAAGCAAGCCGCTGCGTTGGCGAACCCCAACGTGCCGGTCAACACCAGGGTATCGGCACTCGAATGCTGCAGCTGGCAAGCGCTGTCGCTCACCCCGCGCCACCCTGCTTGTTGAGGGTGTCGATGGCCTTGCCACCCTGCGATTCCAGGCGCGTGATCAGGGCATCGAGGCTGCTGCGGCGGATTTCCTCGCCGACCTGGCTGCGGAAATTGGCGATGTAGGAAATGCCCTCGATGATCACATCATAGGCCTGCCACTGGCCGTTCAGGGCGCGATGAAACACATAGTCCACGGCGATCTTCTTGCCGTCATTCAACACCACCTCGGTGCGCACGATCTGGCGGCGCGCGTCGCCGCCGGCCCGCGCCGGAAGCACCTGCACGCGGCCGCGGGTGTAGTTCAAGAGACCCTCGGCATAACGCTGGGTGATCGAGTTGTAGAACGCCTTGGAAAACCGTTCGCGCTGCAGCGGGGTGGCGGTGCGCGCGTAACGGCCGAGCACCAGCAGCGACGCATACTGCACGTCGAAATGCGGCAGCAGGATGCGGTTGATGGTCGCGATCAGCTTGGGACGATCGTTCTTGAGTTCGGTCTGGTGGCCCTCGATGGCCTGGCCGAGCTGGTCGGCGATCGACTGCACAATCTGCTGCGGGTTCTGCTGTGCAGCGGCAGCTGCTGCAGGCGCGGCGGTCTGCGCGGCAACCGGTGTCGCGGTCGCGGCAACAAGGGTAACGGCAAAGGCAAATGCGAGCGTGCGCAACATTAGAGTTCTCCTGCGCGGCAGCGATCACCGCGCGTCAATCGAGGGATGCATGGGTTCAACCACCGTTCTTGCCGCCGACGGCGGCGCCTGCGCTGCTGCTCTTGGCCGGCGACGAGCCGCCGACCAGGAACTTGCCGATCAGGTCCTCCAGCTGCATCGCCGACTGCGTGTTGATGATGCGGCTGCCGTTCTTGAGCACGTTCGGCGAACCGCCCGGCGACAGCGCCACGAACTGGTCGCCGAGCAGGCCGCTGGTCATGATCTTGGCAAAGGAATCGTCGGGGATGTCGTTGTAGCGGGTGTCGATCGCCAGCGTGACCTTGGCCTCCATGCTGCGGTTGTCGAGCTGGATCGCCTTGACCGAGCCGACGCGCACACCGGCGACCTTGACCGGCGCGCGGTCTTTCAGCGAACCGACGTTGTCGAACTGGGCGACCACGTCGTAGGTGGGCCCGGAACTGAAGTTGGCCACCGACGAGGTCTGCGTGGCCAGATAAGCCAGCGCGGCAAAGCCCAGCAGGATGAACAGGCCGGTGCCGGCGGCGAAGGAGCGGCGTGGATTCACGGCGGAGGCCCTCTCACATCAGAAATGCGGTCATCACGAAGTCCAGCGCCAGCACGACGATGGACGAGAACACCACCGTGCGGGTGGTGGCATAAGCCACGCCTTCGCTGGTCGGCGGCGCGGTGTAACCCTGGAATACGGCGATCAGCGATACCACGATGCCGAAGGCCAGCGCCTTCCAGGTGCCGTTGGCGATGTCCTTCCAGACGTCGACGTTGGAGGTCATGTTCGACCAGAACGTGCCGTTGTCCACGCCCAGCCAGGTGACGCCAACCAAGTGTGCGCCGAGCAGGCCGAGCATGCTGAAGACATTGGCCAGCAGCGGCATCGCGACCACGCCGGCGAGAAAGCGCGGCGTGGCGACGAAGGCGATCGGATCGACCGCCATCATCTCCATCGCGGCCAGCTGGTCGGTGGCGCGCATCAGGCCGATCTCGGCGGTCATCGCGGTGCCGGCGCGGCCGGCGAACAGCAGCGCGGTGATTACCGGGCCCAGCTCGCGGTACAGCGACAGCGCCACCACCGTGCCCAGCGCGGCGGTGCCGCCGAAGATCGACAGCGTGTAGTACAGCTGCAGCGCCAGCACCATGCCGACGAACAGGCCGCTGATCATGATGATCACCAGGCTCATCGCGCCGACGAACCAGATCTGGCGCGAGATCTCGCGCAGGTAGCGCAGGCTGCGCGGAATCGCACCGAGCATGCCGAGCAGGAACAGGCCGCAGGCGCCGATCTGCACCAGTCCATCCACCAGCATGCCGCCACGCGGCGCCTTCGCCTTCATGTCGGCGCTCATGCCGCCGCTCCCGTGAAACCCAGCGCAGCCGCATAGTCTCCGGCCGGGTACTGAAACGGCACCGGACCGTCGGCCTCACCGCCAAAGAACTGCCGGGTCCAGTCCGATTCGCCACGCGCGAGCTGCTCCGGCGTGCCCGAGGCGACGCACTTGCCGTTGGCGATCAGGTGCACCCCGTCGGCGACCTGGCGCACGGCGGCGAACTCATGCGCGACCAGGATCGAGGTGATGCCCAGCGTGCGGTTGAGGGTGCGGATCAGCTGCAGCACCTGGTTGAGTGCGATCGGGTCGAGGCCGACGAAAGGCTCGTCGTAGAGGATCAGCATCGGATCGAACACGATCGCGCGCGCCAGCGCCACGCGCCGCGCCATGCCGCCGGACAACTCGCTGGGCATCAGCCGCGCCGCGCCGCGCAGGCCCACCGCCTGCAACTTGGTCAGCACGATGTTGCGCAGCAGGACCTCGGGCAGGCGCGCGTGCTGGCGCAGCGGAAAGGCGACGTTCTCGAACACGTCGTAATCGGTCAGCAGCGCCGAATTCTGGAACAGATAGCCGATGCGCTCGCGCAGCGCGTACAGCGCCTCGCGCCCGAGAGTCGGCACATCCTGCCCATCGACCCGCAAAGTGCCTCGATCCGGGCGCATCTGTCCGGTGATGTGTTTCAGCAGCGTGGTCTTGCCGGTGCCGCTGGGGCCCATGATGGCGGTGACCTTGCCGCGCGGAATATCGAGGCTGAGGCCGTCGAACACGGCCTTGCCGCTGAGCAGCGTGGTCAGGTCGCGGACCTCGATCAGGGCATCGGCGACGGCAGTCGGCATGGAGGCGGGTGTCATCATCTAAAAATGAACTCGAAGGTACAGGACACGCCGCAGCGCGCCAAGCAGCCGGGTTCAGCCGTCTTTCAGCAGCGCGTCCAGCAGGGCCTGCGGGCGCGGCCAATGCAGCGGTGTGCGCTGACGCACGGCACGCACGATCGCGGTCAGGTCGTCCAGCGCCCGTTCGAAGCGGTCGTTGACGATCCAGTACTCGAACTCGCCGGCGCGGCGCAGCTCTTCATGCGAATTCAGCAGCCGGC
Organism: Rhodanobacteraceae bacterium; assembly: GCA_035534135.1. Lineage (GTDB taxonomy): Bacteria > Pseudomonadota > Gammaproteobacteria > Xanthomonadales > Rhodanobacteraceae > Metallibacterium. Next base: position 2,105 of record DATLSL010000049.1, on the reverse strand, counting down.
GCTTGATCACCGCGTCGCTGTCGGCGCCGCGTGCGCGCAGGCGCCGCTCCAGTTCGGCGCGCGAGGGCGGCAGGATGAAGATGCCGACGCAACCCGGCATGGCCGCGCGGATCTGCCGTGCGCCCTGCCAGTCGATCTCCAGCAGCACGTCGCGACTGGCAGCAAGCTCGCGCTCGACCGCCGCGCGCGAGGTGCCGTAAAGATTGCCGTGCACCTCGGCGTGCTCGAGCAGCGCTCCGGCGGCACGCAGTCGCTCGAACTCGCCGCGATCGACAAAGTGGTAGTGGCTGCCCTCGCTCTCGCCGGGGCGCGGCGGTCGTGTGGTGTACGAGATCGACAGCGCCATGCCCGGCTCGCGGGCCAGCAACGCGTTGACCAGACTGGACTTGCCCGCGCCCGAAGGCGCCGCAACGATGAACAGGGTGCCGGTCATGAGCTGCTGACAAACCTCATAGTTCACCTCAAGGCCATGCAGCCCAGAGTTGCATCAAAAATCCAACAACGATCAGGGCCATTCCATTCGTCGAGATGCGGTCAAATTTGCGCGTCCTCTCAACTTCACTTTGATCGATCTGCTGAGTAACGAGGAACTGATGACCGCTACGAGAATGATCTTTGGGTAATCCGTAACGCCAAACGAGAAACGCACCTGCTGCGTTACACGCAAGTCCAACGCAATTGATCCATGTCGCCAGCATTGAGCCCGCCTACTCGATGTTCTGCACCTGCTCGCGGATCTGCTCGATCAGCACCTTCAGCTCGACCGCCGCCTGGGTATTGCGCGGATCCACCGACTTCGAGCCCAGCGTGTTGGCCTCGCGGTTGAACTCCTGCAGCAGGAAGTCCAGCCGCCGCCCGACCGGCTCGCTCAGGGCCAGCACGCGGCGCGCCTCGGCAACATGCGCATCGAGACGATCCAGCTCCTCGTCCACGTCCAGGCGCAACAACTGCGCGACCAGCTCCTTCTCGATGCGCGCCGGATCGGCGGCATCCTTGAGCTCGACCAGCAGCGCGTCGAGCTTGCCGCGCTGCGCGGCGCGGATCTCGGGCATCGCCGCACGCACCGCCATCACCTGCGCGGCGATGCCCTGCAGGCGCTCGGCCATCACCTCGCCCAGACGCGCGCCCTCACGCTCGCGTGCCGCGCCAAGCTCGGTCAACGTACGGTCGGCCAGCGCCAGCAACGCGGCACCCAGCGCCTGCTGGTCGGGCTCCACCTGCTCGACCACGCCGGGCAGGCGCAGCAGTTCGGTGAACTCCACGCTCAACTCGGGGAATCGCCCGGACAAGTGCAGCGCGCTGTCGGCGAGCTGGCGCAGGTAGGCTTCGTTGAGTCGCAGCGCGCGCGCGCCGCCGCCGTTGCCGGCACGCAGGCGCAGCGCCACATCCACCTTGCCACGCGCCAGCCGCTGCGCGATGCGGTCGCGCAGCGCGCTTTCAAAGGCGCGCAATTCCTCGGGCAGGCGCAGCGAGACTTCCAGATAACGGTGGTTGACCGTGCGCAGCTCGAGCGCCAGCCGGCCCAGCGGCGAATCGGCCTCGGCCGAGGCGTAGGCGGTCATGCTGCGGATCATGCGGATTCCGACGGTCGGCCAAAACAGGGATGGTAAGCTGGCAGGCCCCGTTTCCCAAGCGATGCCGCGCATGACCTCCGTACCGCGACCCAGCGGCCGCGCGCCCGACGCGCTGCGCACCCTGTCGATCCAGCGCCACTACACGCGTCACGCCGAAGGCTCGGTGCTGATCGCCTGCGGCGACACCCGCGTGCTGTGCACCGCCAGCGTCGAGGAACGTGTGCCGCCGTGGCTGCGCGGCAAGGGCGAGGGCTGGATTACCGCCGAGTACGGCATGCTGCCGCGCGCCACCCACGAGCGCAGCCAGCGCGAAGCCGCGCGCGGCGGCCAGGGCGGGCGCACCATGGAAATCCAGCGTCTGATCGGCCGCAGCCTGCGCGCCTGCGTCGATCGCGCCGCACTGGGCGAGCGCGTGATCACGCTCGACTGCGACGTGCTGCAGGCCGACGGCGGCACCCGCTGCGCGGCGATCACCGGCGCCTACGTCGCACTGGTCGACGCCATCGCCACCCTGCTCAAGCGCGGCGCGCT
>DATLSL010000048.1:0-2593 GCA_035534135.1 Rhodanobacteraceae bacterium | reverse complement strand
GGTGCGCCCCCACGATCGCGCGCAGGAGGCTCGTCTTGCCGACGCCGTTGCGGCCGAGCAGGCAGGTCACCGCGCCCGGCACCGCGGTGATCGACACGTTGCGCAACGCGATCGCGGCGCCGTAGTGCAGATCGACGTTGGCGACTTCCAGCATCTAGTGTCCTGCCCCTGAAATGCCTTCCCATTTCAGGGACCGGCAGGCCACTGAAAACAAGGAGCTAGTGTCCCGACGCATGACGACGTTATTTGCGAGTCGGGACACTAGCGCCCCAGATAGACTTCGATCACGCGCGGATCCTCGCTCACGTGGTCGATCGAGCCTTCCGACAGCACCGAGCCTTCGTGCAGCACCGTCACCTTCACCCCCAGCGCGCGCACGAAGGCCATGTCGTGTTCCACCACCACCACGCTGCGGGTCTTGTTGATCTCGCGCAACAGATCGGCGGTTTGCGCGGTCTCGGCGTCGGTCATGCCGGCCACCGGCTCGTCGACCAGCAGCAGGCGCGGCTCCTGCGCCAGCAGCATGCCGATCTCGAGCCATTGCTTCTGCCCGTGCGACAGGTCGGCGGCGCGGCGGGTGCGATGCTCGGTGAGCTGGGTGGTCGCCAGGATCGCTTCGATCCGTTCGCGTTCTTCGGCCGTCTCGCGCGCCCATAGCGAAAAGCGCGGACTGCGGTCGCCGGCCAGTGCCAGCAGCAGATTGTCCCACACCGACAGCGGCTCGAACACGGTAGGCTTCTGGAACTTGCGGCCGATGCCGAGCTCGGCGATCGCCGGCTCGTCGAGTTTGGTCAGATCGGTGTCGGAACCGAACACCACGCGCCCGGTATCGGGCCGCGTCTTGCCGGTGATCACGTCCATCATCGTCGTCTTGCCGGCGCCGTTGGGGCCGATCACCGCGCGCATCTCGCCCGGCTCCAGCACCAGCGACAGGTCGTTCAGCGCGCGGAAGCCGTCGAAGGAGACCGTGACGCCGTCGAGATAGAGCAGGGTGCCGTCCATCAGCCCGTCACCTCGCGCGCCGCCGCCACCGCCGCCGGCGCCGGCTCATCGCGCTTGCGTCGGCGCGCAGCCAGCCCGATCAACCCGCGCGGCAGGAACAAGGTCACGACGATGAACAGCCCGCCCAATGCGAACAGCCATACCTCCGGCAACGCGCCGGTCAGCCAGGTCTTGCCGAGGTTCACGAGCACCGCGCCCAGGATCGCACCCGACAACGTGCCGCGTCCGCCGACCGCGACCCAGATCACCGCCTCGATCGAATTGGCCGGCGCGAATTCCGACGGGTTGATGATGCCGACCTGCGGCACATACAGCGCCCCGCCGATCCCGGCCAGCACCGCCGAGATCACCCACACGACCAGCTTGTAGTGCTCCGGCCGGTAGCCCAGGAAGCGGGTGCGCGATTCCGTGTCGCGCACCGCGATCAGCACCTTGCCGTAGCGCGAGCGCACCAGCGCCCGCGACATCAGGTAGGCCGCCGCCAGCACTACCGCCGTCACCAGCATCAGCCCGACCGTCGTGCCGTCCCGGCCGATCGGGAAGCCCGCGATGTCCTTGAAGTCCGTCATGCCGTTGTTGCCGCCGAACCCCATCTCGTTGCGGAAGAACGCCAGCATCAGCGCATAGGTCAGCGCCTGGGTGATGATCGACAGATAGACGCCCGACACGCGCGAGCGGAACGTGAGCCAGCCGAACACACCGGCCAGTATCGCCGGCACCACCATCGCCGCCACCAGCGCGACGCCGATATGATCGAATCCGGACCAGTACCAGGGCAGATGCTTCCAACCCAGGAACACCATGAAATCCGGCAGCAGCGGATTGGCATAGACGCCGCGCGCGCCGATCTCCCGCATCAGGTACATGCCCATCGCGTAGCCGCCGAGCGCGAAGAACGCCGCATGCCCCAACGTCAGGATGCCCGCGTAGCCCCACACCAGATCGACCGCCAGCGCCAGGATCGCGTAGCAGAGATATTTTCCGGTGAGCCCGATCACGAAGCTGGACACGTGCAGCGCGCTCGTCTCCGGCACCGCCAGGTTCAACACCGCGAGCAGCGCCGCGCCGCCCAGCACGCAGGTCAGGGTGATGACGGCGTCGCGCATTACGCCTCCACCGCGCGGCCCTTGAGCGGGAACAGCCCGCGCGGCCGGCGCTGGATGAACAGGATCAGCAGTACCAGCACGATGATCTTGCCCAGCACCGCGCCGGCGAAGGGTTCGACGAATTTGTCGACCACGCCGAGGATCATCGCGCCGAACAACGTGCCCCACAGATTGCCGACGCCGCCCACCACCACCACGATGAAGCTGTCGATGATGTAGCTCTGCCCGAGGTTGGGCGAAACGTTGTCGATCTGGCTCAAGGCCACGCCGGCCATCCCGGCGATCCCCGACCCCAGGCCGAAGGTCATGGCGTCGATCCACGGCGTGCGGATGCCCATCGCCGCGGCCATGCGCCGGTTCTGCGTCACCGCGCGGATGGACCGTCCCAGCCCGCCCCAGCGCAGCACCGCCATCAGCGCCGCCAGCACCAGCAGCGCGAACAGGATGATCCAGAGCCGGTTCACCGTCAGGGTCAGCCCGCCCAG
>DATLSL010000047.1:0-8271 GCA_035534135.1 Rhodanobacteraceae bacterium | reverse complement strand
TAGGCCCTACAAGCTCTCCAAATGACGGATTTTTGCGGCTCCTCGTCGTTTCCTGTGAAGCCGGCGGGTCTGAGGGGTTGAGCTCTGCGGCGGCGTCCGGCACGCTGCGCCGATGGACAACACTCTCTTCTCGCAAGCTCTGGGCCTGACCGCGCCGTGGCAGGTCAGCGACGTCGACTTCCGCCAGGCGGAGGCCGCGATCCACTTCCAGGTGATCTGCGACGCGCAGCGCCTGCCGTGCCCAGCCTGCAGCGCAGCGGATCAGCCGATCCATGATCGGATCGCGCGGACTTGGCAGCACCTGCACTTCTTCCAGTTTCGGGCTCACATCCATGCCGAGCTGCCGCGGGTGGCGTGTAGCCAGTGCGGCAAGACCAGTCAGGTCGAGGTGCCGTGGAGCCGCAAGGGCTCTGGCTTCTCGCTGACGATGGAGGCGTTCATCGTCGCCCTGTGCCGGGAAATGCCGGCGCTGGTCGTGGCCCGCCTGCTGGGCGTGTCGGATGGGCGCGTCTGGCGCGTGCTGGAGCATCACGTGCAGCGGGCCCGCGCCAAGGCCGACCACACGCAAGTCCGGCGGATCGCGGTGGACGAGCGCAGCGCCCGCCGGGGCCAGCGCTTCCTGACCCTGTTCCACGACGCCGACCAGCGCCGTCTGCTGTTCGCCACGCCGGGCCGCGATGGCCAGACCTTTGCCGCCTTCGTCGCCGATCTCACCGCGCACGGCGGTGACACCAAGGCCATCGAGACCGTCAGCCTGGACATGTCCAAGGCCTACCAGGCCGGAGCCCGCCAGCACTGCCCGCAGGCGACCCTGAGCTTCGATCCCTTCCACGTTGTGGCCTTGGCCCATACCGCCCTCGAAGAGGTGCGTCGGGCCGAGACCAAGACCCGGCCCGAGCTCAAGGGCAGCCGCTGGGCCACGCTCAAGGACGCCAGCCGCTGGAGTGAGCGCCAGCTCACCCTGATGCATCACCTGCAGCGCTCCGGCCTGCAGACGGCGCGCGCCTGGCGCCTGAAGGAAGCCCTGCGCGCCCTGTTCGCCCAGACCCGGGGCGCCGAAGACGCCGAGCGCGAGCTGATCGCCTGGATCTCCTGGGCGCGGCGCTCGCGCCTGAAACCCTTCAAGCGTCTTGGCGCCACGTTGCGTCAGCACCTCGCCGGACTCGTCGAGCACTTCCGCTCCGGCCTCTCCAACGGCTTTGTCGAGGCCATGAACGGCCTGATCCAGGCCGCCAAGGCGCGCGCCCGTGGCTACCGCACCGACCGCTGCCTGATCACCATCAGCTACCTCATCTGCGGCAAGCTCAAGCATCTCCCCTCCAACCCCTGGATCCCGTCATCCGTTTAAACGGCCAAACGACCGTTTCCACACGAATCGTTGAAGAACCGAAAAAACCTTGTCCCAAGTGATAGATTGAGACTGGATTCCGCGGCTCCTCCGGACCCAACTTAACGGTAAGCGAAACATTTTTCATAAAGGTCTAACAAGAATCAGACCCCGGATCCGGGGGATAACGCCGGATGTTCAGCTTCACCCGACGTGCTGTCAATTGGACGTTTCCCCGCCGGGTCAAGCGTTTGGATTGATGCCACTGTGCTTGATGTGGGCCTGCCTCGCCGTGCCTATCGCTCAGAGTGCGGTGCTATCGCACTGAGAGCCTGTCCTTCGACTTCGCTTCGCTACGCCTGTCTTGAGCTCCGTCGAAGGGCTCAGGACGAACGGGGGAGGTGAATCGCATTTGAGAGCCGATTAATACAAGGCGCCTACTGCCCTGCCGCCCTGCCGCCCGGACAGCACGCCCTGCCCTCACCGACCCGCCGCGAACAGATCCGACTGCACGACCGGACTGTCGGCATCGACGAAGCCGGACAGGCCGACGCCGACCAGCCGATACAGGGTGTCGGGCTCGAGATCGACGCGCTCGCGCAGGGCGCAGGCCAGCGCGGCCAGTTCCGGCGCGCTGGCGGGACGCAGCGGCGGGGTGAGGCTGCGGGTGAGGGTGCGGAAATCGGCGGTCTTGAGCTTGAGCACCACGGTGCGCGCGATGCGCCCGTGTTCGCGCTGACAGCCGGCCCAGGCCTTCTCGGCCAGACGGTGGATGTGCGGCTCGAGCTGATCGAGGCGCAGGTCGCGCTCGAAGGTGTCCTCGGCGGAGATCTGCAGGGTCGGCCGTTCGGACTGCACCGGATGCTCGTCGATGCCGCGCGCCAGCTCGTGCAGGCGCCGACCCCAGCGGCCGAAGCGCTGTTCGAGCAGGGCCCGCTCGTACGCGCGCAGTTCGCCGACGGTGCGCACGCCGAGCTCGGCGAGCTTGCCCTCCATCACCCGGCCGACGCCGGGCAGACGCCCGACCGGCAGCGGGACCAGAAAGGCGGCGACCTGCGCCGGGCGGATCACGAACAGGCCGTCGGGCTTGCGCCAGTCGGAGGCGATCTTGGCCAGGAACTTGTTGGGCGCGACGCCGGCCGAGGCGGTCAGCTGCGTCTCCTCGCGGATCGCGGCGCGGATCGCCTGCGCGGTCGCGGTGGCCGAGGCCAGGCCCGTCCGGGTGACGCTGACGTCGAGGTAGGCCTCGTCCAGCGACAGCGGTTCGATCCGGTCGGTGTGGCGCGCGAAGATTTCGCGTACCTGCCGCGAGACCGCCTTGTAGCGGACGAAGTCCGGCGCCACGAACACCGCCTGCGGGCACAGCCGCTCGGCGCGCAGCGCCGGCATCGCCGAGCGCACGCCGAAGGCACGCGCCTCATAGCTGGCGGCGCACACCACCGAGCGCGCCCCGCGCCAGGCCACCACCACCGGGCGTCCGCGCAGCGCGGGGTCGTCGCGCTGCTCGACCGACGCGTAGAACGCGTCCATGTCGACGTGCACGATCTTGCGGATCACTGCGGACATGCCTGCGCGTCGAAAGCGGGCCGGGTGGCCGCTGCGAGGACGATCGTAGTGCGACGCCCGGCGCGGCGCTGCACGCGCCTGACCTGGATCAATCGCCGCGCCGGCGGCATCGGCAATGCTGCGGCGTCGACGCGCAAGCGCCGTGCAGGGCGTGGGTCCATGACCGATCGCATCGAAGCCTGGCAGTGCGTGGGCTGCGGCCGCATCGAGGCGCCGCAGACCTGCATCGGCGTCTGCCGCGATCGCCGGATCCACCTGGTCGATGCCGGCGCGCACGAGGCCGCGCTCGCGGCGTTGCAGTCCGCAACGGCGCAGGCACAGCGGCTCGAGACGCTGGTGCGGCAGCTGGCGCTGACGACGCCGCGCGACGACGCCTGGGAACGCACCTACCGCGCGCTGCAGCTGCAGGCGCGGGCCCTGCTGGAGGCGCCTGTCGATGCCGCACCGGCGCCGTGACGCGGCCGCATCTGCGATGATCCTGCGCCAGCCGGCCGATCCGGCCGGAGCGACTCACCGGCGCCACCACCATGACCGCCGTGAGCGTTTCGTAAGTTGACCCGCAGGCGGAAATCGGTTGCCTTCAGCGTTCCCCATGGTCCGCCTGCGGCGGCCGCCCCCGTTCGAGGAGTCCCCCATGCGTCTGCCGATCCCGATGTTGCTGGCCTGCCTGCTCACCGCCGCGCCGGCGCTGGCGGCACCGGTCACCGCGCCCGCCGCCGCGCATGCGGCTTCGATTCCGGCCTCGGCGCTGGACAGCACCGCCGGCGGCGTCAGCCGCGCGCAGTGGACCGACGTGCAGCCGGTGACCGCATCGCACGCGATGGTGGTCAGCGCGGAACACAACGCCACCGAGGTGGGCCTGCGCATCCTCAAGCAGGGCGGCAATGCCATCGATGCCGCGGTCGCCATCGGTTACGCGCTGGCGGTGGTGCATCCGTGTTGCGGCAACATCGGCGGCGGCGGCTTCATGACCATCCATCTGGCCAATGGCAAGAACCTCTTTCTGGACTTCCGCGAGCGCGCGCCGCTGGCGGCGACGGCGACGCTGTTCCAGGACGCGCAGGGCAACGTGGTGCCCGGACGCAGCACCAAGACCTGGCTGGGCGTGGGCGTGCCCGGCTCGGTGATGGGCCTGGATGCGGCGCTGAAGAAGTACGGCACCATGACCCGCGCGCAGGTGATGGCCCCGGCCATCAAGCTGGCGCGCGATGGCTTTGTGCTGCAGCCGGGCGACGCGAAGATTTTGGACACGCGCGCCAGGGATTTCGCCGAGCACCCCGGCGTCGCCGCGATCTTCCTCAACCACGGCCAGCCCTGGCAGGCCGGCGAGGTGCTCAGGCAGCCCGAGCTGGCACACACGCTGGAGCTGATCGACAAGGGCGGCAGCAGGGCCTATTACGACGGCCCGATCGCCAAGGCCATCGTCGCCGCCAGTGAGAAGCATGGCGGCATCCTCAGCCTCAAGGACTTCCGCGACTACAAGGCGGTATGGGCCAGGCCCATCGAGTGCCAGTACCGCGGTTACACCGTGGTGACCCCGCCGCCGCCGAGCTCCGGCGAGACGGTGTGCGAGATCCTGAGCGCGCTCGACGGCTATCCCCTGCCCAAGTGGGGCTACGGCTCGGCGCAGACCACGCACGTTCTGGCCGAGGCCGAACGCCACGCCTTCGCCGATCGCAACACCTATCTCGGCGACCCGGCCTTCGTGAAGAATCCGATCGCGCGCCTGCTGTCGGTCGCCAACATCGAGCGCATCCGCGCGGCGATCCAGCCCGATCGCGCCACACCCTCCTCCGCGGTCAAGGGCAGCCTGGGCGCGGCCGAGGGCATGCACACCACGCAATACTCGGTGCTGGATGCCAAGGGCAACGCCGTCAGCGTGACCTACAGCATCAACTACCTGTTCGGCGTCGGCATGATGGCCGGCGACACCGGCTTCTTCCTCAACAACACCATGGACGACTTCACCTCCAAGCCGGGCGTGCCCAACTCGTTCGGGCTGGTGCAGGGCCACGTCAACGAGATCCAGCCCGGCAAGATTCCGCTGTCCTCGATGGTGCCCTCGATCGTGCTGAAGCACGGCAAGGTGTTCATGGTTACCGGCAGCCCGGGCGGCTCGACGATCATCTCGACCACGCTGGAGAGCATGATCAATGTCATCGATTTCGGGATGAACATGCAGCAGGCGGTCGATGCGCCGCGCGTGCATATGCAGTGGTACCCGGACATGATCTTCGTCGAGCCCGGCTATCTGACCCCGGCGACGCAGGCCGCGCTGGAGAAGATGGGCTACCGCTTCAAGGTGGTCAACGCCTGGGGGGCCGACGAGGCGATCCTGGTCAATCCGAAGACGCACCTGCTGGAAGGCGCCAACGATCGCCGCCGCCCGGCGGGCCTCGCCGCGGGCTACTGATCGCCGCGCTCATACCCGTTTGCGATCAGGACACGAAAACCGCGCAGCCCGGATGCGGCGCAGCGGAATCCGGAGATCAGGCTGGGTACGGCCCCGGATGGCGCCTCTCACGAGGCTCCATCCGGGCCACCCAACGTATCGATTGAACGCGATGGGGTATCAGTGCGCTGCCGCTGCCGCTGTCGCGATCGGCAGCGGCAGCACGAAGCGCGCGTCGGGCCGGCCGGGGTGCCAGCGATCGACGACGTACAGTGAGCGTCCGTCGGCGCTGACGCCGGACGCATGCCCGGGGCTGTGCAGATCCGCGGGCAGCGCGGCATAGCGTTGGGCCAGGGTTTGTCCGGCGACGCCGGGCGGCACGCGCAAGGCCAGCAGCGCCGCACCGAGACGCAGGTGGGCGGCGTAGTCGGCGGTCCTCTGGATTTCGTCACTGTAGAACGCGCGCAGCACTAACCGGTTGTCCGCAGCCACCGTCACGCAAGGAATGAGACTGCTCACGCAGCCAGCGACATCGAAATGAAACAGCGTTGGCAACGTTGCTGCGGCAGGATCATCGTTCAGCAATCGTGCGTCCAATGATGGCCGGCACCGCGGTGCATTCCGCTCGGCCAGCCAGGCCTGGGCCTGCCGGCGATCGAACCAGAACCAGGGGTGTCCCTTCTGCGCCTGCGCCATGGCGATCATCGAGTCGATGAACGCCATCGAGTTCGCCCGGTCACGCCAGGCCAAGGCGCAGCTGTCGACATCGGCCACGGTCGCCGGCCGCAGCGCTTGTGCGCAGGCCGCGGGCGTCGGCGTATCGGCCGGCAACTGCGCCAGCATCGCCGCGGCCAGGCGGATGTCGTCACCGGCAAACTTCGCGGCCACCATGGCAAAAACCCAGTCGTTGCTGCCCTGGCGCAGACGCCGCCAGGTAGCGATTGCGGCGCAGGTCCCGGTCAGCGCCGCGACGCGATCACCGCGAACGAAGCGGTCCGCCAGCGCGGTCAGCCACACCGGTTGCAATGGAGCCCAGTCCCCGGACAGCCAGATGTTAGCCGGCCCGGCGGGGAGTTCGTTCCACATGAAATCCGCCTGCGTCAGTTGCTGGGCCCGGTGCAGCGGCAATGCCGCCTGTGCCAATGTGGCTTCGACCGCCGCGCGATGGCCGGCGACAAAACCGAGACAGTCGCCCAACGGCAGCTTGCACAGGCCGGTGCGCGACGGCGCGGGCGGGGCCGGCCAGCGCTCCCGCGCAATAGAGACATAGTCCAGGATCCGGCGATCGCGGGCCGCGAACGCGGCAGCCGTCGCCGGCTCCGGCACGTTCGCCAATGCGTGCAGGTTGCGCAAATCCGCCGCGGTCACCGCCTGCAGCTGATTGTCCGGTACCGGCCAGCGCGCCAGCCACAGCACTGGAAAGGCATTGCGTCCCGCAGGCGGCGTGCGCGTCGGCTGCATCGCCGCCAGCGCCGCGCGCCCGGCGGCATCGGGGCCGCGCAGACGGCCGTAGGCGAACAGTCCGGCGACGATCAGGATCACGACCGCCACGACGGCGCCGATCCACTTCATCACCGTCAGCAGCGCGCGCGCGAACTGCAGCATTCCCTCCCGCATCTCCATGGCGCACGCCCTCCGCTGTCGGCGGCTTTCCAGGCGTCTTAGTAGCAGAACGTAGCGCGTGCCGCGATCTGGAGTCACGGCAGTGGCTGCGCCATCGCCGATCGAAAGAACGCGGTTGTCACCCTGTGCAACGACAACAGGCTTGTCACCCTGAGCGCAGCGAAGGGTCTGTCGTGACATGAAAGCTGTGATCCTTCGGCCGGCCGACTGCGAACGACTGCAACGGGAATGCCATCGGACTGTCACCGGCGCTGCGATCGACGCCGGGACAATCGCCGTCGCATGCACCTGCTCGACGCCACCCTGTTTTATGCGCCGCACAGCGGCGGCGTGAAGCGCTATCTCGGCGAGAAGCGCCGCCACTGCGCCGCGCGCGGCGTTCGCCATACCTTGCTGGTGCCGGGTGCGTGCGACGCGACGCGCGACGCAATCATCACGATCGCCAGTCCGGCCATTCCGTTCGGCGCCGGCTATCGGCTGCCGCTGCGGCTGGGCGCCTGGCAGCGCGCGATCGAGGCCGCGATGCCGGACGCGATCGAAGTCGGCGATCCCTACCCGCCGGCGTGGGCGGCGCTGCGTGCCGCGGATCGCCTGGGCATCCCGGCGGTGGCGTTTGCTCATTCGGATCTGCCGCGCCTGCTGGCCAGCCGCTGCGGCGCCTGGGCGGGACGCGCCGCCGACGCCTACCTGCGCCGGCTCTACGCGCGCTTCGACGCGGTGTGGGCGCCGAGCCGGGTGATCGCGCGGCGCCTCGAGCAGGCCGGCGTGGCGGGCGTCGCGGTGCAGCCGCTGGGCGTCGATCCCGGGATCTTTCATCCGCGCCGGCGCGACCCGGCACTGCGCGCCGAACTGGGTCTGCCGGCATCCACCCGGCTGCTGATCTTTGCCGGACGCCTGGCCGCGGAAAAACGCATCCCGCTGCTGCGCGCCGCGGTGCAGCGCCTGGGCGCGCCCTATCACCTGCTGCTGGTCGGCGGCGACGTGGCGCGACGACTGGATGCGCGCGCGACGCTGCTGCCCTATCAGCAGGACAGCGTGGCCCTGGCGCGCCTGCTGGCCAGCGCCGACGTGCTGGTGCACGCCGGCGAACACGAGACCTTCGGCATCGTGATCCTGGAGGCGATGGCCTGCGGATGCCCGGTGGTCGGCGTCGCCGCCGGGGCCATCCCGGAACTGGTGGATGCGCGCGTCGGCGCGCTGGCGACGCCCGGCGATGCCGCGGCCATGGCGGCGGCGATTGACGACGTGTACGCACGCGATCACGACGCGCTGGGCGCCGCGGCGCGGGTACGGGTCGAGCGCGACTACGCCTGGGCGCGCACGCTTGATCGCCAGTTCGAGGCCTATGCGCGTCTGCTGCGGC
>DATLSL010000046.1:0-15658 GCA_035534135.1 Rhodanobacteraceae bacterium | reverse complement strand
ACCTTGTCCATCACCAGGCGTCGCGCCAGGCCCGGCAGTCCTGCCAGCGGCGGCGGAATCATCTGAGTCGCCATAAAGAAGTGTGCCTAACCCACGGATGCGAGGCCGAATCTACCGCAAAACCTGTGTCGATGGGCATTCCCGGGCCGAGCATGGCCAAGGCCGGCCTTGTGGACGGTGATCACGGTCACGCCATGCAGCGCGGATGCCTGCTGCCGCAGGCGCAGGATCAGCGGCTGGCGCAGGAGCGTTCGCGCGGGCGTCGCACGTGGAACTGCCTGCGCACGCGCACAGCGGCAGGTGGCAAGCTGATGCTGCAGCCGCACATGGCAAGCGTCGTCGTCGCAGGGCTCGCCACGGAGGGCGGCGCCGGGAGACGGCGGCCACGGATTGAACCTGCATGCAGTCGCGCTCGCACCCGCTTCACGGTTTGCGCTTCGCAGCATCGCGATCGAGATGGAAGCGATGCAGCATGCGATGCACGAACGGTCCCAGCAGCACTCCGGCAATAAAGATCACCGCCAGCCCGCAGTACAGCGCGTAGGTGCCGGCGAAGAGCTTGCCGGCCAGCGTCACCGGCGACTCCAGCGGACCCATGCCCGACAGCAGCATGGCCGCGTTGACGTAGGCATCGGCCCAACCCAGATGTTCGAAACCGTGATAGCCCAGCATCCCGGCCAGCAGCGAGAGTGCGATCACCGCGATCGCGGCGAGCAGATTGCGCGCCACGCGGCGCAGGAACTGGCGACGCGGCAGCAGCGGGTCGGTGCGGTGCTCGTACATCAGAACAGCAGCGAGGCCATGCGCCGGCGCGTCTGCGCGACCAGCTCGGCGTCGTCGATGACCTGGAACGCGGCCAGCAGGCGCTTGCGGACCTGGCCCTCGTTCCAGCCGCGGGCGTCGGCCAGCAGGGCCAGCAGTTCGTCCAGTGCACCCGCGCTGTCGCCGTCGACCAGCCTGTGCACGGCGAGCAGATCGCGCGCGGCGTAATCGTTCTTGTCGGCGGCGATGCGCGCGCGCAGCGTGGCCGCATCCGGCGCGCTTTCCAGCGCGTGGGCGAGATCGAGTCGACTGCGCAGCACCGTGGCGCGATCGTCGCTGGCGAGATTGGCGGGCAGCGCGTCGAGCTCGGTCGCGGCGGCCTTGGCGTTGCCGGCGCGCATGAAGGCTTGCGCCAGTTCGAGCTTCAGCTCGGCCTTGTCGGGCTCGCGCGCCAGTGCCTGCTGCAGGCGGGCGATGGCTTCCGCGGGCGTTTCGAGAGGCAGATCCGCGACCGGCGCGCCTTCCTCTGCAGTCGCAGCCCCGGGCTGGATGCCGTGACGCGCCAGAAATTCGCGCACCGCGCGTTCCGGCAACGCGCCCATGAAACCGTCCACCGGCTGGCCGTCCTTGATCAGCATCACCGTCGGCAGGCTGCGCACGCCAAATAGCTGTGCCAGCGCCATTTCCTTGTCGGTGTCCACCTTGACCAGGCGGAAAGCACCGGCGAATTCCGCGGCGAGTTTTTCGAGGATGGGGCCGAGCTGCTTGCAGGGTCCGCACCAGGCAGCCCAGAAGTCCACCAGCACCGGCTGCTGCAGGGAGGCGTTGAGCACCTCGATCTCGAAGTTGGCCTGGGTGGCGTCGATGACGTGGGCGGTGGCGGTGGCAGGCATGGCAGGGTTCCGCAAGACGATCCGCCCATGATTGGGGTCGTCGCCGGCCGACGCAAGCGCGGCCACGATGTCGTAACGCTGTGCTGACACCCGTGTGTCGCGACAGGCGCTAGCATCGCCACAGGCTTGATCAAGGATGTGCTGATGAATGCATTGACGGCGCTGTTCCCCGACGGCTGGGCGCACTATCTGGCGGGTGGCGTGCTGATCGGCGCGGGCATCGGGTTGGTGTTCATCGGCACCGGCCTGGTCGGCGGCGCCAGCAGTTTCTTCAGCGCCACGCTGTCGTGGTTTGACCGCGCACCGGGATTCCGCGTCGAGGGTCTGGCGGCCTCGCGCCGCTGGCGGCTGGTCTATGCGATCGGCATGGTGCTGGGGGCGGCGCTGTGGTGGGCCTGGCGCGGTGGTGCGGCCTGGCTGACGGCAGTCCCCGCCTGGCAACTCGCGCTGGGCGGCGTGGTCGGCGGTTTCGGTGCACGTCTCGGCGGCGGTTGCACGTCGGGTCACGGCGTCTGCGGGCTGGGCAACCTGCAGCTGCCCTCGCTGGTGTCGGTAATGGTGTTCCTGACCACCGCGGTAGTGACCGCGCATCTGCTGGCGGGAGTCCGCTGATGAGTCACATGGATGCGGCGGCCACGGCGGGTGTCGAGCTGCATGGACCGGGCTGGCTCTGCATTGCGTTGGGTGGTGTCCTGTTTGGCGCCGGCCTTGCGCTGAGCGGCATGGTGCGGCCCGAGGTGGTGATCGACTTTCTGATATTCCGCGATCTCGGCCTGCTGCTGGTGCTGGGCGGCGCGGCGCTGACCGCGATGCTGGCCTTCCGGCTGGCTCCGCGGCTGCTGCAGCGGCCGCTGCTGGGCGGCTGGTTTCATGTGCATCCCGCGCGTCTGGATCGGCGCAGCGTGCTGGGAGCGGCGCTGTTCGGCATCGGCTGGGGCATGAGCGGCGTTTGCCCGGCGCCGGCGATTGCCGGCCTGGGTGCGGGCGACTGGCGCCTGCTGTGGAGCGTGGCGGGGATGTTCCTCGGTGCCTGGATCCAGGGGCGCTGGTTCGCGCGTGTCGAATGACTCCCGTGTTCAGCCGTGGCGCAACTTCAGCACCAGGATGATGCCCGCCAGGACCAGGGTGAGGCTGTTGGAAAGAATGATCGGCCACGAGCCCAGCACCAGCCCGTAGCCCAGCCAGAATGCAATGCCCACGGTGAAGACCAGATACATCACCAGCGACAAAGCGCGGGTGTCGCGTGTGCGCAGGGTGCGCACGACCTGGGGCACGAAGGCGACCGTGGTCAGGGTTGCCGCGATATAGCCCAGCCAGTCGCCGGGCAGCGCGGTCGCGATCATGCGCGCACGGCGCGGCCGTCGTGCTTGAGCACGAAGCCGTCCATCATCACCGCGATCGCGGCGGCCTTGGCCGCCACCTGCGGCGAATGGTAGCCGGGTATCCCGGTCTTTTCGGCGACGAACTCACCGGCGGCGAGGGTGGGCACGTCGATCACCATGCGTGCGCCCTGCGTGCGTTCCGCGGCGGGGTCGGCAGATGGCCGCAATGCGGCAGCGTCGGTGCCGGCGAGCGGGACGCAGCCGGCGTCGTAGCGGCGGCGGTCAGCGCCAGCGGCAGCACAAACTGCGCTGCAGCTGTGGTGATCTGAAAACGCATGGCAGGCTCAGCGGCGGCGACCGGGTCAGCATAACCGCGCTGTGCTCGGCTGCGCTTGGCGCTCGTGTTGCGCTGCGATAGTCTGCAAGGCCCTTGCTGCGCGTGACCTTGAACATGCAAGACCACTACGATCCACAGGCGGTGGAAGCCGCTGCCCAGGGCTACTGGGACCGCACCCGCGCCTTCGAAGTCCGCGAGGTTCCCGGCAAGCCCAAGTTCTACTGCCTGTCGATGCTGCCGTATCCGTCCGGTGCGCTGCACATGGGTCACGTGCGCAACTACACCATCGGCGACGTGATCAGCCGGCATCAGCGCATGCTGGGTCGCAACGTGCTGCAGCCGATGGGCTGGGACGCCTTCGGCCTGCCCGCCGAGAATGCCGCGATCAAGAACAAGACGGCGCCTGCGGCATGGACCTACGCCAACATCGAGCACATGCGCGGCCAGCTCAAGCGCATGGGTTTCGCCTACGACTGGTCGCGCGAAGTCGCCACCTGCCGGCCGGAGTACTACGTGCACGAGCAGCGGCTGTTCACACGGTTGTTCAGGAAGGGGCTGGTCTATCGCAAGAACAGTGTCGTCAACTGGGACCCGGTCGATCAGACCGTGCTCGCCAACGAGCAGGTGATCGATGGCCGTGGCTGGCGCTCGGGCGCGATGGTCGAGAAGCGCGAGATCCCGCAGTGGTTCCTGCGCATCACCGCCTACGCCGACCAGCTGCTCGAGGGTCTCGACGCGCTGCCGGGCTGGCCCGACGCGGTCAAGACCATGCAGCGCAACTGGATCGGCCGCAGCGAGGGCCTCGAGATCCGCTTCGACGTCGAGAGCGAGATCGAACCGATCATCGTGTTCACCACCCGTCCCGACACCCTGATGGGCGCGACTTGCCTGGCTATCGCCGCCGAACATCCGCTGGCAACCAAGGCCGCGCAAACCGATCCGGTGGTGGCCGCGTTCGTCGCCAGCTGCCGCCAGGGCGGCGTTTCGGAAGCCGAGCTGGAGACGCAGGAAAAGCGCGGCGTGTTCACCGGCCTGCATGCCGTGCATCCGCTCAGCGGCGAGCGCGTGCCGGTGTGGATCGCCAACTTCGTGCTGATGGGTTACGGCACCGGCGCGGTGATGGCGGTGCCCGGGCACGACCAGCGCGACTGGGAGTTCGCCACCCAGTACGACCTGCTGATCCGGATGGTGGTGGTCAGCGCCGCCGTGCGCGATGCGATCGAGGGACTGGGTCGTGACGTCACCCGCAACGCCGATCCGATGAGCGCGGCGCTGGGCGAGAGCCGGCCGCTGGACGTGGTCGAGGCGCCCGGAGCGCTGGGCATGCTGGAGGAGTTCGAGCGCCGGATCATCGAGGACGGTGCCTACACCGACTACGGCTATCTGGTGAACTCCGGCACCTTCGACGGCATGAACTACCGCCAGGCTTTTGACGCCATCGCGGCCACGCTGGAGGCTGCGGGCAAGGGTGCACGCAAGGTCCATTACCGCCTGCGCGACTGGGGCGTCAGCCGCCAGCGCTACTGGGGCTGCCCGATTCCGATCGTCTACTGCCCGGCCTGCGGGGCGCTGCCGGTGCCCGAGGACCAGCTGCCGGTGATTCTGCCCGAGGACGTCGCTGACGCATTCGCCAGGGCCGGCGGCGTGCAGTCGCCGATCAAGGCCGACCCCGCCTGGCGCCAGACCACCTGCCCGCACTGCGGCGGGCCGGCCGAGCGCGAGACCGACACCTTCGACACCTTCATGGAATCGAGCTGGTATTACGCGCGCTACTGCTCGCCAGGCGCCGCGACCCAGGTCGATGCGCGTGCCAACTACTGGCTGCCGGTCGACCAGTACATCGGCGGCATCGAGCACGCGATCCTGCATCTGCTGTATTTCCGCTTCTATCACCGGCTGCTGCGCGACGAGGGGCTGGTCGCCAGCGACGAACCGGCCACGCGCCTGCTGTGCCAGGGCATGGTCGTGGCGGAAACCTTTGCGCGCGACGAAGCCGACGGCTCGACGACCTGGATCAATCCCGCCGACGTGGAGGTGCAGCGCGACGAACGCGGACGCGTGATCGGCGCGGTGCTGAGAGCCGACGGCCAGCCGGTGACCATCGGCGGCATCGAGAAGATGGCCAAGTCGAAGAACAACGGCGTCGATCCGCAGACCATGGTCGATCGCTACGGCGCCGACACCGTGCGCCTGTTCTCGATGTTCGCCGCGCCGCCGGACCAGTCGCTGGAATGGAACGAGGCCGGCGTCGAGGGCATGACGCGCTTTCTCAAGCGCCTGTGGCGCGAGGTGCATGCGCACGTCGCCGCCGGACCGGCGTCGGCGTTGAACTGCGCCGCATTGACGCCGGCGCAGCGCAGCCTGCGCCGTCAGCTGCACGAGACCATCGCCAAGGTGTCCGACGACATCGGCCGTCGCCACGCCTTCAACACCGCGATCGCCGCGCTGATGGAATTGCTCAACGCGCTGGGCCGCTTCGATGACGCCAGCGGCAATGGCCGCGCGCTGCGCCAGGAAGCCCTGACGGCGCTGACCCTGCTGCTCAACCCGATCACCCCACACACCAGCCATGCGCTGTGGCAGGCGCTGGGCCACGGCGAAACCCTGCTCGAGGACCAGCCCTGGCCGGTCGCCGAGGCGGACGCGCGGATCAGGGACACGCTGACGCTGGCGGTGCAGGTCAACGGCCGTCTGCGCGGCACCATCGAGGTGGCCGCCGACGCCGCGCGCGAGGCGATCGAGGCGACAGCCCTGGCCGAACCCGGCGTGGCGCAGTTTCTCGAGGGTCGGATGCCGAAGAAGCTGATCGTCGTTCCCGGCAAGATCGTCAACATCGTCGTCTGAGCCTACGATGGCACCGCGCGTCCCCACCTTCCGGAATCCGTCCATGCGCCTGCGCCGTTCCGCTCCCGTCCTGATCGTCGCCCTGGCGCTGCTGCTGGCCGGCTGCGGATTCCACCTGCGCCGCAGCGCCGCGCTGCCCGCGGGCATGCAGACGGTGCATCTCGACATCGCCGGCGGCGGCTCGCTGCAGCGCCAGTTGACGCGGGCCTTGCAGCTTTCCGGTGCGGCCGTGGTCGATCATGGCGGCGCCGGCGTGGCCACCCTGCGCGCGCCGGTGGCGCAGTTCAGCACCAACGCGCTGACCCTGACCGGCTTCGCCCGCGTCAGCGAATACAGCGTGAGTTACCACGTCGAGTTCGAGGTGCTGGGCGCCGACGGCCATGTGATCGCGCCGATGCAGCGCATCGATCTGGCGCACGAGTTCACCTTCGACTCGACGCAGGCGATCGGCATCGCCGGCGAGGTCGACGCGATCCAGCGCAGCCTGACCGGCGACATGGTGCAGGCGATCCTGCGCCGCCTCGACGCCATCGCCAAACATCCGCCGCCGCAGCCGGCGCCGGGCTGAGCATGCTCAACGCGGCGCAGTGGCGGCGCGAGCTGGCAGCCGATGCGCTGCGGCCGGCATATCTGCTGGCCGGCGACGAACTGCTGGTGCTTGAAGCCGCCGACGCGTTGCGCGCCCGTGCCCGCGCGCAGGGCTACGACGAGCGCGTGGTGCTGGACGTGGAGTCCGGCTTCGACTGGGACGATCTGGCGCGCGCCAGCGCCGGCCTGTCGCTGTTCGCGGTGCGCCGCCTGTTCGACCTGCGTCTGCCGACCGGCAAGCCCGGCAAGGACGGCAGCGAGGCGATCAGCGCATGGTGTGCCGCGCCGCCGCCGGACAGCATGCTGCTGATCAGCTGCATCGCCTGGAGCAAGAGCCACGAGGGCGCGTGGTCGCGCGCGGTCGAACAGGTCGGCGTTGCGGTGCACCTGAGCGCGCCGCGTCCGCATGAACTGACCGCCTGGCTGGGCGAGCGCCTCGCCGCGCGTGGTCTCAGTGCCGCGCCGGAAGCGCTGGAACTGCTGGCGCAGCGCGTCGAGGGCAACCTGCTCGCCGCCGCGCAGGAGGTGGACAAGCTGGCCATCCTGCAGCCCGGCGGCCGTCTCGATCGGGAAACCCTCGAACGTCTGGTCGCCGACAGCGCGCGTTACGACGTGTTCGCGCTGACCGACGCCGCGCTGGGCGGCGACGCCGAACGCGCGCTGCGCGTGCTCGCCGGCCTGCGCGCCGAGGGCGAGGACCTGATCCCGCTGCTCGGCTGGTGGGTCAGCCAGCTCAACATCGCCGCGCGTCTGGCCGCGGCGCCGAACTTCGACACCCAGGCCCGCGCCGAACATCTGTGGCAGGCGCGCGAGGTGCTGTTTCGCCGCGCCCTCAAGCGCAGCCCCAATCCGCGTTACTGGCAGCGCTGCCTGGTCTGGGCCGGCCGCATCGACCGCATGACCAAGGGCCGCGAGAGCGGCGAGCCTTGGCGCGAATTCGAGCGCCTCGCCGTCGCCATCGCCCTGCCGCGCCACGCTGCCGCGCTGGCGGCGCAGGGGTAGGGCGGGTCAACGCGCGCTGTGCCGCGTTTGGCTTGCGCCAGCGCGGCATTGCGCCAGGCCATCCTTTGCAGACCTGGCGCGGAGGCTGGGCTAGACTGCCCCCATGAGCAACCTGTCTCCACCACTGTACGTTCGAGCCGAATGGGATCCCGAAGCTTCGGTGTGGGTGGCCAGTTCCGATGAGGTGCCCGGTCTCATCACCGAGGCTGACACGATCGAGGCTCTGGTGACCAAGCTGGAGTCCCTGATTCCCGAATTGCTCGAGCTCAATACCGGCTCGCGGCATGAGCAGGTTCCCTTCGAGCTGCTCGCCCGCCGGTTCGATGTGGCGCGCACCTCCGCCTGATGGTCGCCAGCTTCACGCCGGAGCTGAGACGCATCCTTCACGCCGCCGGGTGCGTAGCGGTCCGGCAGGGCAAAGGCGATCACGAGATCTGGCGGTCGCCGATCACCAACACCTGCTTCCCGGTCGACCACGCAATCCGGTCGCGGCACACTGCCAACGGAGTGCTGCGTCAGGCCGGACTTCCCAAACGATTCTGATCTGCTTGCCCTCTGGGGGCATCGCCGTCAAGAAGCTGGCGCAAGCGGGCAGGTGTATTTGTACCTGCGGATCGAGGGCCGCGAGAGCGGCGGACCCGGCCGCGAGTTCGAGCATCTCACCGTCGCCCTGCCGCGCCACGCCGCCGCGCTGGCGGCGCAGAGGTAGGGCGGATCAGCGCGCGTTGGGCAGTGGTTTCAGCGGACATACGGGTAGATTTCGTCGGCGATCCAGTAGCACTCGAGCACGACCGCGAAGAGCGTGCCCGCGAGCCACAAAGCCCACCTTCGGCTTTTCCATGTGCCACGAAAAGGGGAATGCCGTAGGGCAATCTCCGCGAAGTAAGCAGCGCAGTAACCGGCATTGGCGATCGCTGCGAGAGCGAGCAGTTCCAGCAGCGATCGTTCGGTGAGCGCCGTACGGAAGTGAGGCCACGTCAGCACGAGCCAGATGAACAGGACCGCGGCAAGGACGAGGTTGTAGCCGATGCGGCGAGGCTCCCAATACCGCAGGGCATCGAGGAGCGCTGCTCTCGACGTGCCCGGTGAGCTGCCCGCTGACTGGGTATCCATGAGGGTCACCTGTGCCGTGCGTGGGATGTCCCATGGCATCAGAACCGGGATGCCGGGCATTTCAGGGACCTTTTCCGTGACATCTCACGGCATGTCGAGGGTATTTTCCTGACGCCCCGTTCGATTTGCCGCTGCGACGGCCACACCAAAACAGGCAAAACCAGGTCAGGTAGCACTATTCATGAAACTGCACTCTGACCCCGGTTTCCCACCCCGGTTTCACGGCGGCTTAGCTTGGGCGTTAGGGCGCCATCAGCCACCTCACGTTAGACTTCACGCTACCCAGGAGACGCCCATGAAGTTCACCCTCGAGTGCGAGCGCGAAGAAGATGGCCGCTGGCTGGCAGAGGTATCGCAGCTGCCCGGCGTGCTCGCCTACGGCAACTCCGCGAACGAAGCCATGGCAAGAGCGGAAATCCTCGCCCTACGCGTCCTGGCCGAGCGGCTCGAACACGGCGAGGTTGAGCCGCTCGAAATCAACATCTCGGTGCCTGCCGCGGCATGAGCCAATGGCCTTCCTCCAAGGCCAGGCGTGTCCTTGCTGCCCTTCTCAAGCTCGGCTGGGAACTGAAGCGCCAGACCGGTTCCCATCGAACGCTGTCTCGCGAAGGCTGGCCTGATTTCGTGTTCGCCTTCCACGATGGCGAGGAACTTGGCCCCCGCATGCTGGTTCGCATTGCCAAGCACACTGGCCTGCAACCGGAAGACCTGTAGCGTTCTCGCGTAGGCAGCGTCCAGTATTCCGCCGGGCGGACAGCTACCCGCCGCGCGGCTTGCTAAGGTGTAGCGGCCATGCCCCCTTCCACCGCCACTGCGCTGCGCCCGCTGGCCATCCTCGGCGGCACCTTCGATCCGGTGCATCTGGGGCATCTGCGCGTGGCCTGGGAAGCTGCCGAGCAACTCGACGCCGAGGTGCGCCTGCTGCCGGCGAACCTGCCGCCGCATCGGCCGCCGCCGGTGGCCAGCGCCGCGCAGCGGGTGGCGATGCTGCGTGTCGCGCTGGCCGGGCAGCACCGGCTGACGCTGGACCTGCGCGAGATCGAGCGGTCCGGGCCGTCGTGGACGGTGGATACCCTGATCGCGCTGCGCCACGAGATCGGTCCGCTGCGGCCGCTGGTGTTGCTGATCGGCGCCGATGCCTACGAGGGCCTGGCGACCTGGCATCGCTGGCAGACGCTGTTCGAACTGGCCCACATCGGCGTGCTGACGCGGCCCGGTCCCAGCACGCCGCTGCCGCCGGAACTGGAGATCGAAACCGCGCCGCGCCGCGCGCACGAACCGGCCGTGCTGCACAGCGCGCCGGCCGGGCGGGTGCTGGCGATCGCGGTGACTTCGCTGGCGATTTCGGCGACGCGGGTGCGCGCGCTGCTGGCCACCGGGCACATGCCGCGTTATCTGGTGGCGGACGCGCTGCTGGCCGATCCCGAACTGCTGGCGCCGTATCGCTGCGGCCCGATCGGCTGAGAACAGGCTTCGGGAACGTGTGTATCCCTCGGCGGCGCGACCCGATGGCGGCCCTCGCGCCGGGGCTGGTGCGCCCGGAGTGCGGGCGTATACTGATTTCGCGCATTCCGCGCGCCCGGCTCCGAGGTGAGCATCGCTTGGCCACGACCGCTGCTGTTTCGACCGCACGCCGCAACAAAGCCGCCATTCCGACCGCCGCCCGCATGCGCGCGCTCGTGCTCGCCGCCCTCGACGAACTCAAGGCCCGCGAGGTCAAGGAGATCGACGTGCGCGGCAAGACCTCGATCACCGACCTGCTGGTGATCGCCTCCGGCACCTCCACCCGCCACGTCAAGTCGATCGCCGACGAAGTCGCGCGCGTCGCCCGCCATGCCGGCGCGCCGCCGATCGGCATCGAGGGCGAGCGCGAGGCGGAATGGGTGCTGGTGGATCTGGGTGACATCGTGGTGCACGTGATGTTGCCGCGCATCCGCGAGTTCTACGGCCTCGAGCGGCTGTGGACCCTGGGTCCGGACGCCGAGGCTGCGGCCGCGGGCTGAGCGATGCGCGCGCATCTGCTGGCGGTCGGCGAGCGCATGCCCGCCTGGGTGGCCGCCGGCTTCGAGGACTACCGCAAGCGGCTGGCGCACGCGCTGCCGCTGGACCTGATCGAGATCCGTCCCGGCGTGCGCGGCAAGGGCCGCGATCCGGCACGTGCGATCGCCGACGAGGGCGCTGCGCTGCTGGCCGCACTGCCGCGCGATGCGCGGGTGATCGCGCTGGACGGCCGCGGCGCGGCCTGGAGCAGCGAGACGCTGGCGCAGAAACTGGCCGACTGGCGCATGCAGGGCCGCGATCTGGCGCTGCTGATCGGCGGCGCCGACGGGCTGGCCGAAGTGGTGCTGGCGCGCGCCGAACTGCGCTGGTCGCTGGGTCCGCTGACGCTGCCGCACATGCTGGTGCGGGTGCTGGTCGCCGAGCAGCTTTACCGCGCGGCCAGCCTGCTGGCAGGGCATCCCTACCACCGCGGCTGATTCGGTCGCGATCAACCCGCAATTGTCTCGCGGCGTTAGGCTATGCCTGACGCTGGCAGGTCGGGGGCGGGGCGCGTGGATCAAGCAGAGGCAAGACTGCTGCAGCCCGGGTCGGGGGACGACCTTCGTTTTGCGCGCACGCTGGCGCAAAATCCTTACGCCGATCAGGTGCTGCGCGACTTTCGCCACGACGAGTATCTGCGCGCCAACCCCGACCTGCATTTCGACGACCCGCAGCAGGCGCTCTGGCATTTCGTGTTCACTGGCCACGACGAAGGTCGCGTGTTCGATCGCTGGCGCGCCGCGGGCGTCGATCCGGGCTGGTATCGGCGCCATTATCCCGAGCTGGGCTTGCGCAGCGACGCCGAAGCGCTTCGCCATTACAGCTATCTCGGCTACTACGAGCATCGCCTGCCCAATGCCGACACGGCCTGGGTCCACGATGCCGAACTGCATCTGTTCCAGATGGGCAAGGTCGGCTCGCACGCCATCGCCCGCGGGCTCGAGCGCGGCTATCCGGGGCGCGTGGTGCATGTGCACTGGGCGGCGCATTTTCCGCTGGGATACCCCGGCTGCCGCATCGCGTATCCACGGGTGCTGGTTCATCCGCGACCCGCACCGGTCAAGGTGATCTCGGCCACGCGCGAAATCGTCTCGCGGGTGCTGTCGGGCCATCTGCAATATCTCGATACCCGGCCCGGCGCGATCGGCGGCGCACTGACCCGTGAGCAGGTTCGCGCCCACATCGAAACCAACTTCGACCAGGATTGCGAGATCGTCGCGCGCTGGTTCGAACACGGGTATTACTGCGGTCTCGACGTGTATGCGACGCCGTTCCCCCACACCGAGGGCTGCACGCGGCTGCGACGCGACGCGCTCGATCTGCTGATCTATCGGCAGGAAGACCTCGGCCGGCTGGAATCGCGGATCGGCGCGTTCATCGAATGGCCGGGATTCCGGCTGCAACCGGCCAACGTCGGCAGCAGCAAGTCGTACGCCGACCTGCACGCGTGGCTGATGGCGACCTTCACGCTGCCCGGCAACACGCTGGCGCGTCTGTACGACACGCCCTACATGCGCCACTTCTACAGCGACCAGGAACGCGAGCGGTTCCTCACCTGCTGGCGCCGGCCGCGCTCACCGACGTCGCTGCCGGAGGAGATCGAGCCGCCGCTGCCGAGTCCGTTGCGGCCGCGCGGATGGCAGCGTCTGCGGCACGCCCTGCGTCGCCGCCTCGGGCGTTGATCGCGATCAGTGCATGCCGATGCCGACACCCAGACCGATACCGATGTTGGGCCGGTTGCTGCGCAACTCTTCGGCGGTCCACAGGTGGATGGCCTCGACCTTGACCAGCGGGAACACGTAGGGCGCCTCGCCGACCTTGCCGGCGCGGGTGCCGTCGATGCGGCCGCGCAGGGTGACCAGGGCGCCGGCCGGATAGTCGAACTTCTCGACATAGCCCGACATCACCGCGATGAAGCGGCCGCCGGCGGGCTGGCCGAGCTGCGGGCGCTGGCCGTGGTCAAGCGGGTAGCCGAGGATCTCGATCTCGGTGTGGTGGGGCAGGTTGTCGACACTGACCACGCGACCACCCCAGATCACGCTGCGATCACCGAAGCGTTCCGGTGTCTGCGCCACTGTTTCCGGTGGCACCTGCGCGAGATCGGCGGGCGCGGTATAGATCGGCTGGCTGCTGCAGCCGGCCAGCGCGAACAGGACGCCGGCCAGCACGACACGAATCGACGCACGCATGGGCAATCTCCGCAGTCGCGGGCTGAGGCACTGTGTCCAGCTTAGCAGCGCCAAGCGTGATGGATGGCTTCCGTCTTGCCCAGTCGCGGTCTCCTCCTTGTCATGCTGAGGGCGAAGCCCGAAGCATCTGCCTCGGCGCGGTGGGGCGCAGGCCCAGATCCTTCACGATGTTCAGGGCTGCTTAGTCCGGCGTCAGCCACTCCAGCCGCTGGCTGGCGCCGGGGCCATCGGCGAGCAGCGGCTGCAGGGCGGTCAGCAGCGCGGCGAGGGTGGCGTCGATGCGAAACGGCGCATTGACGATCGCCAGCCCACAGCCGTTCATGCGCAGCGGCGAATCGTCGCCGCGCACCTGCAGCTCGGCGATCAGCACCTTGCGCGCGCCGCTGGCGGACAGCCAGCGCTGGAACGGCCGCAGCGTGGCGCGGCGCTTGATCGGGTACCAGACCGCGTACACGCCCTGCGGCCAGCGCAGCCACGCGGCGCGCAGCGCGGCCTGGATCGCGGCGAACTCGCTGTCCTGCGCCTCGTAGGGCGGGTCGATCAGCACCAGGCCGCGCTTCTCCGGAGGCGGCAGCAGCGCCGGCAGCGCGGCGTAGCCGTCGCGCAGGTGCACGTGCACGCGGGCATCGTCGCGGAACAGCACGCGCAGCGCAGCGTATTCGTCCGGCTGCAGCTCGCACAGCAGCGCGCGATCCTGCTCGCGCAGGCAGGCGGCGGCCAGCAGCGGCGAGCCGGGGTAATGGCGCAGCGTGTCGGCCGGCGCGTCGGGGTCGAGCCGGCGCAGCAGGTCGAGATAGCGCCGCAGCGGTGCGGCCGGCGCCGCGGCCAGCAGGCGTCGCACGCCGCCGGCCTGCTCGCCGGTGCGCACCGCCTCGCCGGCGCCGAGGTCGTAGCGGCCGCGGCCGGCGTGGGTGTCGACATAGCAGAACGGCGCCGGCTTCTGCGCCAGCGCGTCGAGCAGCGCGATCAGCGCGGCGTGCTTGAAGACGTCGGCGAAGTTGCCGGCATGGAAGGCGTGGCGGTAGTTCATCGCGGGACTCGGCGGCAGGTGCGCAGTGTACGCGGCGGCAAGTCGGGAGCAGCTCCAGAGTTGAGCCATCCGCAACGCGAGACTATGCTGCGGTCATGCGCCTTCCCGCCGCACCGTTCCGCCGTCTGCTCGCGCTGGCCCTGCTGGCGTGGTCGGCCATGGCGCTGGCGGCACCGCTGCCCGCGGTGCATCCCGCGCCAGCGATGGCGATGACGCATGCCGCGCCGATGCTGCACGCCGGCCAGACGATGGCCGCGCACTGCGCTGATGCATCCACGGCCGGGCACGATGGCTGTGGTCAAGCGCAACATGCCTGCGGCAGCGGTCACTGTTGCGACTGCACCAGTGTGTGCGGTGCCGCAGTCCTGCCGGTTGCTGCGCTGTCGATGCAGACGCCGCGTGCCGGGCGCGAGCTGTTGCGGCTGCGCCGGCTCGCGCTCGCGCCCATGATCACCGCTCCGCCGCTGCGGCCGCCGGCCGTCTGAACGCGCCGCGTCGCTCCGCGCGACGCCCCTGCTGCACCTGTTGACGCCGCGCGATGCACTGCGCGGCTCGTCCTCGCGTTCCGGAGTCGCCATGCCACGCATTCTTGTTCCACCCGATTGTCCCGCCGTGCCCGATCCGGACCGCCGCCGTTTCGTGCAGGGACTCGCGCTCGGCAGTGCCGCGCTCGGCGTCGGCCTGCTGCCGCGCTTCGCGCTGGCCGCACCCGCCGCCGCGGCCTATCCCTCGGTGCTGAGCGGCACCGAGTTCGATCTGACCATCGGCGCCATGCCGGTCAATTTCACCGGCCGCACGCGCAGCGCGATTGTGGTCAACCGCCAGCTGCCGGCGCCGATCCTGCGCTGGCGCGAGGGCGATACCGTCACCCTGCGCGTGCGCAATACCCTGC
The DNA here is from genome assembly GCA_035534135.1 of Rhodanobacteraceae bacterium. GTDB lineage: Bacteria > Pseudomonadota > Gammaproteobacteria > Xanthomonadales > Rhodanobacteraceae > Metallibacterium. Next base: position 646 of record DATLSL010000046.1, on the reverse strand, counting down.
CGGTGACCAGCTCGATCCACTGGCACGGCATTCTGCTGCCGTTCCGGATGGACGGCGTGCCGGGCTTGAGCTTTCCCGGCATCGCGCCCGGCGAGACGTTCACTTACCGCTTCCAGGTGCGCCAGACCGGCACCTACTGGTACCACTCGCATTCGGGCTTCCAGGAACAGCAGGGTCTTTACGGACCGATCGTGGTCGAGGCCCGCGACGGCGCCAGGATCCGCGCCGATCGCGACTACGTGGTGATGCTCAGCGACTGGACCGACCAGAACCCGGACACCATCCTCGCCACACTCAAGCGCCAGAGCGACTACTACAACTTCAGCCAGCCGACCGCGCTCGATTTCATGCGCGACGTCGAGCGCACGGGCATCCGCGCGGCGCTGTCCAAGCGGCGCATGTGGAACCGGATGCGCATGAACCCGACCGACCTCAGCGACGTGTCGGCCTGCACCTATACCTATCTGCTCAACGGCACCGCGCCGGCCGGCAACTGGACCGCGTTGTTCAAGCCCGGCGAGCGCGTGCGCCTGCGCGTCATCAACGGCTCGGCGATGACCTACTTCGACCTGCGTATCCCGGGCTTGAAGATGACCGTGGTCAGCGCCGACGGCCAGGACGTCGAGCCGGTGACGGTGGACGAGTT
>DATLSL010000045.1:0-2416 GCA_035534135.1 Rhodanobacteraceae bacterium | reverse complement strand
AGCCACAACGGCCGTCCGTTGCGCATGCTGCGGCCGGCGCTGGACGCGTCGGCGCGACTGCAGCGCGCAGCCGATCTGCTGGGCGCGGATTTCGCCGGACAGTGCCTGCAGATCGGGCAGCAGGCCGCGGGCCTGCGTCTGACGGGCTGGATCGGGCTGCCGACCGCGACCCGTGCGCAGGCCGATCAACAGTACTTTTTCGTCAACGGTCGCTTGGTGCGCGACCGCACCGTGGCGCACGCGGTGCGCCAGGCCTACGCCGACGTGCTGTTCCACGGCCGGCATCCGGTGTACGTGCTGTTTCTCGAACTCGACGCCGCGCAGGTGGATGTGAACGTGCATCCGGCCAAGCACGAGGTGCGTTTTCGCGAGCAGCGTCTGGTGCACGATTTCCTGTTTCGCAGTCTGCACGCGGCGGTGGCCACCACGCGCGCCGGCAGCGCCGAGGCCGTCGCGGAGCCGGTCGCGACGGTCGCGACGGTCGCGCGCTACGCCGCGGCGCCGGCGCAGCAGCACGGCTTTGGCGCCGCCGTGCGCGAGGCACCGCTGGCGGACTACGCGGCGCTGCTGGGCGAACCGCTGGCGGTGGCGCGCGCACCGGCCTTCGCTGACGCGATGGCGGACGCCGCAGCGGGTGCCGACGCCGGTGCGATCCCGCCGCTCGGCTATGCGCTGGCCCAGCTCAAGGGCATCTACATCCTCGCCGAAAACGCGCACGGCCTGGTGCTGGTCGACATGCACGCCGCACACGAGCGCATCACCTACGAGCGTCTGAAGCAGGGACGCGCCGTCACGTCACTGCGTTCGCAGCTGCTGCTGGTACCGCAGACGATCGCGGTGGGTGCGCGTGCCGCCGCTGTCGCCGAGGAGCACGCCGAAGCGTTGACGTCATGGGGGCTGGAGCTGGCGCGCACCGGTCCGGAGAGCGTCAGCGTGCACCGCATCCCGTCCCTGCTCGAAGGCGCTGACGTCGCCGCGCTGGTGCGCGACGTGCTGGCGGAGCTGGCCGAGCACGGCAGCTCGCGACGGCTGGAGGAGATCGAGAACGAACTGCTGGCGACCATGGCCTGTCATGGTGCGGTGCGCGCCGGTCGCCGCCTCGGCCTCGCCGAGATGAACGCACTGCTGCGCGAGATGGAAGTCACCGAGCGCAGCGGTCAGTGCAACCACGGTCGCCCGACCTGGACCCAACTGGCGCTTGGCGACCTCGATCGCCTGTTCCTGCGCGGCCGCTGAATCACCCCTGGAAAGGACGACGATGCCCCTGGCCCGCATCCTGTTTGCCACCGCCATGCTGGGCAGTACCAGCGTCGCCGGCGCTGACGATGCCTACCACCAGCAGATCGTGCACTGGCGCCAGCAGCGTCTGCAGACCCTGACCGCGGCCGATGGCTGGCTGACCCTGGTGGGCCTCATATGGCTGCGGCCGGGGGGCCAAACCCTCGGCCGCGCCGCCGACAACAGCATCGTGCTGCCGGTGGGACCGGCGCATCTCGGCATGTTCACGCTGACGGCCGATGACCGCGTGCGGCTGGACCTGGCGACCGATTCCGGCGCCACCGTGGATGGCCGTGCGGTGGCATCCGTCGAACTGTGCGATGACCGCGATCCGCGACCTTCGCAAGTGCGCTTTGGCACGTCGAGCCTGACACTGCTCGACCGTTCCGGGCGCAAGGCGCTACGGGTCAAGGACAGCACGGCGACGACGCGCACGGCCTTCCGCGGCCTCGACTACTTTCCGGTCGATCCGTCGTGGCGCATCGAGGCGCGCTTCGAGCCGTTCGTTCCAGTGCATCACATCGAGCTGGCTACCGAGGTCGGCACGGTCGAGCACTACGTGGTGCCCGGCCGCATCGTGTTCGAGCGCGACGGCCAGCGCGTCACGCTGCTGCCGGTGATCGAGGCGCCGGGTGACACGCGCCTGTTTGTCGTCTTCGCCGATCGTACCAGCGGCCACGAGGCCTACGGCGCAGCACGATTCCTGTACCTGGACGCGCCGCGCGACGGCCGGGTGGTGCTGGATTTCAACCGCGCCTACAACCCGCCGTGCGCATTCACCGCGTTCGCGACCTGTCCGCTGCCGCCACCGGAGAACCGGCTGCCGTTGCGCGTCACCGCGGGCGAACTGAAGTACCGCGGCGAACACTGACCGCCGCCACGCGGGATTCAGTGTCCGCTGAACAGCGGCTTGCGCCGCTCGAGAAAGGCGCGCGTGCCCTCGCGCATGTCGGCGCTGGCGAAGCACAGCGCGAACGTCTGCGTTTCGAAGGCCAGGCCCTGCTCGAGCGCGCATTCGCCGCCCGTGTTCACGGCATCGAGGATGCCGGCCAGCGCCAGCGGTGCCGCCGCAGCAAGGCCGTCGGCCAGTTCCGTCACCGCGGTATCCAGGGCGTCGTTGTCGACCACGCGCGTGACC
>DATLSL010000044.1:0-9890 GCA_035534135.1 Rhodanobacteraceae bacterium | reverse complement strand
TGGCCCGCCGCGACCGCGACCCCGGTCAACACCCGTCTCATCGCCATGCCCTGCCGGCTGCTGCGGCGGCTCTCATGCGCCCTCGTCAAACTTGCGCGCGAACAGCTCGACCACCGCCGCCAGCGCTGCGGCCTCGTCGTCGCCTTCGACGCGCACGGTCAGCACGCTGCCCTGCCCAGCAGCCAGCATCATCACCCCCATGATGCTCTTGGCGTTGATCTCGCGACCGTGGTGCAGCAGCAAGACGCTGGCGCGAAAGCCCTGCAGCAGTTGCACCAGCTTGGCCGCGGCGCGCGCGTGCAGGCCAAGCCGGTTGCTGATGACGATATCCTGCTGCTGCATGAGTCCCTCGCGTGCGGTCGCTGCGCCGGAAGCCGACCCCGACGCAAGCATGCTTGCATGCCGCGGCGAGGTCGAGCCCCGCCGTGCGGCATGACGCCATCCGCGCCTGCCTTGCCGCGCCACCGGCGCCAGCGCCGGCGCGGCGGTTTCAGGCGCGCTGGGCCGTCACGGAGCGATACCGTCAGGCACGATGCCCCCGCGGCCGCCACTGGCGGCGATCTCGGCCAGCTCGTCCAGCGGTCGCTCGGCGTAATTGAGCACGCGCAGCAGCATCGGCAGGTTGAGTCCGGCCACGCAGCGCACCCGCGCGCCGCGTGCGCGCAGGCGCTGGGCGACGTTGCAGGGGGTGGCACCGTACAGGTCCGACAGCACCAGAACGCCATCGCCACGGTCGAGATCGCGCGCGTGGTGGGCGGCGTCGGCCAGCGCGTGCTCGGGATCGGCAGCGGCGGCAACCTCGAACAGGTCCAGGGTATCCGGCAGCCGCGCCAGCACATGCCGGGCAGCGGCACTGAGCGCACTGGCAACGCCCTCGTGGGTGACCAGCAGGATGCCGACGGCCATCGCCTACTCGATCTCGCGATGGAAACTGAGCACGTGCGCGTGGCCGTCACGGAAGTGCTCGGCGAGGCGCTCGGCCAGATACACCGAGCGGTGGCGGCCGCCGGTGCAGCCGATGCTGACGGTGACGTAGCTGCGGTCTTCACCCTCAAAGCGCGGCAGCCAGGTGTCGAGCAGGCGGATCAGGTCGGCCAGATACTCGCTCACCGTCGGCTGCGCCTCGAGATACGCGCGCACCGCCGCATCCTTGCCCGACAGCGGCCGCAACGCGGGATCCCAGTGCGGATTGGGCAGGCAGCGGGCGTCGAACACGAAGTCGGCGTCGGGCGGCAGGCCCTTGCGGTAGGCGAACGACTCGAACATCAGCGTCAGCCCGCGTTCGCTGAGGCCATAGCCGGTGGCGATCAGCCGGCGCAGCTGGTGCACGTTGAGTTCGCTGGAATCGACGACGCGATCGGCCAGCGCCGCCAGCGGCTTGAGCAGGGCACGCTCGCGCGCGATGGCGCCGGCCAGCGACAGCCCGGCGCCGGACAGCGGATGCCGGCGGCGCGTCTCCGCATAACGCTTCAGCAGCACCTCGTCGCGCGCTTCGAGAAACACCAGCTCGGCGGCGGTGCCGGCCGTGGCCAGTTCGGCGAGCACCGTCGGCATGTGTTCCAGTTCGCCGCCGCGCGTGCGCACGTCGATGCCGATGGCGATACGGCGCGGACCGGCGGCATCGGCGACCAGGGCGCGCACCAGCGCCGGCATCAGCGCTACCGGCAGGTTGTCGACGCAGTAGTAGCCAAGGTCCTCGAGCGCGCGCAAGGCCACGGTCTTGCCGCCGCCGGACAGGCCGGTCAGGACCACGATGCGCGGGGTTTCACTGTTCATGCGCTCACCATGGTGGCAGACGGCGCAGCTGGTGCGCCTGACGGTCGATGAAGGTCTGCGCCGGGTCGATCCCCTTGCCCTTGAGCATGTGACTGCGCACCGCGGCCTCGACCAGCACCGCGAGATTGCGCCCCGGCGCGACCGGGATGGTGATCACCGGCACCTTGACGTCGAACAGCTCGCGCACGCCGACCACGCCGGTCAGCCGCAGCATGCCGTCGGGATCGCCGGTCTCGCCCAGCGGCTGCAGATGCACGATCAGGCGCAGGTCCTTGGAGTCCTTGACCGCGGTATGGCCGAACATCTCGCGCACGTTGAGCACGCCCAGGCCGCGCACCTCGATCAGGTCGCGCAGCATTTCCGGACAGCTGCCGTCGATCACGTCCGGCGCGATCAGGGTGAACTCGGGGGCATCGTCGGCGACCAGGCGATGGCCGCGGGTGAGCAGATCCAGCGCCAGCTCGCTCTTGCCGGTGCCGGACTCGCCGGTGATCAGCACGCCGATCGAGTACACCTCGACAAACACGCCGTGCAGGGTCAGCGAGCGCGCCAGCAGGCGGGCCAGATGGTACTGCAGCCAGGTCAGCAGTTCGTGGCCGCGCTTGGCGCTGATCCACAGCGGCGTGTCGGTTTCGTCGGCGGCCTCGCGCAGATCGGAGGGAACCGCCTGGTCCTTGCTCACGATCAGCGCCAGCGGACGCTGGGCGACGATCTTCTGCACCGTCTCCCAGCGCTGGCGGGCCTCCAGCGCATCGAGATAGGCCAGCTCCTCGCTGCCGATGATCTGCACCTTGTTGGGGTAGATCACGTTCAGATAACCGACCAGCGACGGCCGCCGCGCCTGGGTGGCGCCGGGCTCGAGCAGGCGCGCCTCGCCGCGCAGGCCGGCCAGCCAGCGCAGTGCCAGGCGCTCGTGCACCCCGTCATACAGCTGTCGTGCGGTCAGTCGGTCCACGCGGCTCCCGGTGCCGGCGTCGCGGCTCAGAGCATGTGAATAAATCGTCGCGAGCGGCCCGAGCACAAGGCGGACGGAGCGCAGCGACGAGACAGTACACGCTAGTACGGCGAGGAAGCGAGCACCGCCCAACGCAGTGATCGGGTCGCGTAGCAGATTGATTTACATGCTCTCAGCCGGCGCGGCGCGTCCATTCTGCCAGTTCGGCGCGCAAGCCCGCAGCATCCGCCGCAGCGCGCAGGCGCTGGCGCAGGTCGGGATCGGCCAGCGCCACCGCCATCTCGGCCAGCAGCGCCAGCTGGGCGGCGGTGTATTGCACCGGCACCGCCAGCACGGCCACCAGATCCACCGGCACGCCGTCGGCGGCGCCGAAGTCGATGCCGCGGGCGAGGCGGAACAGCCCGACCCGCGGCGCGGCCAGGCCCACGCAGCGGCCGTGCGGCAACGCGGCGCCGGCGCCGAGGCCGGTGCCGCCCAGGCGTTCGCGTTCGTTCAGGGCATCCAGCAGTTGCAGCGCCATCGCCGCATCCGGCGCCAGCCGGCGGGCGATGTCCTCGAGCAGTCGGTGCTTGCTGCCGGCGGCGAGCCCGACCGCGCACGCGGACGGGTCCAGCAGTTCAACAAAATGCATGCGCCGCTCAGCCGGTGCGTACGTCGCGCGCCTCGTCGCGATGGTGATCGGTGACCTTTTCCTTGTATTTGCGCAGCTGCGCGACCAGCTTGTCGAACAGCAGATCGACCGAGGCATACATGTCACCGTCGCTGGCCTCGGCATGCAGGGTGCGTCCGGCCACCGCCAGCGTGCCCTCGGCGCGATGCACCAGTTTCTCCACCGACAGCACCACGCTGAGGCCGGTGACATGGTCGAAGTGGCGACCGAGGCGGTCGAGCTTGGACTGCACGTGTTCGCGCAGCGCCGCGGTGACTTCGATCTGATGGCCGCTGATCTGGACCTGCATGGTGATCTCCTTCGCGTGGGGAACGGCGCCGCCGCAGCGGCGTGACGGGAGGCGGCCGGGCCGCTCCTGCAGTTGTGAACGCGCGAACGTGATCCGGTTCCTCCGCGCCGGTCAGCTGGCACGCTGGCGTTCAGACGAGCTGGGAATGCGCAGCGCCTCGCGGTACTTGGCCACGGTGCGCCGCGCGACGTTGATGCCGCGATGCTTGAGCTCCTCCGCCAGCGCCTGGTCCGACAGCGGCCGGTGTGCGTCCTCGGCGGCGACCAGCTTGCGCAGCATCGCCTGGATCGCGGTCGCCGAAGCGCTGCCGCCATCGTCGGTGCCGACGCCGCTGGAGAAGAAATACTTGAACTCGAAGGTGCCGCGCGGGGTGTGCAGGTACTTGCGCGTGGTCACCCGCGAGATGGTCGACTCGTGCATGCCGACCTCCTCGGCCACCTCGCGCAACACCAGCGGGCGCATCGCCTCGGGGCCGTAGTCGAGGAACGCGCTCTGCTGGCGCACGATCGCCTCGGCCACCTTGAGCAGGGTGTCGGCGCGCGCGCGCAGGCTCTTCAGCAACCAGCGCGCCTCCTGCAGCTGGCCTTTCATGTAGGCGGCGTCGTCGCGGCGCGCGCGCGCGATCAGCGCGCAGTAGTGCTGGTTGATCGCCAGTCGCGGCATGCTGCCGGCGGCCAGCGCCACGCGCCAGCGGCCCTGGTCGCGGATCGCATAGGCGTCGGGAGCGACGTATTCGACCGCCGGCGCCGACAGCGTCGCGCCCGGGCGCGGGTCCAGCGCGCGGATCAGCGCCGCCGCCTCGGCGACATCCTCGGGCTCGGCGCGCAGGCGCCGCCCGATGCGCCCCAGATCTTGGCGCGCCAGCGTCTCCAGTTCATCGCTGACGATCCGCCGCGCCAGCTCGCGCTGCGGCGTCGCCGCGTCGAGGGCCTCGATCTGCACGCAAAGGCAATCGCGCAGATCGAGGCTGGCGACGCCGACCGGGTCCAGTCGCTGCAGGCGATGACGCACCGCCTCGACCTCGGCGGTCGCGGTACCGGCATCCAGCGCGGCCAGCACCGGTTCCAGACCCTCGCGCAGGTAACCGTCGTCGTCGAGCGCATCGACCAGCGCCAGCGCGATCGCGCGATCGCGCGCCGACAGCGGCAGCAGATTGACCTGCCACTGCAGATGCTCGCGCAGGCCTTCGGGCGCGGCGTCTTGCGCCTCGACACGATCCTCGTCATCGCCGGCGGCGGCGGCGCTGCCGTGGGCATCGAGGTTGCCGAAATCGAGGCCGTCCTCGTAGCGCTCCGACGGTTCCCAGGCTTCGCCGGTTTCGTCCGTCGCGGCCGCTGCGGCCGGTTCGGCGGGCGCGTCGTAGGTGAACTCCTCCGCGGCGGGCGACGTGGCGGCTTCCTCCATGGCGGCGTCCTCCGCGGCGGACTCCTCGCCCAGCTCCTCGCCCAGTTCGTCATCCAGCTCCAGCATCGGATTGGCCTCGGCCAGTTGCCGCAGCTCGGTCTCCAGCTCCGCGCGCGAAAGCTGCAGCAGACGGATCGCCTGCTGCAGCTGTGGCGTCAGCGCGAGCTGCTGGTTGAGACGGAGCTGGAGTCCGGGTTTCATCGCGAACGGACGCCGAGGAATGACGTCTGCATCCTAACCGTGGCCCGCGGCCCCTGCTAGTGTGGTGTCTCGGAAATACCCATTCATCATTCCAGCGTCTTTCGGCGCGATACGGCGTTGCTCCTCGTCGCCATAGCGCGGCTATGTCTCCTCGTCGCGCCTGGTCTCGCACCGAAAGCCATCTGCAATCGGTGGCGCGTATTTCCGAGACACCACACTAGTGGTGCGCAGCACAGCGCTTACAGGCGGAACTCGCGACCCAGATAGACCTCGCGCACGCGCTCGTCGGCGAGGATGTGCGCCGGCGTGCCCTGGGCCAGCACCGCACCCTCGTTGAGGATGTAGGCGTGATCGCAGATGCCCAGCGTCTCGCGCACGTTGTGGTCGGTGATCAGCACGCCGATGCCGCGCTCCTTCAGATGACGCACGATGCGCTGGATTTCGCCGACCGAAATCGGATCGACGCCGGCGAACGGCTCGTCGAGCAGCATGTAGCGCGGCCGCGCGGCCAGCGCGCGCGCGATCTCGACGCGACGGCGCTCGCCGCCGGACAGGCTCTGCCCCTTCTGGCCGGCGATGTGGGCGATCTTCAGCTCGTCGAGCAGCGACTCCAGCTCGGCCTGGCGCTGGCGCGCGGCCAGCCCGACGCGCAGTTCGAGCACGGCGAGGATGTTGTCGGCCACGCTCAGGCGCCGGAACACCGACGGCTCCTGCGGCAGGTAGCCGATGCCCAGCCGCGCGCGCGCGTGCATCGGCAGGCCGGTGATGTCCTGGTTGTCGAGCTTGATGAAGCCGGCGTCGGCGGCGATCAGGCCGACGACGATGTAGAAACAGGTGGTCTTGCCGGCGCCGTTGGGGCCGAGCAGGCCGACCACCTCGCCCTCGCGCACGGCGAAGGCGAAGTCGCGCACCACTTCGCGCCCGCGGTAGCGCTTTTTCAGGCCGGCGGCGCTGAGCATGTCAGCGCGATCCGCTGCCCGGTTTGCCGCTGCTGGCTGCGGGCGCAGGCTTGCGTGAAGAGGGCTGCTTCGGCCGCGGCTGGAAGGTCACGTGCACCTCGCCGCCGGCGGCGCTCTCGCCCTGCATCGCGCCGGTCTGGGTGTTGTAGACCAGCCGCTCGCCCTGGAATTCGCCGTGGCCGGGCTGCACCACCTGCGCGGCGCCGGTCAGGATCACGGTGTCGGTATCCGGCGTGTAGTCGATGCGCTGCGCCTGCGCCTGCATCAGGCTGCCGTCGTCCTGCTGCTGGCTGAGGTGCGCGGGCGTGCCCTCCAGCACCACGCGGGTGATCTTGTTGTCGGCGTTGGTGTAGGCCGTAGCCTGCGCGGCGTCGCCCTTGAGGCTGCCCTGGCTCAGGGTGACGTTGCCGCTGAAGCGCGAAACGCCGGGATCCTTGACCGCGGTGAAGTGCTGCGCGTTGACATTGAGCGGTTGCTGGCGGTCGCTTTGCAGCGCCCACGCCGGCAGCGCCAGCGCCGAGAGCACGAGACCCAGCACGACCCGCTCAATGCGGATGCGTGCGCTGCGGCTGGAACGTGGCGTGGACATCGGCGAGCAGCTCCAGATGATGGGTGTCGGTGGCAGCGGTGAAGCCGACGCCACGCAGTGTAACGTCGGGTTGCTGAATCACGGTCGGCGCCGCGCTGGCCATGCGGTGCTGGTTGGGCCAGGCGGTGACGTTGGCGGTGTCCACCGTCAGCGCCGACGCCGCGGCGCCGGCGGGACGCTCCAGATGCACGCGGCCGTTGAGCTTCATCAGGCTGCCGTCGGCATTGACCCAGCCGTATTGGGCGCGGCCGGTCCACGCCGAACCCTTCGCGGCCGGCAGGCTGAATACCGGCGCGTTGAGGTACAGCGAGTCGTCGCCCTCGCGGCGATCGAGCTGCGGCGCGCTGAGGGTGAAGCTGGGACGACCGTCGGGGCCCAGTGCCAGCAGATGGAAATCGCGCAGCGTGTAGCCCGAGCGCGGCGGGCCGACAAAGCTGTCGGCGGCCGGCGGCGGCGTCAGCCACCACAGCAGGAGCTGACTGGCGCCGGCCGCCAGCGCCAGCAGCGCGATCGTCAACAGCAGGCGGCGCGGTATCACGGTGCGCGTCCGGCGACGGCGTCGAGATGGCCCTGCGCGGCAAGCAGCAGGTCGCAGACTTCGCGCACGGCGCCGGCGCCGCCGCCGCGGCGCGTCTGCCAGTGCGCCACCGCGACCAGCGCCGGATGCGCATCGGCCACCGCCACCGCCAGGCCGCAGGCGTCCATCGCGCCGCGGTCGGCGACGTCATCGCCGACCATCGCGCACTGCCCCGCCTGCAAACCCAGCGCGGCGGCCAGATCGAGCAGACAGGCGCGCTTGTCGCGCTGGCCCTGGTAGACGTGGACGATGCCCAGTTCGTCCGCGCGCAGGCTGACCGCGTGACTGACTCGCGCGCTGATGATCGCGACCTCGATCGCGTGCGCGCGCAGCATCTTCAGGCCGTGGCCGTCGTGCACGTGGAAGGATTTGAACTCACGACCGTCGTCGCTGCAGCCGAGGCGACCGTCGGTCAGCGTGCCGTCGACGTCGAACGCGGCCAGGCACACGCCGGCCGCGCGGGCGACGATCGCGGCAGGCACCCCGGCCAGCGCGTCCCAGGCCATCTCAGACCACCCGCGCGCGCAGCAGGTCGTGGATATTCAGCGCGCCGGCCAGACGGCCGTCGGCGTCGGTCACCAGCAGGGCCTGGATCTTGTGCGTCTCCATCAGCTGCGCGGCCTCGGCGGCCAGGCGCCCGGGACCGATCGTCTTCGGCTGGTGCGTCATCAGGTCGCGCACTCGCGCCCGACGCGGATCGACGCCGGGATCGTCCAGCGCGCGGCGCAGGTCGCCGTCGGTGAACACGCCCAGCAGCCGCTGTTGCGCATCGACGATGGCGGTCATGCCCAGGCCCTTGCGGCCCATCTCCAGCAGCGCCTCCATCAGGCTGGCCTCGGCGCCGACCACCGGCACACCGGCGCCGTGGTGCATCACGTCCTTGATGCGCAACAGCAGGCGCCGGCCGAGGCTGCCGGCCGGATGCGACAGCGCGAAATCCTCGGCGGTAAAGCCGCGCGCCTCCAGCAGCGCGATCGCCAGTGCGTCGCCCAGCACCAGCGCCACCGTGGTGCTGGTGGTCGGCGCCAGTCCCAGCGGGCAGGCCTCGCTGGCGATGCTTCCATCCAGGTGCACGTCGGCCTCGCGAGCCAGCGCGGAGTTCGGCCTACCGGTGATCGCGATCAGCGGGATGCCCTGACGCTTGATCGGCGGCAGGATCGTCAGCAACTCCTCCGTCTCCCCGGAGTACGACAGCGCCAGCACCACGTCGCGCGCGGTGATCATGCCGAGATCGCCGTGGCTGGCTTCGCCCGGATGCACGAAGAACGCCGGCGTGCCAGTCGAGGCCAGAGTGGCGGCGATCTTGCGCGCGATGTGCCCGGACTTGCCCATGCCCGACACCACCACGCGCCCGCTGCAGGCAAGGATGATGCTGCAGGCGGCGACGAAGGCGGCGTCCACGCGCGGTTCCAGCGCGCGGATCGCGGTGGCCTCGGTGGCGATCACCGCGCGCGCGCTGCGCACCAGCGCGTCGGCGTCGAGCGGCGGCGAAACGGCAGTGACGGGGCGCAGGTTCATCGGCGGCGGCGGCATGACGCCATTCCGGCGCCCTGCCAATTCCATTAACATGACCGATTGCCATTCTAGCCTGAGCGCACGGACGGGCCGTGACCCGGGCCACCGCTGCCACCGCTGCCACCGCTGCCACCGCTGCCACCGCTGCCACCGAGAATCATGGACCCATCCCGCATCAAGAGCCTGATCGAACAGGGCCTGCCCGGCGCGCACGTCGAGGTGGACGGCGCCGACGGCGTGCATTTCGAGGCCCGGGTGGTCAGCGCCGCCTTCGCCGGCAAGCTGCCGCTGGCGCGCCACCGGCTGGTCTACGCCACGCTGGGCGCGCTGATGGGCAACGAGATCCACGCGCTGGCGCTGAAAACCCTGACCCCCGACGAAGCCGCGCGCGGCCGAGGATAAGCATGGCCAAGATCGTCATATCGGGTGGCCAACCCCTGCACGGCGACGTCTGGATCTCCGGCGCCAAGAACGCGGTGCTGCCGATCCTGGCCGCCACCCTGCTCGCCGACGGTCCGGTCACCATCGGCAACGTGCCGCATCTGCACGACGTCACCACCACCATGGAGCTGCTGGGCCAGATGGGCGTGCAGCTGGTGGTCGACGAACGCATGCACATCCACGTCGATCCGCGCGCCGCCGACAACTTCTTCGCGCCCTACGACCTGGTCAAGACCATGCGCGCCTCGATCCTGGTGCTGGGGCCGCTGGTGGCACGTTTCGGCCAGGCCGACGTCTCCCTGCCCGGCGGCTGCGCGATCGGCTCGCGCCCGGTGGACCAGCACATCCGCGGCCTCGAGGCGCTGGGCGCCGAGGTGCGCGTCGAAAACGGCTACATCAAGGCCCGCGCCAGCCGCCTCAAGGGCGCGCGCATCGTCATGGACATGGTCACCGTCACCGGCACCGAGAACATCATGATGGCGGCCGTGCTGGCGCAGGGCACCACGATCATCGA
>DATLSL010000043.1:0-4961 GCA_035534135.1 Rhodanobacteraceae bacterium | reverse complement strand
CCGCCGCGGCTCAATGCGGATCGCGAAAACCGCGGATACCGGCGACACCATGCGCGCCGGCAGCGCGGGCGCGTGGCAGATCCTGTGCACACACACCACCCAGCGCATAGACCGGCAGCGCCGCCTCGTCCGCCAACGCCGTGAACGCCGGCCAACCCAGCGCCGCCGCCTGCGGATGGGTGGGCGTGGCCGCGACCGGCGCCAGCAGGGCGAAGTCGCAGCCGAGGATCGCGGCGCGTTCGAGCTCGACGGCGTCATGGCACGAGGCCCCCACCCACAAGCGCGCCGGCAACGGGCGCTCGCGCAGGATCGCCAGCTGCGCCGCGCGCAGCTGCACACCGAGATCCAGCGCCAGCGCGCCCTCGATGTCGCCGTTGAGCAGCAGACCCGCGCCGGCCGCCCGTGCCTCGACGCGCAGCGCGGCGGCGGCTTCGCGCAGCTTGCCGGCGGCCCATTGCGGTTGCCGCAACTGCAGCAGACGTACGCCGCGACGGAGGACGCCCTGCGCCCACGCAAGCAGCGTCGCCGCATCGTCCAACGGCGGGCTGATCGCCAGCAGCGGCGGCAGCCGCAGCGCCGTCAATGCCGGGCGATCGGCCGGCGGCATCGTCGTCGGGTCGATGGCGGCGGGCGCCACCCAGGCCAGCGCCTGGGCGTCATGCGGCTGCGGTGCGCCTTGCCACGCAGCGACGCGTCGCACCTCGAGCACGATGCACTGGTGCGGATAGCGCCAGGGCACGCGGATCAGCAGCGCGCTGGCGGCGATGGCGATGCCCAGCTCCTCGTGCAGTTCGCGCGCCAGCGCCGCGTGCGCGTCCTCGCCCGGCTCGACCTTGCCACCGGGGAATTCCCACAACCCGGCAAAATCGCGACCGGGCGGACGCTGCGCCAGCAGCACGCGACCCGCGGCATCCGCCAGCACAGCGGCGACCACGTGCAGCGGCGGCGAACTCTCGCCGCTCATGCGGCATCGCTCATGCGCGTTCCAGATCGACGAAATCAAACGCCAGCTCATGGCGCGCGTCGGCGGGATGGTGGGCGCGTGCGACTGCGCGCCAGTCGGCGCGCGGAAAGGCCGGAAAGAACGCATCGGCCCCGGTGACGACGGTATCGACTTCGGTCAGGTGCAATCGTGTCGCCCGCGGCAGTGTCAACGCGTAGATCTCGCCGCCGCCGATCACGCACAACTCCGGCACGTCACCCGCGGCGGCAAGCGCAGCGTCCAGCGAGGCGACGGCATGCATGCCGGCGAACGGCGCATATCCACTGCGGGTCAGCACCAGGTTCAATCGTTGCGGCAGCGCGCGTCCCAGCGAAGCCGCCGTGCGTCGGCCCATCAGGATGGGTTTATCCAGCGTCAGCGCCTTGAAGCGCTTGAGATCGTCGGGCAGATGCCAGGGCAGCGCGCCGGCGCGGCCGATCGCTCCGCGATGATCGCGCGCGGCGATCAGCGTCAACGCGGGTGTCATGCTCACACCGCCACCGGCGCCCGGATCGCCGGGTGCGGGTCGTAGTGCTCGATGGCGATGTGCTGGTAGCGAAAATCACCCAGCGCGCGCGCGGCGGGATCGAGGCGCAGCTGCGGCAACGGGCGCGGCGTGCGCGTCAGCTGCTCGCGCGCCTGCTCGAGGTGGTTGCGGTAGAGATGCGCGTCGCCCAGCGTATGCACGAAATCGCCGACGCCCAGGCCGCAGACCTGCGCCACCATGTGCGTCAGCAGGGCGTAGCTGGCGATGTTGAACGGCACGCCGAGGAAGATGTCGCCCGAGCGCTGGTAGAGCTGGCAGGACAGGCGCCCGTCGGCCACGTAGAACTGGAACAGCGCATGGCAGGGTGCGAGCGCCATCTGCGGCAGCTCGGCCACGTTCCAGGCGCTGACGATCAGACGGCGCGAGTCGGGGTTGCGGCGGATCTCGTCCACCACCCACGCGATCTGGTCCACTGTGCGCCCGTCGGCGCCGGCCCAGGATCGCCACTGCCGGCCGTAGACCGGCCCCAGCTCGCCGTCGGCGTCGGCCCACTCGTCCCAGATGCCGACGCCGTGCTGCTTCAGGTAGGCGATGTTGGTCTCGCCACGCAGGAACCACAGCAGTTCGTGGACGATCGATTTCAGATGCAGCTTCTTGGTCGTGACCAGCGGGAATCCCGCGCGCAGGTCGTAGCGCATCTGCCAGCCGAACACGCTCAGCGTGCCGGTGCCGGTGCGGTCGTCCTTGCGCGTGCCGTGGTCAAGGACGTGCTGCAGCAGATCGAGATAGGCGCGCATGCCGCGATTATGCCGCGGCGGGCGCGGCCGGCACGGGCTGGCGGCGCGACAGGCCCAGCAGGACCAGGCCGATCGCGATCAGCGGCAGCGACAGCACCTGGCCCATGGTCAGCCAGTGCGTGCCCAGCAGGTAGCCCAGCTGCGGATCGGGATCGCGGATGAACTCGGCGCCGAAGCGGAACACGCCGTAGAGCAGCGCGAACCAGCCCGACACCGCGTAGCGCCGGCGCGGCCGGCGCGAGTACAGCCACAGCACGGCGAACAGCACCACGCCCTCGAGAAAACACTCCAGCAGCTGCGAGGGCTCGCGCGCGAAGCTGTCCAGCGCGCCCGACCGCCACAGCGCCTTGAGCTGCGGCGTGTCCATGCCGGCGAACTGCCGCGCCTCGATCAGCTGCGCGGCGCTCAGGCCGACGCAGTCCCAGGTGTGGTTGATCCGCGTGGGGCTCAGCGCGGCGCACTGCACGGCTTCCTGCAACGCGCGCGGAAAGATCATGCCCCAGGGCTGGTCGGTGAGATGACCCCACAGCTCGCCGTTGATGAAATTGCCGATGCGGCCCAGGCCCAGCCCGATGGGCACCAGCGGGGCGACGAAATCGACCGTGTCGAACAGCTTGATGGCGTGATGCCGCGACCACCACCACGTCGCCAGCACGACGCCGACCAGACCGCCGTGAAAGCTCATGCCGCCGTCCCAGATCTGCAGGATCTGGATGGGGTTCTTCCAGATCCAGCTGAGGTCGACGTAGAACAGCATGTAGCCGATGCGACCGCCCAGGATCACGCCCAGCATGCCGTAGAACAGCAGGTCGCCGAAGGCCTCGCGGCTGGCCGGTAGGCGGCCCGCAGCGCGGCGGCGCTCGCCCAGATACCACGCGGCGAGAAAGCCGCCGAGATACATCAGGCCGTACCAGTGCACCGGCAGCGGTCCGATGTGGAAGGCAATGGGGTCGATGTCGACGAAGATCGGATGCTGCATGGACGTGCTCACAATGGACGGCGCTGAGACCGCCGGTGCGCGAAAAGGTGCCGCAGTCTAAGGCGAGCCGGCGCCGCACTTGAAAAGAAATCGTTGCGGGCGCCCCGTGCGAGCGGGCGTTGCCCGGTGCGGATCAGACCGCAATGCGATCCGACCCGCGGGCGCTCAGGCCGGCAGCACGCGGCACAGATAGCCCTTCAGGTAATCCGTTTCCGGGATCGCCGGATGCAGCGGATGATCCGGCCCCTGCTGCAGTTTTTCCAGTACCTGCAGCTGGCGGTCGAGATGGCGCGCGCCCGCCTGCAGCGACGCCAGCAGATCGCTGCGGCTGAGGTGATACGAGCACGAACAGCTCACCAGCAGGCCGTCGCGGCCGAGCACCTGCATCGCCGCCTCGTTGATGCGGCGGTAGGCCAGGCGGCCCTCGACGAGGTCTTTCTTGCGCTTGATGAAGGCCGGCGGATCGACCACCACCACGTCGAAGTGCTCGCGCGCGGCGCGCAGATCGCGCAGGGCATCGAAGGCGTCGGCGTGCAGGGCACGCACGCGGTCGCCCAGGCCGTTGCGCGCGGCGTTGGCGCGCACCGCTTCGACCGCGGTGGCGGAAGCGTCCACACACACCACCTCGCTGGCGCCGGCGGCGGCCGCGCGCAGGCCCCAGGCGCCGAGATAGCTGAAAAGATCCAGCACGCGCTTGCCGGCGACCTGGGCGACGCAACGGTCACGGTTGGCGCGCTGGTCGTAGAACCAGCCGGTCTTCTGGCCACCGATCAGGTCGACGCCGAACTCGAGCCCGCCCTCGCGCACCACGGCGCCGGCGGCCGGCAGCGTGCCGAAGGCAATGTCGGCATAGCTCGGCAGGCCTTCCAGCGCGCGGATGCCGGCGTCGTTCTTCCAGATCATCGCGACGGGCTTGAGCACCTTCTGCACCGCCGCCTCGACCTCGGGCTTCAGACGCTCGATGCCGGCGCTGGTCGCCTGCGCCACGATCACGTCGCCGTAGCGGTCGAGCGTCAGCCCCGGCACGCCGTCGGCCTCGCCGAACAGCAGGCGGTAATACGGCTCGGCATACAGGCGCTCGCGCAGCGCCAGGGCGACGTTCAGGCGATGCGTCAGCAGAGAGCGGTCCAGCGCATGCTCGACGCCGCGACTGACCAGCCGCGCGGCGATCAGTGAATGCGGGTTGACGTAGCCGATGCCGATCGGCTTGCCGTGCGCATCGACGATGGCGCAGGCGTCACCGGGTGCGAAGGCGTCCAGCGGCGAGCGCGCGACGTCGATCTCGTTGGAAAAGACCCACAGGTGGCCGGCGCGCAGGCGCGCGTCCTCGCCGCGTTTGAGGAACAGGGCGGGACAGGCAGGCTCGGAGGCCACGGCGGCGCCTTGCGGAAGGGGCCGGAACGGTAACCGAGCCATCCCCGGGCCACAAGCACGGCAGCCTGGCGTTAGGCTGGGGCCTGCCCGCAACGCACCGCTGCCATGCCCAACCGACTCGCCGACACCCTCAGCCCCTATCTGCGCCAGCACGAGGACAATCCGGTGGACTGGTGGCCGTGGTGCCCCGAGGCGCTGGCCGCCGCGCGCGCCGAGGGCAAGCCGATCCTGTTGTCGATCGGCTATGCCGCCTGCCACTGGTGCCATGTGATGGCGCACGAGAGCTTCGCGGATGCCGCCACCGCCGCGGTGATGAACGCGCTGTACGTCAGCATCAAGGTC
>DATLSL010000042.1:0-3546 GCA_035534135.1 Rhodanobacteraceae bacterium | reverse complement strand
GCGCGAAACAGCGCGCGGCCCTTGCTCATCGTCTCCTCCCACTCGGTGGCGGGATCGGAGTCGTAAACGATGCCGGCGCCGGCCTGCACGTGCAGGCGGCCGTTCTGGATCACCGCGGTCCGGATCGCGATCGCGGTGTCGGCATCGCCCCACCAGCCGATCCAGCCGATGGCGCCTGCATAGATGTTGCGCTTGACCGGCTCCAGTTCCTGGATGATCTCGATCGCGCGGATCTTGGGCGCGCCGCTGAGGGTGCCGGCCGGGAAGGTGGCCCGCAGGACATCCATGTAGCTGAGGCCCGGCCGTGCCGTGCCCTGTACCTGCGAGACGATGTGCATCACGTGCGAGTAGCGTTCGATCGCGAACGATTCGCTGACCTCAACGCTGCCGGTGACGCTGATGCGGCCGATGTCGTTGCGGCCGAGATCGATCAGCATCACGTGCTCGGCGCGCTCCTTGGGGTCGGCCAGCAGCTCGGCTTCCAGCGCCTGATCTTCCGTCTCCGTGGCGCCGCGCCGACGCGTGCCGGCCAGCGGGCGCACCACCACCTTGCCGTCCTTCAGACGTGCCAGGATCTCCGGCGAGGAGCCGACGATCTGGGTCGCGCCGAGATCGACGAAGTACATGTACGGCGACGGGTTCAACGCGCGCAGCGCGCGGTACACATCGACCGGCCGCGCGTTGAAAGCCACGCTCAACCGCTGCGACGGCACCACCTGGAAGATGTCGCCGGCGCGGATGTATTCCTTGGCGCGCTCGACCATCGCCTCGAACGCCTCGCGGGTGAACGAGGATTTGAAATCGCCCTCGTCCAGCGCGGTGGGCGACGTGCGGGGCGGGTACGCCGCGCCGCCCTGGCGCAGCCGATGGACCAGGGCGTCGAGCCGGTGCTGCGCCGCGGCGTAGGCCTGCGGCTGCGACGGGTCGGCGTGTACGATCAGGTACAGGCGGCCCTTGAGGTTGTCGAAGACTGCGACTTCCTCGGCCAGCATCAGCAGCACGTCGGGCGTGCCCAGCTCGTCGGCGCGATCCCACCGCGCCAGGCGCGGTTCGATGTAGCCGACCGTCTCGAAACCGAAGTAGCCGACCAGGCCGCCGCTGAAGGCCGGCAATTCCGGCAGGCGCGGCACGTCGTACTGCCGGCGCAGCGTTTCGATCTCCGCCAGCGGGTCGTCCAGATGACGACGCTCGGTGACCTCGCCGGCGTCCTCCACCTCCAGCTCGTGCCCGCGCAGGCGGTACACCCGCCGGGCCGGCAGGCCGATGATCGAATAGCGACCCCAGGTGGCGCCGCCCTCGACCGACTCGAACAGGAAGGTGTAGGGGCCGTCGGCCAGCTTCAGGTACACCGACAGCGGCGTGTCGAGGTCGGAAAACACCTCGCGCAGCAGCGGAATGCGGGTGTGGCCGGCGTCGGCCAGGGCGTCGAATTCGTCCTTGCTGATCACGATGCGACTCACCGGCATAGGGGCCGGAGACGATAACAGGGCACGGGACCCTCTGAACAAGTCCCGCCCCACCGAGGACTTGCTCAGAGGATCCCAAGCGGCGGCCGCGATCAATGCGCCGTGCCGGCGCCCAGCGCGCGCCGCGGCATGCCGCGCAGGATCAGGGTGAAGGCGACACCGGCGTCGCCATCGAGGTTGTGCGCGCCGGCCTCGCCGGCGTGCAGTGCGGCGACCAGGCGCACGATGGTCAGGCCGAGGCCGAGATGCGGCGCCTCGTCGGGGTGCGCACCGGCGCGCACGCTGACCAGCGCCTCGAACAGGCGTCCCTGCATTGCCTGCGGCAGCGGCGGGCCGGCGTTGGCCACCTCGATCGCGGCACCGTCGGCCAGTGCGCGCAATCGAACGCGGATCCAGCCGTCAGCCGGCGTGAACGAGCGCGCGTTGTCGAGCAGCTTGTCCAGCGCCTGCGCGATCAACTCCGGCGCGCCGTGCAGCGGCAGCGGTGCCGCCGGCAGGTCGAGCTCCAGGCGCCGCGGCGCAGCCAGCTCGGCGTGCGCCTCGGCGCAGCCGCGCACCACCTGCACCAGATCGAAGTCCTCGGGTTCGGCGGCGGCCACCGCGCGTTCGATGCGGCTGGCCTCGCTCATCGCGCGCACGATCGCGCCCAGCCGCGCGGCGCCGTCGCGGGCGCGCGCCAGATACGGCTGCGCGGCCGCCGGCAACTGCGCGTGCTCGAGGTTGTCCAGCGACGAGCGCACGATCGCCAGCGGCGTGTGCAGTTCATGCGACAGCCGCGACGGCAGCGTGCGCAGATAGTCGGCGTAGGCGCCGACCGCGCCCAGCAGGCGCTCGAAGCTGCGCGCCAGATCGCCGAGTTCGTCGTCGGCGTCGCTCAGCGGAAAGCCGCCGGCGAGATCCAGTCCGCCGGGCTGCAGCGCGCCCTCGGCGGCGTCGCGCAGCCGGCCCAGCCGCCACGACAGCCGCGCCGCAAAGGCGAACAGCGCGCCGGCGGCGATCAGCAGTGCGGCGAAGCTGGCCAGCAGCAGGGTCAGCAGCGCGCGGTCGGTGCGCGGTGGCAGCAGCGGGTAGGTCTGTTCCAGCAGCAGCGCGCCGCGCGTTTCGCCGCGTCGCGTCAACGGTACCGCCGCGCGCAGCTCGATGGTGCCGGGGGTGGCGCCGGCGCGCCAGGCGGTGGCCGCGACGCCGGACAACGCCTGCCAGACGTCGGCGGCATGCAGCCGTGGCGCGCCGGTGTCGCCGCCGGCCGGCTCCAGCGGCGGCGCGATCCAGGCCCGGTCCAGCGCCGCCAGCAGGGTCGCCGCCAGCCCGCTCTCGACGACCGGCGCCGGCGTCCCCGCGCGCGCCACGCGCCAGCCGCGCGCGCTGATCACGCTGGCGCGCACCGCCGACGGAATCAGCGCCGCCAGCGCCTGCGTCAGTGCCGGGTCGCTGCCGATCAGCGGACGCGGTTCCGGCGTCGGCGGAAACCGCTGCGGCGCATCGGCGTCGTAAGCAGCGATCGCCAGCGCCTGCGGCGCCTCGCTGCGCGGCAGCGTCAGCTCGACGCTGTAGCCGCTGCCGTCGTCCTGCCAGGCGCCGCGCAGCTGGTCAGGCAGACCCGCAACCGGCGGATCGAGCGCCAGCCCGCTGATGCGCCCGGGCGCCGCGCTGGCGACCAGGAAGCGCCGCCGCGCTGCGCCGCGCACGAAGGTCAGCAGCAGGTGATCGGCGTGCAGCGCATCGGCGTCGCCGGCGTCGGCGCGCGTGCGCGTGCCCTCGCGCACGGCAATGGCGATGTCGAGCGCGGCGCCGTCATTGGCCAGCTGCACGCGCAGTCCCGGGGCGGGCTTCTGTACCCACGGCGCCAGCGGTGCCCAGTCGTCGAGGTAGCCGTCGATCGCGATCGGCGTGGTCGCGGTTTCGACGTACCAGGCCGGACCGGCGGGTGGCAGCGGCACGCCTTCGACTTCCAGCGCGCGCGCCACCGCGCGCGCGGTCGCGCGCAGGGCGTCGGCCTGGCCGGCGCGCAGCACGTGTTCCATCTGCCGCAGATACAGCCAGCCCGCCACCGGCAGCACCAGCGTGGACAGCGCAACCA
>DATLSL010000041.1:0-4051 GCA_035534135.1 Rhodanobacteraceae bacterium | reverse complement strand
GTCTACGCCACCCCGGACGGCCCGCGTTATTTCCGCTTGCGCGAGCACACCGAGCGCCTGTTCCGCTCGGCGCGCATCCATGACCTGAGCATCCGCCATACGCCGGATGAAATCGACCAGGCCTGTGCCGACGTGGTGCTGGCCAACGGCCTCGACAGTGCTTACGTGCGTCCGCTGGTCTACCGCGCCGGTTTTACCTTCAGCCTCGCGCCCGATCCCGAGGTGCCGGTGGAAGTGGCGATCATCGCGTTGCCCTGGGGCAACCTGCATGGCGCCGACGGCGTGCGCGAAGGCATCGACGTGTGCGTGTCGTCCTGGCATCGGCCCGCGCCCAACACCCTGCCCAGCGGCGCCAAGGCCGGCGGCAATTACCTGTCCAGCCAGTTGATCGCGCAGGAGGCCAAGCGCGGCGGTTACGCCGAGGGCATCGCCCTGGCACCCAACGGCCTGCTCAGCGAAGGCGCCGGAGAAAACCTGTTTCTGGTGCAGCGCGGGCGGCTGTACACGCCGCCGGTCGCCGCCGGCATCCTCGCCGGCATCACTCGTGACAGCGTGCTGGTGCTGGCCGCCGAGCTCGGCATCGACGTGGTCGAATGCGATCTGCCGCGCGAGCTGCTGTACACCGCCGACGAGGTGTTCCTCACCGGCACCGCGGCGGAAATCACGCCGGTACGCTCGGTCGACCGCAAGCAGGTCGGCAACGGCAAGCCCGGAACGGTCACGCGCGCGCTGCAGGATGCGTTCTTCGGCCTGTTCGATGGCCGCCACGCCGACCGTCACGGCTGGCTGACGCCGTTGCACGCCAGTGTGGCGCTGCGGACAGAACTGCAGCGCGAGGTGGCGTGATGACCGCGCGCACGCTGCTGGACAAACTCTGGGATGCGCATCAGGTGATCGCCGAAACGCCTGACACACCGGGCGTGATGTACGTCGATCTGCATTTGGTGCACGAAGTCACCTCGCCGCAGGCCTTCACCGAACTGCGCGCCCGCGGCCTGCGCGTGCGTCGCCCCGCGCGCACGCTGGCGACGATGGATCATTCGACGCCAACGCTGGCTGCCGATGCATCCGGCGTGCTGCCCTACGTCACGCCGGCCGCCGCGGCGCAGGTGCAGCAGTTGCGCAGCAATTGCGCCGAGTTCGGCATCGATCTGCTGGACATGGCCAGCGCGCAGCGCGGCATCGTCCACGTGATCGGCCCGGAACTCGGCGCCACGCAGCCGGGCATGACCATCGTCTGCGGCGACAGCCACACCAGCACGCACGGCGCCTTCGGCGCGCTGGCCTTCGGCATCGGCACCAGCGAGGTCGGTCATGTGCTGGCCACGCAATGCCTGCTGCAGCGCAAGCCCATGGCCATGGCCGTCGAGGTGCGCGGGCGCCTGCAGCCGGGCGTCAGCGCCAAGGATCTGGTGCTGCACATCATCGGCCACATCGGCGTCGACGGCGGTACCGGGTGCGTCATCGAATACCGCGGCGAGGCGATCCGCGCGCTGTCGATGGAAGAACGCATGACGGTGTGCAACATGTCCATCGAGGCCGGCGCGCGTGCCGGCATGATCGCACCGGACGCAACCACCTTCGCCTGGCTCAAGGGCCGTCCACGTGCGCCGCAGGGTGCGGCCTGGGATGAGGCCGTGCAGCGCTGGCGCGAACTGGGCAGCGATGCCGAGGCGCGCTTCGACCGCGTTGCGCAGATCGACGCCGGCGCGGTGCGTCCGACGCTGAGCTATGGCACGCATCCGGGCATGGTGCTGGACATCGACGCGCGGGTGCCGACGCCGGGCGATGCGCAGGCGCAGCGCGCGCTGGACTACATGGGCTTGCGCGCCGGCAGCGCGCTGGCCGGCACACCCGTGGATGTGGTGTTCGTCGGCAGTTGCACCAACGGGCGCCTGTCCGACCTGCGCGCCGCCGCCGCCGTGCTGCGCGGACGCCGCGTCGCCGCCAGCGTGCGCATGCTGGTGGTGCCGGGCTCGGCCGCGGTCAAACAGGCCGCCGAACGCGAGGGTCTGCACGAGGTGTTTCGCGCCGCCGGCGCCGAGTGGCGCGAGCCCGGCTGCTCGATGTGCATCGCCATGAACGGCGACCTGGTGGCGCCGGGCCAGCTTGCAGTGAGCACCAGCAACCGCAATTTCGAGGGCCGCCAGGGCCCGGGCGCGCGTACCGTGCTGGCCAGCCCGGCCAGCGCCGCCGCCGCCGCCGTGGCCGGGCATATCGCCGACCCGCGCGCCTATCTGATCACGGAGGCGGTGGCATGAATCCGATCCGGCAAGTGCATTCGCGCACGCTGGTGCTGGCACACCAGAACATCGACACCGATCGCATCATCCCGGCGCGCTTCCTCACCACCACCGAACGCAGCGGTCTCGGTCGCCATGCGTTTCAGGACTGGCGCTACCGCGCCGATGGCTCGCCCGATCCCGACTTCGTGCTCAACCGGCCCGAGGCGCAGGGCTGCGAAATCCTGGTCGCCGGGCGCAACTTCGGCTGCGGCTCCTCGCGCGAGCACGCGCCGTGGGCGCTGCTGGATGCCGGGCTGCGCGCGGTGATCAGCAGCGAGATCGCGGACATCTTCTGCGCCAACGCGCTCAAGAACGGCCTGCTGGCGATCACCGTGGAGGCTGCCGAGCACCGTTTCCTGCTCGAACACCCGGGTCTCGAATTGAACATCGATCTGGTCACCGCCGAGATCGAGCTTCCCGACGGCGGGCGCTTCGGCTTCGCGCTGGATGCCTTTGCGCGCCACTGTCTGCTCGAGGGTACCGACCAGCTCGGATTTCTCCTGCATCACGACGCCGTCATCCGCCACTTCGAGGAGCAGCGCGCCGCATGAACGCCCAGATCGTCTTGTTGCCAGGCGATGGCATCGGCCCCGAGGTCACCGCCGCGGCGGTGAGCTGCCTTGAAGCCGTGGCCGAAATCCACGGCTATCGCTTCAGTTTCAGCGAGCACGCCATCGGCGGCTCGGCCATCGATGCCTCCGGCACGGCACTGCCGGACAGCACGCGCGCGGCCTGTATCGCGGCCGATGCCGTATTGCTGGGTGCGGTCGGTGGGCCGAAGTGGTCCGACCCGCGCGCACCGGTGCGCCCCGAGCAGGGGCTGCTGGCGCTGCGCGCGGCGATGGGCGTGTACGCCAACCTGCGCCCGGTGCAGGTGCATCCGCGCGCCGCGCAATTCTCGCCGCTGCGAGTCGAAAAACTGCGCGACGTGGATTTGCTGTTCGTGCGCGAGCTGACCGGCGGCATCTACTTCGGCGCCAAGACGCGCGACGCCGCGGGCGCATCCGACCTGTGCAGCTACAGCGTGATAGAGATCGAGCGCGTGCTGCGCCGCGGCTTCGAGCTGGCGCACGCGCGCCGACGCAAGCTGACCTCGGTCGACAAGGCCAACGTGATGGAAACCTCGCGGCTGTGGCGCGAGACCGCGCAGCACCTGGCCAGTGAGTACCCCGAGGTGAAACTCGAGCACCAGCTGGTCGACTCCATGGCCATGCTGCTGCTGACGCGGCCGCAGGATTTCGACGTGATCGTCAGCGAGAACCTGTTCGGCGACATCCTCACCGACGAGGCCGCCGCGATCGCCGGCTCGCTGGGTCTGCTGCCCTCGGCCTCGCTGGGCGATGGCCCGCGCGGTCTGTACGAACCCATTCATGGCTCGGCGCCCGACATCGCCGGCCGCGGCATCGCCAACCCGGCCGGCGCGATCGCCAGCGCAGCGCTGCTGCTGCGCCATTCGCTGGGCCGCGAAGCCGCGGCCTGCGCGCTCGAGAGCGCACTCTGGCTGGCGCTCGATGACGGCGTGCTGACGCCCGATCTGGGCGGCCGTCATGGCACGTCGGATCTCACCGCCGCGGTGATCGGCCATCTATGGTCGCAGTCGGCGGTGAATGCCGCGGTGGCACGCGCATGAACAGCCCGCAACGCAAACCGCTGCGCAGCGACGCGATCAAGACCGGCCCCGATCGCGCCCCGGCGCGAGCGATGCTGCGCGCCACCGGACTCGACGATGCGGCCCTGGCGCGGCCGCTGGTGGCGGTCGTGCATAC
>DATLSL010000040.1:0-11216 GCA_035534135.1 Rhodanobacteraceae bacterium | reverse complement strand
GCCGTCGGATCACGGCTTCGCCGCCGGCGTCATGCGCACCGGCAGTGGCACGTTGCAGACGCTGATCCGGCCTGCCGGGCGCACGAACCAGGATTCGCTGCGGTCGCGGCGTGCCTCGATCAGCGCAGCGAAGGTGGCCGTATCGGTGCGCAGCACCTCGAGTTGCGGGCGGTCGGCGAGAGGCAACTCGTTGGCGACGCGCACGCTGAGGATGCGCGTGCGGTGGGCAGGGTCGCGATAGAAGCCGAGATCGCCGCCGCCGCGCTGCAGCGCCGCCAGCAGATGCATGCCCTGGACCACACGCCCGATGACGGCGATATTGCGGTCGAGCTGGCGCGGCGACTGGCCGATCACGGCGTACAGCTCGGCGCCGCTGCCGTTGTCGGGCGGATTGTCGCGGCCGACACCGACCATGCCGTAGCAGTGCAGCAGCCAGGCCGTGTTCGTGCGCGGATCGCGGCCGACCGGGAAGCCGTCGGCGAAACCCACCTGCGGCGCGTAGACGTCGCCATCGGGCAGGCGCGTGAAGTCCAGCCCTGCGGCGCTGCGCTCATACTCGTCAGGCAAGATCGCGCGGGCATCTGCGGGCAAGGGTCGCGCCTTGGAGGGAATATCCGAATCGGCGTCGCCCCACTGGGTGACGAAGTCGTCCTGTACACGGTTGATGGTCAAGCCGTCGAAGAAGTGCGCGCGCGCCAGCGCCTCGATGTTGGCGACGTGGCGCGGCGCGAACGCCGGCGCCAGTTCGATCACCACGCGGCCCTGCGGCAAGGTCATCACCAGCGTGTGGGCCGGATCGAGCGCGCGCCAGTCGGACGGTTTGGAGGTGGCGAGCACCTGCTGCATCGTGGCGTGCGGCTGGGCGGCCGTGGCCGGCGCCGCGTTGGCGATCGTGGCGCATGCGGCGATCGTGGCCAGCAGCGCTGTCATCAGCTGCGATCGGCGGCGGCGTGAATGGGGTCGGGGATGTTCGGTGTGCATGCGCAGGCTCCGGCGTGGCCGATGCCCGAGGATAGCGCCGTCGTGATCGTGATCGCGCAGCCGATGGCTTCACCGGTTTTCTGAAGAAACAAAATTGCCAAACCGTTGGTCCTTTGTGAACCCCTGGCCCCCGCGCGAGATCGGTTCGCGTAGCCCGGATGCAGGCCGCAGGCCGCAATCCGGGGTCATCGTCACCTACCGCATCGCCGGTGCTGCTTGACCCCGGATTCCGCTGCGCTGCATCCGGGCTACTCGGCGACGTGGCTCACTCGCCCCCAACGCGGCTGGGAGCGAGGGAACCAAGCGGGCGCGCAGCAGAAAGATTCACAGCCGCTCAGTCGAACGGCCGGATCACGTCCTCGCCCTGCTCCTCGGTGCCGTCGCTGTGGTCGCCGCCGAGGCGGCGCACGACCACGTAGAACACCGGGATCATGAAGATGCCGATCAGGGTCGCGCCGAGCATGCCGCCGATCACGCCGGTGCCGATGGCCTGGCGACTGTTGGCCCCGGCACCGCTGGAGATCGCCAGCGGCAGCACGCCGAGCATGAACGCCAGTGAGGTCATCAGGATCGGACGCAGGCGCAGGCGTGCGGCTTCCATCGTCGCCGCGATCAGGCCCTTGCCCTCCTTGAGCTGCAGCTCGCGCGCAAACTCGACGATCAGGATCGCGTTCTTGGCCGACAGGCCGATGATCGCGATCAGGCCGACCTTGAAGTAGATGTCGTCCGACAGCCCGCGCAGGAAGGTCAGCGCCAGCGAGCCGAACACGCCCAGCGGCACCACCAGCAGCACGGCGACCGGAATCGACCAGCTCTCGTACAGCGCTGCCAGCGCCAGGAACACCACGATCAGGCTCATGCCGTAGACAATCGGCGCCTGCGCGCCCGAGAGCACTTCCTGCAGCGACTGCCCGGTCCACTCGTAGCTGATGCCCTTGGGCAGGTCGCGGTCGATGATGTTCTGCATCGCCGTCATCGCCTGGCCCGAGCTGACGCCCGGCGCGGCGTTGCCGACGATCTCGATCGACGGGTAGCCGTTGTAGCTCTCGAGCACCGGCGGGCCCAGGGTCCACTTGGCCGTGGTCACGGTCGACAGTGGCACCATCGCGCCGGTACTGCTGCGCACGTAGAAGTCCTGCAATGCCTGCGGACTCATGCGGTAGGGCGCGTCGGCCTCGAGCAGCACGCGCAGCACGCGGCCGCCGTAGTTGAAGTCGTCGGCGTATACCGGCGCCAGCATCAGCTGCAAGGCACTGTAGACGTCGGTGACCGACAGGCCCATCGAGGCCGCCTGCACGCGGTCCACGTGCAGCTGCAGCTGTGGCGCGTCCGCAAGCCCGTTCGGGCGCACGCTGTCGAGCAGCGGGCTCTGCGCGGCCTTCTGCAGCAGGATGTTCTGCGCGGCGATCAGCTTCTCGCGGCTCAATCCGGCGCGGTTTTCCAGTTCCATGTCGAAGCCGCCAAACTGGCTGAGGCCGCGGATCGCCGGCAGGTTGACGACGAAGATCTGCGCACCCTTGATACCGTAAAGCGCGCCATTGGCCCATTTGATGAAGGCGCCAATCTGTTCGTTGGGCTTGGTGCGCGCGCTCCACGGCTTGAGACGGATGAAGGCGAGGCCGACGTTTTCGCCGGAGCCGATGAAGCTGAAGCCGGCGACGTCGACCATGCCCTCGACGGCGGGGTTCTTCAGGATCACGTTCTCCATCTGGGTGAGCACGGCGGTGGTGCGCTGCAGGGTGGCGCCGGGCGGCAGCTGCACGATGGCGAAGGCGTAGCCCTGGTCTTCCTCGGGCAGGAAGCTGGTCGGCAGTTTCCAGAACAGCACGCCGACCAGCACGATGATCAGCGCGTAGACGAACCCCCAGCGCGGCGTGTGGTGGATCGCCGAACGCACACGGTCGAGATAGCGCTGCTGCATGCGTCCGAACCAGCGGTTGAACCAGCCCAGCGCACGGTTCTCGTGATCCACTGGCTTGATCAGGCTGGCGCACAGCGCGGGGGTGAAGCTCAGCGCCATCAACGCCGAAATGCCCATCGAGATGGCGATGGTCAGCGAGAACTGCCGGTAGATCGCGCCGACGCTGCCCGACAGCAGCGCCGCCGGAATGAACACCGCCGCCAGCACCAGGGTGATGGCGATGATCGCGCCGGTGATCTGCTGCATCGCGAGGATGGTGGCTTCGCGCGGGGCGAGGCCTTCCTCGGTGATGTGGCGCTCGACGTTCTCCACCACCACGATGGCGTCGTCCACCACCAGGCCGATGGCCAGCACCATGCCGAACAGGGTGAGGATGTTGATCGAGAATCCGGCGATGTAGAGGCCCGCGAAGGTACCCAGCAGGGCCACCGGCACCACCAGGGTCGGGATCAGCGTGGCGCGCAGGTTCTGCAGGAACAGATACATCACCAGGAACACCAGCACGATCGCCGCGAACAGGGTCTTGACCACCTCGTCGATGGAGATGCTGACGAAGGTGGTGCTGTCGTAGGGCGAGAACCAGGTGATGCCCGCGGGCAGCGTCGACACGATCTGGTCCATCTTCGCGCGCACCGCGGCGGCGACCGTGAGCGCGTTGGCGCCGGGCAGCAGTTGCAGGCCGACGCCGGCCATCGGCTGGCGGTTGTAGCGCGCCGCGAAGGCGTAGTTGTAGGGCGCCAGCTCGACGCGGGCGACGTCGCCGAGATGCACCGTGGTGCCGTTGCTGTTGGTGCGCAGGATGATGCCGGCGAACTGCTGCGGCGTGGTGTAGCGGCTTTCGCCGTTGACCGACGCGGTGATCGCCTGGCCGGCCAGCGCCGGCGCGGCGCCGATCGCGCCGGCGGCGGTCTGCACGTTCTGCGCCCTGACCGCGGCGAGCACGTCCGTCGCCGACAGGCCGTAACCCTGCAGCTTGCGCGGGTCGAGCCAGATGCGCATCGCGTATTCGGAGCCGAACTGGTTGGCACTGCCGATGCCGGGGATGCGCAGGATCGGGTTGAGCACCTGCGACGCCAGCATGTTGTTCAGCGCGTAGGCGTCGATCTGCGGATTGCTCGAGCGCAGCGCGACCACCATCAGGAAGCCGGCGTTGGCCTTGTTGACCGTCACGCCGTTGGCGATGACCTCGGCCGGCAGCCGCGGCTCGGCGACGGCGACGCGGTTCTGCACCTGGACCGCGGCGATGTCGAGGTTGGTGCCGTTGCGGAACGTCGCCGTGATGCTGGAGCCGCCGTTGGAGCTGGACGACGAGCTGAAATAGAGCAGGCCGTCGAGTCCGGTCAGCTGCTGCTCGATCACCGAGGTGACGGTGTCCTCGACCACCTGGGCGCTGGCGCCCGGATAGCTGGTGTTGATCACCACGCTGGGCGGCGCGATCTCGGGGTAGGCCTCGACCGGCAGGCGGAAGATCGCGGCGATGCCGGCCAGCATGATCAGGATCGCGATCACCCACGCGAAGACGGGGCGATCAATGAAGAAACGGGGCATGGCGAGTCCTCAGCCCTGGGCCGGCTTGGGGGCGCCGGGCGCGGCGACGCGCGCGGGCGCGCCGGGCTTGACCTTCTGCACGCCGGTGACGATCACGCGCTCGCCGTTGGCGAGGCCGCCGCTGACGATCCACGCGCTGCCGCGCATGTCACCCAGCTGCACCGGCCTCTGCTCGACGATGCCCTTGCCGTTGAGCACGTAGACGAACGCGCCCCTGGGGTCGCGCAGCACCGCGGTCTGCGGCAGCAGGAACACGTGATCGAGCGTGCCGACGTGCAGACGCACGGTGACGAACAGCCCCGGCAGCAGGCTGCGGTCGGGGTTGGGGATCAGCGCGCGCAGCTGCACCGCGCCGGTCTGCGGGTCCACCGCCATGTCGGAAAAGTCGAGCACGCCAGGGTGCGCGTAGACGCGACCGTCCGGCAGCACCAGCTGCACCGCCGGGGTGCCGCCGGCGGTCGGCCTGAGCTGGCCCGCAGCCTGCGCCGCACGCAGTTTCTCGACTTCCGAATACGGCTCGCTGAAGTTGGCGTAGATCGGATCGATGCGCTCGACCGTGGTCATCGGCGTGCCCGCGGAGGCGCTGACCAGCGCGCCGACGGTGACCAGGGCAATGCCGGCGCGGCCGGCGATCGGCGACGTCACCGTGGCGTAGGACAGGTTGAGCCGCGCCGCCTCGACATTGGCAGCGGCCTGCTGCACGGCGGCGGCGCTGCTGCGCGCGGTGGCCTCGGCGACGTCGTAGGTCTGGCGCGCGAGCAGGCCGCGCTGGACCAGATCGGCATAACGGCTGGCGGTCTGCGCGGCGTTGGCGGCGGTGGCGCGCGCCTGCGCCAGCGCGGCGCGCTGCGCGTCCAGTGCGGCCTGCAGTGGCGCCGGGTCGATGCGAAACAGCACCTGCCCGGCCTTGACGTCGCTGCCTTCGGTGTACGCGAGCTGCAGCACGTTGCCGGTGACGCGTGCGTTGACCTGCGCCGTCAGCGTCGGCGTCAGCCGGCCGACCAGATCGCGCGTCAGCGGCAGATTCACGGCGTGCGCGCTGACCACATCCACTTCCGGTGGCGGCGGCGTGAAGCTGGGCGCCTTGCTGCAGGCCGCTACCAGCAGGATGCCGGCGGCGAGCAGGAGAGGGCGCAGGCGAGGGCGGATCATGGGGAAGCTCCAGGCGAGCAGATCAGGGGCGAGCGGATCGGGGGATACGAGGCATGTACACACGGTGATTGCCAGCTTGGCCAATGCGGCGCGCGCGCCGGGTTTGGCGCTGCCAGGCTCAAGTACACCGGTGAGTTTAGTTATTTGACCGGGGCGGGGTCAAGCATTGTGCGAGCCAACCGACCGCAGTGGCAGGCGCCGCGGTCTTGTGCTAGCGCGATCGCGTTTGCGGCTTGCCACGCCTGCGCCTGAACCGTGGCGGAAAGTCGCTCCGCGCCCGCGCAGGTCGGCGTGGATCAGAGCGCGACCGAAGCGATATGCTTGTGCGATTTCTTCGCTTGCAACTGGAATTCTCATGCCATCGAACCATGCGTCCCAGGCTACTTCGCCCGTCACGCGGCTGCTCGAAGAGGTCATCGCCCGCCTGCCCGGCACCCGCAGCGCCGAGGCGCGGGTGCTGGTACCTGCACTGCTGGCGCGGGCGCCGGCCGAGGAGTTGGCGCTGCGCGATGCCGCGGACTGGGCGGCATTGACGCTGGATCTGCTCGAATTCCTGCGTGCGCGCCGCAGCGGTCACGCCGCGGTGCGCGTATTCAACCCCGCCCGCGCGAAGCACGGTTGGGAGAGCCCGCACACGGTGGTGCAGATCGTCACCGATGACATGCCGTTTCTGGTCGATTCGGTGGGGATGGCATTGCAGGCGGCCGGGCTGGAGATTCATGTCCTGTTGCATCCGGTGCTGGCGAGCCAGCGCGACGCCGGCGGGCACCTGCTTGCACTGGGTGACGGTGCATCCGAATCGCTGACGCACGTCGAGGTGGACCGTCTCGCCGATGCCGCCGAGATCGCGCGCCTGGGCGCGGCAATCGAGAGCGCGCTCGAGGACGTGCGCCTGGCGGTGAGCGACTGGCCGGCGATCCGCGCGCGCATGCTGGCGATCGCGGACGAACTGCCCGCGCGCACCGGTCCGCTGCAGCCGCAGGATGTCGCCGAGGCGCAGGAGTTCCTGCGCTGGGTCGCCGACGACCACTACACCTTTCTCGGCTATCGCGAGTACGAGGTCGCCGCCAGGGGCGGCGACGAGGTGCTGGACGCGCGTGCCGGTTCCGGTCTCGGCATTCTGCGCAACCCCGAGCTGCGGCTGACACCGCGCTCGCTGAAGTCGCTGGTGGCCACCAGCCTGCCGCAGTCGGGCGCGGTGGACGCGATCATCCTGACCAAGACCAATGCCCGTGCCACGGTGCACCGCCCCGGTTACATGGACTACATCGGCGTACTGCGCTTCGACGCGCAGGGACGTCCGGTCGCCGAGCAGCG
Organism: Rhodanobacteraceae bacterium; assembly: GCA_035534135.1. GTDB lineage: Bacteria > Pseudomonadota > Gammaproteobacteria > Xanthomonadales > Rhodanobacteraceae > Metallibacterium. The sequence goes on along the minus strand of DATLSL010000040.1, from coordinate 4,297 downwards.
CTTCCTCGGCCTGTTCACTTCCGGCGCCTACATGCGCCGGCCGCAGGACGTGCCGCTGGTGCGGCAGAAGTTCGAGGCGGTGATGGAACGCTCGGCACTGCGTCGCGACTCGCATTCCGGCAAGGCGCTGCGGCACATTCTCGAAACCCTGCCGCGCGACGAGCTGTTCCAGTCCAGCGAAGACGAGCTGTACGCCATTGCCACCGGCATCCTCGAACTGGGCGAGCGCGCCCGCACGCGCCTGTTCGTGCGCACCGACCGCTACGGCCGCTTCTATTCGTGTCTGGTGTTTCTGCCGCGCGAGCGCTTCACCGCCGGCGTGCGCGAGAAGATCGAGCAGATGTTGCGCGAGGCGCTGGACGGCGAGCGGGTGGATGCCACCGTGCTGCTGGACGAAGCGGCGCTGGCGCGCCTGCACGTGGTGGTGCGGCTGCGCGCCGGCGCTCGCCCGCAGGTCGACGCCGCTGCGCTCGAACTGCGTCTTACCGAACTGGTGCGCAACTGGCAGGACGATCTGCGCGAGTGCCTGGTACGGCGCTGCGGCGAGGAGCGCGGACTGCGCCTGGCCGTTCGCTACGGTCGTGCGCTGCCGGCGGGCTACATCGAGGAGGTCACGCCCGAGATCGCAGCCGCCGACGTCGAGCATCTGGCCGCACTGTCGGGGCCCGACGATCTGCGCATGTCGCTGTACCGCGCGCCGCGCGGCCGCGGTCTGCGCTTCAAGCTGATCCACTTCGGCGCGCCGATCGCACTGTCGGTGGCGTTGCCGATGCTGGAGAACATGGGCGTGCGCATGCTCGCCGAGCACGTCTACACGCTGACCCTGCAGGGCTCCGAGCTGACCATCCACGACTTCGAGCTGGAGGCTCCGCCGGCGCTGGCCTTCGACATCGGCGAACTGGCCGACGGCTTCGAGCGCGCGTTCGCAGCGGCCTATCGCGGCCAGGCCGAGAGCGACGCCTTCAACCGACTGGTGTTGACGGCCCGGCTCGACTGGCGCCAGGTCGCGCTGCTGCGCGGCTACTGCAAGTATCTGCTGCAGGTCGGCGTGCCGTTCTCGCAGACGTACATGGAGGAGACCCTCAACCGTTATCCGCTGATCGCCGGCCTGCTGGTGGAACTGTTTCTGGCCAAGTTCGATCCGCGCCGCGAAGTGTTGCCCGTGGCCGAGCTGGAAGCGGCGCGCGCACGCCTGACCACCGAGCTCGACGCGCTGCTGCCGGGCGACGTCTCGCGCACGCATCCGCAGCTGGCCGCCGACCTGGTCGATGCGCTGGGTTCACCACGCGCGACCCAGATCGAGGTGGTGATCGCCACCCTCAAGGTGCTGTTCGACGGCGTTGCCAGCCTCGATGAGGACCGCATCCTGCGCAGCTTCATGAGCGTGATCCGCGCCACCCTGCGCAGCGGCTTCTTCCAGACCCGCGATGGCCGCCTGCGCGACTACATCGCCTGCAAGTTCGACAGCGCGCAGGTACCCGACTTGCCCAAGCCGCGGCCCTATCGCGAGATCTTCGTCTACAGCCCGCGCGTCGAGGGCGTGCACCTGCGTTTCGGCCCGGTGGCGCGCGGCGGACTGCGCTGGTCGGACCGCCGCGAGGACTTCCGGACCGAGGTGCTGGGCCTGGTCAAGGCGCAGATGGTCAAGAACACGGTGATCGTGCCGGTCGGTTCCAAGGGCGGTTTCTTCGTCAAGCGCCCGCCGGTCGGCGGCGACCGCGAGGCGCAGCTGGCCGAGGGCATCGCCTGCTACCGGCTGTTCATCAACGGCCTGCTGGATCTCACCGACAACATCGTCGACGACGGCATCGTGCCGCCGGCCGACGTGGTGCGCCATGACGGCGACGATCCCTATCTGGTGGTGGCTGCCGACAAGGGCACGGCGACATTCTCCGACATCGCCAACAGCATCGCGCTGGAGCACGGCTACTGGCTGGGCGACGCGTTTGCCTCGGGCGGCTCCCACGGCTACGACCACAAGGTCATGGCGATCACGGCGCGCGGCGGTTGGGAGTCGATCAAGCGCCACTTCCGCGCGCTGGGCCGCGACTGCCAGAACGAGGACTTCAGCTGCGTCGGCATCGGCGACATGTCCGGCGACGTGTTCGGCAACGGCATGCTGCTGTCGCGCCACATCCGCCTGCTCGCCGCCTTCGATCACCGCGACATCTTTCTCGATCCCGATCCCGACGCGGCGGTCTCGTTCGCCGAGCGCGAACGGCTGTTCAAGCTGCCGCGCTCGTCGTGGCAGGACTACGACAAGGGTGCGATCTCCGCAGGCGGCGGCGTCTGGCCGCGTTCGGCCAAGAGCATTCCGGTCTCGCCCGCCGTGCGCGCGGCGCTGGGCATCGAGGAAATGGTCGAGCAGATGAGTCCGGCCGAGCTGTTGCGCGCGATCCTGCGCGCGCCGGTCGATCTGCTCTGGAACGGTGGCATCGGCACCTACGTCAAGGCCAGCTCCGAAACCAACGCCGACGCCGGCGACCGCGCCAACAACGCCATCCGCCTCAACGGCAGCGAGCTGCGCTGCCGGATCGTCGGCGAGGGCGGCAACCTCGGCCTGACCCAGCGCGGCCGCATCGAGGCCGCCTTCAACGGCGTGCTGCTGAACACCGACTTCATCGACAACTCGGCCGGCGTCGACACCTCCGACCACGAGGTCAACATCAAGATCCTGCTCAATGACGCCGTGCAGCGCGGCGAGCTGAGCTTCGACGACCGCAATCGCCTGCTGGCCTCGATGACCGACGCGGTGGCGCGGCTGGTGCTGTGGGACAACTACCGCCAGAACCAGGCGATCAGCCTGATGGAGCGCATGTCGGTCAAGCGTCTGGGCTCGATGGCGCACCTGATCCGCACGCTGGAAGCCGAGGGCGTGCTGGATCGTGCGATCGAGTTCCTGCCCAGTGATGCCGAGCTCGTCGAGCGCAAGACGCGCGGACTGGGCCTGACGCGGCCCGAACTGTCGATCCTGCTGTCCTACGACAAGATCAAGATCTACCAGCAGCTGCTCGATTCCGACGTGCCCGAGGACCCGTACCTGTCCAGGGAGCTGATGCGCTATTTCCCCGAGCCGCTGCACGAACCCTACGCCGAGCACATGCAGCGGCACCGCCTGAAGCGCGAGATCATCGCCACCGCGGTGACCAATACCCTGGTCAACCGCATGGGCACCAGCTTCATGCTGCGCATGCAGGAGGACACCGGGCAAAGCCCGGCCGCCGTCGCCAAGGCGTTCACCATCGCCCGCGAAGTACTGGACGCGCGCGTGCTGTGGGCCGAGATCGAATCGCTGGACGGGCAGGTGACCGACGCCACGCAGATCGAGGCGGTGCTGGCGGTGTGGGAGCTGGTGCGCGGTCTGACCCGCTGGCTGCTGGGCCAGCCGGCTGCCGGGCTCGACATCGCCGTGCACGTCGAACGTTACGCGCCCGGCATGCAGCGTCTGCGCACCGCGTTGCCGCAGATCCTGCCGCAGGCGGCGCGGGCCGCGTTCGTCGCCGCCGGCGAGCGTTGGGTTGGCCAGGGGCTGCCCGCAGCGCTGGCGCAGGCATTGGCGGGATTGCCGGATCTGGCCATGGCGCTGGATGTGATCGAGGTCGCCAGCGCCAGCCGGCGCGACGTCGAGCAGGTTGGGGGGGTGTTTTTCCAGCTGGGCTCGGCGCTCGAACTGGACTGGCTGCGCGCGCGCATCGAGGAGCTGCCGGTGGAAAGCCGCTGGCACGCGCAGGCACGTGGCTCGCTGCGCGACGAACTGGCGGCACAACACCGCACGCTGGCGGTGCAGGTCATCGGCGCGGCGCGCCCGGGCGACGCGTCGCCGGTGGCCACCTGGCTGGGCCGCGACGACGCGCAGCTCAAATACACGCTGGGCATGCTGGCCGAGATCCGCGCCCAGAGCATGGACTATCCGATCGCCTCGGTGGCGCTGCGCCGGCTGGCGCAGCTGGCTCACGCCGGCTGAGCGCGGCGCACGCGGGGATCGATGACGTGCGTTTCCGGCCGGATCACACGATCCGGCCGGAAGGATGACCCGCGTTCAGCGTGGGCCGGGTACGCGGCCGTTGCGATTGCTGCTCTGGCTGCGCGGCCGCCGCGAGTGGTGCTGCGCGGCGCGGGCATCGCCGCCGCCCGTTGCCGCGCCGCGCCGCGGCGCATCGGCGGACGTTTTCTGCGGGCCGCGTGATCGCGGTTTGGCATGTCGCGGCGCCGAAACCTCGGCGCGCTCCTGGTCGCTTGCGGTGCCGGGTTCGAAGCCGGGCACCACGCTGGACGGCAGCGTGCGCTTGAGCATCTT
>DATLSL010000039.1:0-12015 GCA_035534135.1 Rhodanobacteraceae bacterium | reverse complement strand
GCCGTCGGCCAGTTCCGCCACCGCGGCGTCCAGCGCGTCGTTGTCGACGACCCGCGTGACGAGGCCCAGCGCGAGGGCGCGTTCGGCGTCGATCGGCTGGCCGAGCAGGCACAACTCCAGCGCGGCGCCGCGGCCGGCCAGGCGCAGCAGGCGCTGGGTGCCGCCGAAACCGGGGATCAGGCCGAGACTGATCTCAGGCTGGCCGAGGCGCGCGCGGCGCGCGGCGATGCGCAGGTGACAGGCCATTGCCAGCTCCATGCCGCCGCCCAGCGCATAGCCCTGGATGCGCGCGATCACCGGTTTGCCGAGCTGCTCGATGGTCAGCATCAAGGCTTGACCGGCGCGCGAAAAGGCTTGCGCTTCGGCGGCACCGAGGTCGCTCATCGCGGCGATGTCGGCGCCGGCCACGAAGGCCTTGTCGCCGGCACCGGTCAGCACCACCACGCGCACGTCGGCATCGGCGCGCGCCTGCTGGAAGGCCAGTGTCAGTTCGCCCAGCGTGGCGCGATCCAGCGCATTGAGCTTGTCCGGGCGATTGACGGCGATCGTGCGCACGCCGCCGCGGTCGGAGGTGAGCAGGTTGCGGTAGGCCATGGGAGGGTTCCAAGATGAAGGGACTGCGCTCGATGGTAGCAATCGGGGAACCTTTTCCGGCCCCGGCACTCTAGGCTGGGTGCATCGCGGCGCGGCCGCGGTACGGCATCATCCACATGGGAGAACTTGGCATGAGGTTATCGCGTCTCACTGCATTGTCGGCGCTGCTGCTGGTCGCGCCGGCATTCGCCCAGCAGGCGGCAGCCCCCACTCCGGCTGCGGCCGCGCCGCAGGTGCCGGCGATCGACAAGACCAAACTGTCCTACGCGGTTGGCTTCCAGATCGGCAGCAACTTTCTCAACAACAACATGGATGTGGACATCAGCCAGGTGATCCGCGGCCTGCAGGACGCCTACGCCCGGCGCACGCCGGCGGTGCCGGCGCCGGAGATGCAGGGCCAGCTGGTGGCGCTGCAAACCAGGATCCGTGCCCGGGCGTTGGCGGCGTACCAGAAGCTGGCCGCCGAAAACCTGCACAAGAGCGCGCAGTTTCTTGCCGCCAACCGGGTCAAGCCCGGCATCGTCACGTTGCCCGACGGCATCCAGTACCGGGTGATCGAGCAGGGCACCGGCACCGTGCATCCGACGCTCGATTCGACGGTGACCCTGCACTACCGTGCCTCGTTGATGAACGGACTGGAGTTCGACAGCTCGTTCGCGCGCGGCAAGCCGGTCACGTTCAAGGTCAAGGACATGATCAAGGGCTGGCAGGCGATCCTGCCGCACATGGTGGTCGGCGATCGCTGGCAGGTCTATGTGCCGCCGCAGCTGGCGTTCGGCGCCAACGGCCAGCCGCCGCGCATCGGCCCCAACGAGGCGCTGGTGTTCGAGCTGAAGATCCTCGACGTCAAGAACTGATGTATGTCATCAGGCCGGCGGTCGCAGACTGCCGGCCTCCTCCAGAGCGGTCTCCATCGCCAGCTTGATGCGATTGATCGCGCGCAGCGCCGGCTCGGCCTCGTCGTTGCTGTCACCGACACCGCCCAGCAACGCCTGGCCGCGTGCGATCAGTGCCGCCTCGGCGTCGGGCACGAACTGCGCCAGATAGACATAGCCGCGCAGCAGGCCTTCGCGCAGCTCGGGCTGGTCCAGCGGCACGCTGGTCAGCAGCAGGCGCAGCGCATCGCGCAGCCGCTCCCGGGGATGCGGCAGCAGCGACTCGGGCAGGCCGTAGACCTCCGGGCGCAGGTTCGCCAGCACCTTGCCGTAGTCACTGACGATGCGGGTGGCGAGCGCAAGCATGCGGTGAGAGTAGCGGATGCGATAGGCACCGGCAGCCGGAGACGCGACGCGCGGGCTCTGCCTGCGTCGGCCTGTCCGGCGCTCGGCTAAACTGACGCGATGGAGCAAGCCGATGTCCTGCTGCCGTTGACGCCCTGCGTCGGCGTGTGCTGCCTCGACACGACCGGCCACTGCGTCGGCTGCCTGCGCAGCCGCGACGAAATCGCGCGCTGGTCCGGACTCGACGACGGTGAGCGCCTGCGCATCATGCGCGAGTTGCCGCTGCGCGCCGTGCTCCGATGAGCGCGCTGCCTGCCGAATTGCTGCGTGCGCTGCATTCGCTGGCTGCGCCGCCGCAGCCACCAGGCTGGAACCATGACGAACTCGTCGATCTGCTCGGGCCCGGACCGCGTGCGGCGGCCGCGGTCCTGATCGGCATCCGCGCCGGCGCCGTGCCCACCGTGGTTCTGACGCGGCGCAACGACGGTCTGCGCACCCACGCCGGGCAGGTCAGCTTTCCCGGTGGTCGCGTGGACGCGACCGATGCGGATGCCGTCGCCGCGGCGCTGCGCGAAAGCGCCGAGGAGATCGGCCTCGACCCGCAGGCCGCCGAACCGCTGGGGTTTCTGGATTGCTTCGACACCATCAGCGGCTACTGCGTGACGCCGGTGGTCGCACGCATCGCGGCGGCGGCAACGCTGCGGCCCAACCCCGCCGAGGTCGCCGAGGTCTTCGAGGTACCGCTGGAATTCCTGCTCGATTCCGCCCGGCTGCATACGGTGGCGATGGACTATCGCGGTCGCACCCGGCAGATTCACGAGTTCGAGGCGTATGCGCCCGGCGGCCACCGCATCTGGGGCGCGACCGCCGCTATGCTGTTCAATCTGATGACGCGGATGGGACGACGATGACCCTGCCGAACACGCTGATCGATGTCCAGGCGTTGGCCGCGCTGCCGCGCGGCGCCTGCCTGATCGTGGACTGCCGCCATGATCTGACCGATGTCGACGCCGGACGTCGCGCCTGGGAGCAGGCGCATCTGCCCGGTGCGGTGCACGCGCACGTCGATCGCGACCTGTCGGATCTGGGCAAGACGGGATTGGGCCGTCATCCGCTGCCGGACGCCGCGGCTTTCGCCGCGACCCTGGCGCGCTGGGGCTGGCGGCCGGGTCTGCCGGTGGTTGCCTATGACGCGATGGGTGGCGCACTGGCCGCGGCACGGCTGTGGTGGATGCTGCGCGTGCTGGATCAGCCGGCGGCGGTACTCGACGGCGGTTTCCAGGCCTGGGTTGTCGCGGGATTCCCGCTCGAATCGCGCGGTGTGACGCCGACGCCCGCACCCGTCACCGCGCTGCGCTGGCCCGAGGACCGCGTGCTTTACGTCGAGGACCTGCTGCAGCACCGCGCCCGTCCCGAGGCGCTGCTGCTGGACGCCCGTGCCACACCACGCTACCGCGGTGACGTCGAGCCGCTGGACAGCAAGGCCGGCCATGTTCCCGGCGCGCACAATCGGCCCTTCACCTACAACCTCGATACCGACGGTCGCTTCAAACCAGTCGAGGATCTGCGCGAGGAGTGGTTCGAGCTGCTCGCCGGCCGCGACCCTGCCGCGCTGGTGCACATGTGCGGCTCCGGCGTCACCGCCTGCCACAACCTGCTGGCGATGGAACACGCGGGCCTGCCGGGCTCGCGTCTGTTCGCGCCCTCGTGGAGCGGCTGGATCAGCGATCCCGAGCGGCCGGTGGCGACGGGCCCCGCGGTCGGCTGAGCTGCGCGCGCGAACGCGGTACCGCGCGGCTCTGCCGCGGCGTTCGCTTCGTTCTCTCCTGTTGTTGCTGAGGGCGAAGTCCGAAGGATCTGTCCGCCCGAATGATCTCGGTACATCGTTTGTTTCCGCGCGGCTGTCGCCGCGCGAGTTACTTTCCTTTCGGGGAAAGTAACCAAAGCCATTGCGCGTTGGCGGCGGCCTTCGTGCGCCAAGCGCACGAAGGCTTCCCTGCGCTGCTCGCCGTCCGCGAGCCGGCGCGAACTCGGGCATCCTGCCCTCGAACATGCGCGCCTTGCTCTCGCGGCCGGCTGCGCTGCTCGGCACCGCCCATGCGCGTGGAGATCAAGTGCCGACCCTGTGGCGGGGGTGGTGATAATGGCCTCTGCCCCATTTCTGGGATTCCATATTTGATGAACTGCTGGACGCAAGCCCATGATCTCAGGTGTTCGGCCGGCACATCACGGCTCAATGCGGCAGGCGAGCGGAACAGGACGGTGTGCTGAGTGTGTCCGCGCGCCAGATGCTTCGCTGCGCTCAGCACGACCAACGCGACCGAAGGGAGTCCCTTTTCGGGACGACCGCAGGAAGCCCAGCGGAGAAGTCCCCAAGGGGTGACAACGACAGAGAATGACGGCGCGCAAGAGGTATCAGCGCGACTTGCCCGACTTGAGTTGCGCCACCAGCGCCTTCAGCACGGTTTGGGCTTCCGGCGCGAACCAGCCGTCGAGGAACGACTGGATCGGCAGGCGCGCGGGATCGGCATAGACGGCGGCGAGATCGACGCGCGCCTGCACGCGGGTCGCGCGCATCGCTTCGCGCGGCAGCGCCAGCAGTTCGCGCAGCCAGATCATGGCGCGGGTGACGACATGCTCGACGTCGGCCAGTTCGTCGACGAAACCGATCGCCTGCGCCGCTTCGGACTCGAGCATGGTCCCGGCGACCAGCAGGCGTTCGGCGCGGTAGGCGCCGACCAGACGCGCCAGCGCGTGCTGGATGCAGTCCGGTACGGTCAGGCCGACCTGCACCTCGTTGAGGCCGATGCGATACGACCCGCGCGCCATCACCCGGTAGTCGCAGTGCACCGCCAGCACCGCGCCGCCGGCCGGGCTGTGGCCGGTGATCGCGGCGACGCTGGGGATGGGCGAGCAGGCGAGCGCGGCGGCGAGGCCGAAGAAATCGCGCCACACCGGCTCCAGCGCGGCGTGGTCGAGAGTCAGCAGTACCGGCACGTCGAGCCCGGCCGAGAACATGCCCGGCGCGCCGCTGATCAGCAGCGCCTCGGCACCGTCGCGCGGCGCGGTCTCGACGGCTTCGCGCAGGGCGCGGATCAGGCCCGGGTCGAGGGCGTTGACCGGCGGGCGCGCCAGGCGCAGTTCGCGGATGCCGGCGTCGTGGTCAATGCGTTCGAGCATGGAAGACACTCCTCGGTCTTGCAGATGAGGCGGGTTCTTTGGATTCGTCATTCCGGCCGATGCGTTCGAGCCTGTCAGGGGTTCCCGGAAGCCAGTTCGTAGCGCAGGGCGAAGTTCAGCGTCGCGCTGCCCTTGGCCGGCACGCGCAGGGGAAAGTCGAGTTGGGTGGCGTCCTGATGCGCGGGTGCGATGCTGGACGTCAGCAGCTTCCATGCGCGCCAGCGCCAGGGGGATTCGCGCAGGGTGACGGTCCGTTCGGCGTCGCCGGTGTTGCGCAGGATCACGCGGAAGCTCTCGTCGGCATAGCCGGCGGCCCTGTCCACCTTGAACGCGGTGACCTCGCGCGTGCTGCGCAGATCGAAGGTTTCACCCAGGGTCAGCTCGACGTGCGTGTCGGGGGGCGTGTCGTTGATGTTCGCCTCGCCCAGCAGTTCGAGGTGATTGCTGGTGCCAACGCCATACACGCGCGCCGTGCCCGCGGGCAGCGCGTGCGGCGCGGTGAAACCGAGCCGGCTTTCGACCGCGCTGCTCTGCGCACCCGGCTGGGGCGGGCCGAGGTAGGGCGCCGCGTAGATGCCGCGCGGCCCCTCGATGGTGGCGACGTAGCGGCGCGCGCAGGTCAGCGTGGTCGGCGCGTACAGCGGCACCACGGTGACGCTGGCGTCGGGCAGATCCACGCGCTGCGGCAGCGCGAAGCTGCGGTAGTCGCCGATCGTGCCGGGTGTGGGCAGCGCGGAGGCGCTTGCGCCCGCGGATGCAGCCGCCATGCGCATCATCGGCATGGGCTGTTGCGCCAGTCGGGGTTTGCCGGCGAGCAAGGTGACGGCAGCATCGCGCCAGTCGCGGCCGCTCTGGTTGGACAGGCTGGCGGCGGCGCGCAAATCGAGCTGGCAGTCCGCGCCCGGCGCCAGACGGGCCGTGTAGGCCGCGTGCCAGTCGAGGCCGCGGGTCGGGTAGGTGAGGGTGACCGGATAACGGCCCGCATGCGCCGCGTCCAGCGCGACCTCCAGCGTGGCCCCACGCGGCGCCGGTTCGCCGGCGCCGAGGCTGACCGCGCTCCATTCGCGTACCAGTTCGAGCTGACCTGTGCTGTCGCGCAGGATCAGGGTGTCGCCGTCGACGCGCAGCAGCGTGCCTGTGGCCAGGGGCTGGCCGCCGCTGCCGCGCACTTCGACCTTCTGGCCGAGCCGGGCGTCGAGTTGGGCCGCGCCGCCCGCGCCCGGTGCCAGCAGGCGCTGCCAGTCGACGCGCGTTGCGGCGGCATTCGGGAAGCCCAGCAGCAGGCCGTCGGCGTTCAGTTGCGACGGCAGACCGGGAATGCGCAGCACCTCGGCGCCGCCCTGCAGATGCACATCGCGGGTTTCGCGCACGATCGCGTAGCCGTTGCCGGCGTCCGCACCGGGATAGAGCGTGAGTGCGGGGCCCGCGGCCGCAATGGCGGCGGTCGGGCACAGGCTGAGCAGGGCAAGGGCGAGCGGCGTGCTGCGCATGGCGGATTTCCCTGGATGGCCGGGGCGATCATAGCCAGCGCGGGCCGGACGCGGATGAACCGGCGCCTTGAGTCCTGGAACAGTGGCCCGACAGCGCCCGCGAACGGGCGGTGCGGCGCCTTGGGAACCTCTGAACAAGTCCATCGTGGACTTGTCAGAGGGCGCCGAGTCCGGCGCAGGTCCGGACTCGGCTACGCCGCATCAAGCACATGCGTGCCCGATGCGCGGCAAGCCATCCCTGGCTTGCGGAAGGTCTGAACTTAATCAGACCTTCCCTAGGCGCAGGCGTCGCGGATGGCCTGCGGCAGCGGCACGCTGCGGCCGGTCGCCGGGTCCATCCAGACCATCACCACCTCGCCGTCACAGTACAGGCGCGCCGGTTCGACGGCGTCGACAACACGATGCGCAATCGTCAGCGAGCTGCTGCCGAGGCGCACGCGATACAGCTCCACCCGCAGCGTACCTGGCCAGCTGATCGGCGCGCGGTAGTTGAGCGTGCTGGCAGCCAGCACCGGCATCGCGCGCTCGTCGAACCATGGTCCGGGCACGGTAGCCAGCCACTGCAGGCGTACTTCCTCAAGGTAGGTGAGGAACGCCGAGTTGTTGACGTGGTTGAAGGCGTCGAGATCGCGCCAGCGCACCGCGATGGCAATGGTGAACAGCGGCTGCGGCGTTGCGAAGGCGCCTTCGATGGGCGTGGCGTCCGCTGGCGCTATCGGCGCCGCGGTCGCGTCATGCCCACGCCGGGCACGCGGCTTGCGTGGGCCGCTCATGCGCGCTGCTTCCGGCGCTCGCTGCGCGCCGGTTTGGCCGGCGCCAGCACGCGCTTGAGAAAACGTCCGGTGTGCGAGGCCGGCGCGGCGGCGATCTGCTCGGGCGTGCCCGCCGCGACGATGCGGCCGCCGCCGCCGCCGCCCTCGGGGCCGAGATCGACGACCCAGTCGGCGGTCTTGATCACGTCGAGGTTGTGTTCGATCACCAGCACGGTATTGCCCTGGTCGACCAGCTGGTGCAGCACATCGAGCAGCTGCTCGATGTCGTGGAAGTGCAGACCGGTGGTCGGTTCGTCGAGGATGTACAGGGTGTTGCCGGTATCGCGGCGCGACAATTCGCGCGACAGCTTGACGCGCTGCGCCTCGCCGCCCGACAGCGTGGTCGCGCTCTGGCCCAGCTGCAGATAGCCGAGCCCGACCGCGAGCAGGGTTTCGAGCTTGCGTGCCAGCGTCGGCACCGGCTGGAACAACTTCAGCGCGTCCTCGACCGTCATCGCCAGCACGTCGGCGACGGTGTGACCCTTGTAGATGATCTCCAGCGTCTCGCGGTTGTAGCGCTTGCCGTGGCAGACGTCGCAGGGCACGTAGATGTCGGGCAGGAAGTGCATCTCGACCTTGATCAGGCCGTCGCCCTCGCAGGCTTCGCAGCGGCCGCCGCGCACGTTGAAGCTGAAGCGCCCGGCTTCGTAGCCGCGCGCACGCGCCTCGGGCACTTGCGCGAACAGCTCACGCAGCGGCGTGAACAGACCGGTGTAGGTGGCCGGGTTGGAACGGGGCGTGCGGCCGATCGGCGACTGGTCGATGTCGACCACCTTGTCGAACAGATCCAGCCCCTCGATGCCCCTGAACGCAGCCGGCTGCGTGCCGGCGCCGTTGAGCACGGCGGCGGCGTGGCGGTAGAGGGTGTCATTGATCAGCGTCGATTTGCCCGAACCCGAAACGCCGGTGACGCAAATGAACAGCGCGGCCGGAATCTCGAGATCGATGTCCTGCAGGTTGTTGCCGCTGGCGCCGTGGAGCTTCAGCCAGCGCCCGCGTTTCGGCTCCCGGCGCTGCTGCGGCACCTCGATGCGGCGCGCGCCGGTCAGGTACTGGCCAGTCAGCGAACGCGGCGCGGCCAGCACGTCGGCCAGCGTGCCCTGGGCGACGATCTCGCCGCCGTGCACGCCGGCGCCGGGACCGATGTCGAGGATGTGGTCGGCGGCGCGGATCGCGTCCTCGTCGTGCTCGACCACGATCACCGTGTTGCCGAGGTCGCGCAGGCGCCGCAGCGTGCCCAGCAGGCGCTCGTTGTCGCGCTGGTGCAGGCCGATCGAGGGTTCGTCGAGCACATACATCACGCCGACCAGGCCGGCGCCGATCTGGCTGGCCAGGCGGATGCGCTGCGCCTCGCCGCCGGACAGCGAATCGGCCTGGCGGTCGAGGGTGAGGTAATCGAGACCGACGTCGACCAGAAACGTCAGCCGCTCGCGGATCTCCTTGACGATCCTGGCGGCGATCTCGCCGCGCCAGCCGGGCAGCGTCAGCGTCGCGAAGAACTGCAGCGCGTCGCGGATCGGCAGTGCGGCCAGCGCCGGCAGGGTGCGTGCGGCGACGGTGACGTGGCGCGCCGAGCGGTTGAGCCGCGCGCCGCCGCAGTCGGGGCAGACGCGCTCGCTGATGTAGCGCGCCAGCTCCTCGCGCACTGCGGCCGATTCGGTCTCGCGGTAGCGACGCTCGAGGTTGGGCACGATGCCCTCGAAACGGTGCTTGCGGGTGACCGCCGCGCCGCGTTCGCTGAGATAGCGGAAGGCGATCTCTTCTTCGCCCGAACCGGACAGCACCGCTGCGCGCACGGGATCCGGCAGCTCGCGCCAGGGCGTTTCCGGATCGAACGTGTAGTGCTTGGCCAGCGCCAGGATCATCTGGAAGAAATGCGCGTTGCGGCGATCCCAGCCACGTACCGCGCCGCCGGCCAGCGACAGCTCCGGATGCAGCACCACGCGCGCCGGGTCGAAGAACTCAGTGACACCGAGGCCGTCGCAACGCGGGCAGGCGCCGACCGGCGAGTTGAACGAGAACAGCCGCGGCTCCAGCTCCGGCAGCGAGTAGTCGCAGATCGGACAGGAGAAGCGCGATGAGAAAAGCTGCGGTGGCGCTCCGGGGTCATCGTGATCGGCAATGATCGCCAGCCCGTCGCCGAGGCGCAGGCAGGTTTCGAACGATTCCGCCAGGCGCTGCTTGAGCTCCGGCCTGGGGCGGAAGCGGTCGATCACCGCCTCGATGGTGTGTTTCTGCCGCAAGGTCAATGCCGGCACTGCGTCCAGGTCCAGCACCACGCCGTCCACGCGCGCCCGCACGAAACCCTGCGCGCGCAGCTGCTCGAACACCTGCACGTGCTCGCCCTTGCGTTCGCGCACCACCGGCGCCAGCAGCATCAGGCGCCGTTCGGGGTCGAGCGCCAGCGTGGCGTCGACCATCTGGCTCACCGTCTGCGCCGCCAGCGGCACGCCATGGTCGGGACAGTGCGGCGTGCCGGTGCGCGCGAACAGCAGGCGCAGATAGTCGTGCACCTCGGTGATGGTGCCGACGGTCGAGCGCGGGTTGTGCGAGGTGGACTTCTGCTCGATCGAGATCGCCGGCGACAGGCCCTCGATGTGGTCGACGTCGGGCTTCTCCATCATCGACAGGAACTGCCGCGCGTAGGACGACAGCGACTCGACGTAGCGACGCTGGCCCTCGGCGTAGATGGTGTCGAAGGCCAGCGAGCTCTTGCCCGAGCCGGACAGGCCGGTGATCACGATCAGGCGGTCGCGCGGCAGGTCGAGGTCGATGTTCTTGAGGTTGTGCGTGCGCGCGCCGCGGATGCGGATCGTGTCCATCGGGAGGAATGGCCTGGGCGGCAAAGGGTGAATATATCAACCGCAAAGGTGTGGGCAGGGCGTCGATGACACAAGCGGTGAGCGGCAGCCCGGCATCGCGGCATCGCTCCGGTGTGTCCGGCGGCCGCTCCCATCGCGCATCCTGTGACCGTAGGGAGTGCAGAGCCGCTCGCGGCACTTGGGCTCCCCTGCCCGGCGGCACGGGCCGGTCGGATTTGACCCGTCGCCGGCAGCCCGGCTATCATTTCAAGGCTTTACCTCCCAGAAGAACGACATAAGAGGTCTTTCATGTACGCAGTCATCAAGACCGGCGGCAAGCAGTACCGCGTGATGCAGGGCGAAGTCCTGCGCGTGGAACTGCTGGACGCCGAAGTGGACAGCACCGTCAGTTTCGACCAGGTCCTGCTGGTCGGCGAGGGCGAGTCCATCCAGGTTGGCGCGCCGCTGGTCGCCGGTGCCGTGGTCAGCGCCAGGGTGCGCGCCCACGGTCGCGCCGACAAGATCCGCATCGTCAAATTCCGCCGCCGCAAGCACTATCGCAAGCAGATGGGCCACCGGCAGCACTACACCGAAGTCGAAATCACCGGCATCAGCGCCTGAGCGCGGTGCGGAGGTAATACGTCATGGCACACAAAAAGGCAGGCGGCTCCACCCGCAACGGCCGCGATTCCAACCCCAAGTATCTGGGCGTCAAGATCTACGGCGGCCAGGCGGTCGAACCCGGCAACATCATCCTGCGTCAGCGAGGCACCCAGTTTCATCCGGGTGCGGGCGTCGGCTGTGGTCGCGACTACACCCTGTTTGCGCTCAAGGACGGTGTGGTCGAGTTCAAGGTCCGCGGTCCCAAGAGCCGCCGCTACGTCAGCGTGATCCCGGGCTGATCCGCGTCCGCCCCGATTCCGCCAGAGCCCCGCCTCGCGCGGGGCTCTTTGTTTCCTGCACGGGGATGGAGCATCGTCGCCAGAGCAATATCGGTCCGCAAAGGACGCAAAGGACACAAAGCTCCTTGGACTTTCATCTTCGCGTGTTTGGCGACCTTTGCGGACCATGCTCTTTAGCTTGCTCGTCGACAGGGCCAGAGGGTCGCACAGGACGCGAAGCTCCTTGGGACTTTAATCTTCGCGTACTTGGCGTACTTGGCGTACTTGGCGGATCAGGCTCTTTGCTTGCTGCCGACAGGGCCAGGGGCGCACAGGGCGCCAAGCACGTGGACTGAATATCCTTGCGCCATAGTCATCTCCCCCTCACCGGTCGCCGCCATGAAATTCGTCGACGAAGCATCCATCCGCGTGCAGGCCGGCGACGGCGGCAACGGTTGCATCAGCTTCCGCCGCGAGAAGTTCATTCCGCTCGGTGGCCCCGACGGTGGCGATGGCGGCGACGGCGGCTCGGTATGGCTGGTGGCCGACGAGGGTCTGAACACCCTGATCGACTTCCGTCACCAGCGCCACTTCCGCGCCCAGCGCGGCCAGAACGGCATGGGTAGCCAGATGTCCGGACGCGGCGGCGAGGACTGCGTGATCCGGGTGCCGGTCGGCACCGTGGTTACCAACCTCGACACCGGCGAGATCATCGGTGACCTTGCCGCGCATGGGCAGCGCCTGAAGCTGGCCGAGGGCGGACACGGCGGACGCGGCAACGAAAAATTCAAGAGCTCGGTCAACCGCGCGCCGCGCAAGGCCACGCCCGGCACGCCCGGCGAGGCGCGTGAGCTGCGCCTGGAACTGAAGCTGCTGGCCGACGTCGGCCTGCTCGGTTTTCCCAACGCCGGCAAATCCACCTTCATCCGCGCGGTGTCGGCGGCCACGCCGCGGGTGGCCGATTACCCGTTCACCACGCTGCAGCCGCATCTCGGCGTGGTGCGCATCGAAACCGACCGCAGCTTCGTGATCGCCGA
>DATLSL010000038.1:0-5816 GCA_035534135.1 Rhodanobacteraceae bacterium | reverse complement strand
ACCCGCCAGCGCCTGCGTGCGCACCCGCTGCGCCTGCGCCGCCGCCAGCCGCGCCACGATCCCCTGCCGCCACGTGTCCACAGCGCTCAGCGCATACAGCGCCAGCAGCACCCCGATCAGCACCGCACCCGCCTGCAGGCGTCGATTGCCACCCAGCTCCCGCCGCAGCCGCTCGGTGAGCGCGCTCATGCGCCGCCCCCTTGGCCATTGCCATTATGGCCGTTGCCTTGGCCGTTGCCTTGGCCGTTCCCATTCCCTTGGTTGTTGCCGCCCGCCGGCGCCGGCGGACTCTGGAAGACGGGCGCCGCCCGGGCCGGCGCCGGCACCGGCGCCACGGGCACCCGATAGGCGACGGCAGGCACCACCGTCGGGCCCGCCGCAACGCCGGTGACGGGGGCGGGCGGCACGGCCGCCGCCGACCCCACACCCGTCGCCGCGGGACGCGCGGGGGGGCCGGCAAAACCCGGCTCTGCGATCCCCGCCGCCGGCACCTGTACCGTCGCCCGGACCACCAACTGGTCCGGGGCCGCCGGGCCGATCTCGGCACGCACCGCGCGCAGAAAATCCGATCCCTCCAGCGACCGCACCAATCCCGGCGGGTCCGCCTGCGGCATGCTCAACGTCATCTCCAGATGCTGCGGATCGGTCATGTGCCACTCCAGCAGCCGCCAGCCCGCGCCCGGAATCCGTGCGCTCACCGCCTGCAGCAGCGCCAGCTGCGAGGGCACCGCCTGCAACGCCTGCAGCCGCTCGATCGCCACCCGCGCCTGCTCCGCCTCGCCCCGCGCCGCCAGAATGTCCGCCAGCGCCGCCCGCTCCGACGCCAGCGCCCGCTCCACCCCGTGCAAGGCCCAGCGCGTGCGCACCAGCGCGCCCAGCTCAAAACCCAGCGCCAGCATCCACACCGCCACCGCACCCAGCACCAGCTCGCGCCGGTACAGCCGCAGCGTCTCCAGCCCGCCCGCCCGCGAAGCCTGCGTCCACGCCCGCTCCGCCAACGCCTGCGCCGGCTGCAGCGCCGGCACCGCCGTCACCGCCAGGCCCGCACCCCGGCAAAATCCTGCCCACACCGTCGCCTCCGGCACCGCCGGCCACCACACGCTCGCCACCAGCACCCCGTCCCGCCACAGCCGCCCCTCGCAGCCCTCCCGGTCCGCCAGCAGCTGCGCACCCTGCGCCTGCACCGCACCGCGCAGCACCGACTCCGGCAGCATCCGGATCCGGCTCGCCGCCACTCCCTCCACCCGCGCCCCGCGCACCGCCGACCGCGACCACAGCCACACCTGCGCCGTCTCGCCCCGCCACGCCGCATACCAGTCCGCATCCGCAAACGGCGCCGCTCGCCGCACCGCCACCGCCACGTAATCGCGCCGCCGCGCCGCCGGCACCGCGGCGCACCCCACCGTCACATACACGCAATACGACCGCGCCAGCACCCACTCGCTGCCACCGCGTCCCGCCCGCAAGGGCTCCAGCTCCTCAACCCCCCGGTACCACCGCGCCGCCTGCAAACGCCGCCCCAGCCGGGCGCCCTGCGCGTCCAGCCATCTCCGCACCGCTGTCATCCAGCCGGACCGCATCATCAATTCTCCACGGCTGCCCGCCATGCTCGTACGGCGTCAGCGTCCAGTGCAGCTGCCACACCTCGCCAACACCATCAGGCCCGCTCACTAGCGTACCCGATGGGCCTGGGTACAACGCCACCAGGTCGGTCTCGGGCGGCAGGCCGGGCAGCAGCTGCTGGGCCTCTTCATAACCGTTCACGGGCGACAGGTCGCGATAGGCCACCATCCGCTGCGCCATCGCCGGCGTGACGCCGGGCAGCATCGCCAGCACGGACGCCGGCGCGGTGTTGACGTTGATCGACACCGAGCGCACGGTGCTGAGCCGGCGCGCCAGGTCGGCATCGCTCCAGGCGCCGAGATATTTTTCCCAGCCCAGCACCCGGCGCAGTTCGAACGGCGTCAGCAGCGGGCGGTTGGGCGGCGGCGGCAGTCCGCGCTGAAGATACGTCGGTGCCTCGGCACCGTTCAGCCGCGGCAGATCGTCGCTGTCCTGATAGTCGAGCAGGCGATCGGTCAACACGCCGCGCTGGTCGACCGGCACTTTCAGTTGCCGCAACAGATTGTCGTAGGTACCCGCGACCGCCCAGTCGATCGACAACCGCCCGCGATCGTCCTGCAGCGCGAACTGCGAATCGCCGAGACCGCGATAGACGCGCCCATCGAGGCGGATCTCGTTGCCGACTGGCGTGTACGAGATCGACAGGTCTTCGGGATCGACGTTGTGCGTCGCCTGCTCCTCGGCCGTGTAGACGATGCGGTCATCGACGGTGAGCCCGGCGAAGGTCATGCGCTGGGTGCCGAGCAGATACAGCACCGTGGCGCGGGTGGAATAGGCGTCCAGCTCACCGCGCAGGCGCTGCTGTTGCGCGATCGCCTCGCTGCGCAGACGCGATACCGTGATCGCAGCCGCCGTCGCCAGCAACGCCAGCACCACCACCATCGCCAGCACGGTCAGCAGGACGAAACCGCGCGCGCGGCGCAATCGGCGCGACCTGCTCATTCGTCCCCCGCGGCATCGAACGGGCCGGGCTGCAGCCACGGCTTGCGCGCGCTGAGGATCGCCGCGATCAGCAACGGGTGATCGCCGTCCGGCCCCGCCAGCAGCGCGATCGCCGCCGGCAAATCAGGATGCTCGCCCAGCGCCGGCGGCCACTGGTCGTGCGGCTTGCCCGCGGCGTCGAAGTACTCGAAGTGCAACCGGCCGCCTTCCGGCAGCGGCAGCAGCAGCGGCTTGCCTCCGAACTCGCGGTAGTCGAGCGCCGCCAGTCCGCTGGCGTCGATCTGCCAGCGCACCGGCGTCGGCACACCGGGCCGCTCCAGCACCGGCGCGGTCACCGTGCCCTCGAAGCCCTTGGCGTCGCCCTTGAACACCGGCTTGGGCACCGCGATCAGGCTCTCGCTGCTGTCGCGCAGCCAGCCCAGCACCAGCCGGTTGCGATCCAGCGTCGCGCCGTACGCGGCAACGCGCTCGCGCGCCACGGCAAATACGTGCAGGCTCTGAAACGTCACCAGCACGATCAGCGACGCGATCAGCAGCGTCACGATCATCTCCAGCAGTGTCAATCCGCGGTCGGGGCGAGGGTTGCGCATCGTTCATTGATCCGTGGTGCTGCGCACTTCCTTCCAGCCCACCTGGCGCACCGCGAACCGGGTTTGCGGCACGCCGCCGCGCAGCACCTGCACGTCGAGCACGAACAGCTGCAGATTGAACGCGCTGGGAAATCCGGCCTGGGTCTTGCCGATCTGCTCCGGGGCCAGCGCGTGTCCGGTCCAGCGCACCTCGATGTCGCCCACCGTGCGGCTGCCGTCGGCCGCGCTCATCGGGTTGACCGGCTGCAACAGCGCCAGCGCCTCGCGCACCAGCGTCGCGCGCCGATTGAATGCATCGACGCGGTCGATGGTGCGCATGTTGGCGCCCTGCCACGCCAGCAGCGTGGTGGCGACCAGCGCGAAGATCACCATCGCGACGATCGCCTCGAGCAGGGTGAAGCCGCGCGCGTGCTTCATGCGCCCGGTCTCTTGCCGCCGGCGTCGAGGGTGACGGTGCAGAACGGTGCCGCCACCTGCGCGCGGTAGCGGTGACTGCCGTCACTCAGCAGCAGGGTGCTGTCGGCACAGGCGCCGTTGGGGTTGATCGTCAGCGGCGGCTCGAAACGCGCGGTCCAGCCCGCGGGCCAGTCCAGCGTGGGCGGTGCGTCCGCGGTGCTGCTCGCCGGCGCCGGCAGGCTGGCGATCTGCAGGCGCCGGCCGGCGCCACGCGCCAGCACCGGCAGATGCTGCACCTCGCCGAAAATGGTTTCGCGTACGGTATTGGCGCGCCAGGCTTCGACAAAGGTGCGCAGGCGGACCGCGGCAAACGCGACCACCAGGGCCATGATCATCAGCACCACCACCAGTTCCAGCAGGGTGAAACCGCGCCCGCGCCGCGTTCGCGCCGTACCCGTCCGCAGCATCCGTGGCCACGCCATCACTGCGCCGGCAGATAGCCGATGTCGGCATTCTCGCCGGTACCGCCGGGCTTGCCGTCGGCGCCATACGAGTACAGCGTGAACGCCTGATCCTTGCTCGGTTGCGCCGAATAGATGTAGGGGTGTCCCCAGGGATCGAGCGGCACCGCGCCGTCGAGATAGGGGCCGTGCCAGAGCGGCGCGATCGCCGGATCGGTCGGCTTCTGCACCAGCAGTTGCAGGCCTTCCTGATCGGTCGGGAAGCGGCCGATGTCCAGGCGCATGGTCTCCAGCGCACCACGCAGCATCTTCACCTGCGTCTGCGCCGTCTGCACCTTGGCGCGATCGGCCTGATGGAACAGGCGCGGTCCGACCAGACCCATCAGCAGGCCGATGATCACCAGCACCACGATCATCTCGAGCAGGGTGAACCCCGCCTGTCGCCGCACACTACGCATAAACTGCACCTCAGACCGCAAGATTGTAGGAACTGGTGATCGCAAGCATCACGCCCATGATGATCAGGCCGACCATCAGACCGATGATCAGGATCGCCAGCGGTTCGATCAGCGCCAGCAGCCGCTTCATGCGCGTGCGGCCGGCGTCGTCGTAGAGCTTGGCCAGCGAATGCAGCATCGCCGCCAGCTGACCGGATTTTTCGCCCACGCGCACCAGGTTGTAGCCGGTACCGGTGAGCGCGTCCTGATCCTCCAGCGCCTGCGACAGCGGCGTGCCGCCGCGCACCGCGCGCGTCACCTCGCCCATGCGCGCACGCTGCGCGCTCAACTGCATGCCGTCGCGGGCCAGCTCCAGCGCGCGCATCAGCGGCACCCGCGCCAGCAGCAGGGTACCCATCATCTTGGCCCAGCGCGCGGTTTCGCTCTCGACCAGCCAGGGACCGATCAGCGGCGCGCGCCCGAGACGATCGAACAGGCGCCGGCGTACCTCGCGCTGGCGCAGCGCCATGACGATGCCCACGCCGCTCAGCAGCAGCGCCGGCCCCAGCCACAGGCGGTTGGCGTTGACCCAGGTGCCACCGGCCAGCACCACCCAGCCCAGCCACGGCAACTGGTCGGATTTCTGCAGCAGCGAGGAAAACTTCGGCACCACGTAGGTGAACATCACCAGCACCGCCGCCAGCCCGGCCAGTACCAGGATGGTCGGATAGATCAGCGCGTTGCGCAGATCGCTGCGCACCTGATACTCGTATTCCATCTGCGTGACGCCGCCACCCAGCGATTCGCCGAGGCGCCCGGTCATCTCGCCGGCGCGCGCCAGCTGCAGCATGTAGTCCGGCAGCGGCAATCCGCTGGCGGCCAGCGCGTCGGAAAAACTCTGGCCGCGCTGCAGCGCCGTGGCCATGCCGGCAAACGCCGCCACCACCTGCGGATGATGCGCCGAGCGGCCCTGCGCAGCGACCGCCTCGGCCAGCGCGACATCGGCGTTGAGCATGATGCACAGCTCGTAGAACGCCACCGTCAGATCCGGCGTGGTCAGCCGGCGGCGGCGCAACGGCGACGCGCTGAAAACCGCCGTGTCGACCTGCAGCCGCAGCGCGGTCAGTCCGCGCCGCTCCAGCACGCGCAGCGCCTCGCGCTCGCCGTCGGCAACCAGCGCGCCGTTGAGCATCACGCCGTCACCGTTCAGGGCTTCGTATTGGTATCGCGGCATCGCCGTCTCAACTGCTGGTCACGCGCAGGACTTCCTCGACCGAGGTCAGGCCCTGCCAGGCCTTGAGCAGACCGTCCTCGCGCAGCAGGCGGAAGCCCTCCGCGCGCGCCTGCTCGACCATCGCACTCACCGC
>DATLSL010000037.1:0-51296 GCA_035534135.1 Rhodanobacteraceae bacterium | reverse complement strand
TCCTCCGCCAGCTTGCGGTGGGCGTTGCCGGAAAACAGCATCAGGCCGTTGGAGGCATTCACGGGTGGACCTTCATCGTGCGTGGCCGGAGCAAGCCGGCGCGAATGGCTGGGGCGGCAGGACTCGAACCTGCGAATGCGGGAATCAAAATCCCGTGCCTTACCAGCTTGGCGACGCCCCAGCAGAAAACCGTGCGGCCGCAAGCGTCAGCGAGGAGATCTCCGCTCCGCGCGCCACCCGGGCCGTGTACTGCGCGGGACAGCGCCCGGCGATGTCGGCGGCTTCGGCGTGGCTGCGGGTTTCCAGAAACACGCTGCCGCCGCTGCCGGACAATCGCGCCAGACCAAAACCACCGAGCCAGTCCAGCGCCGTCGCCACCGCAGGATGGCGCACGCGCACGATCGGCTCGAAGGCGTTGCCCGTCACCATCCCGTCAAGAAAGCGGCGAATTGTCTCTTCCGCGGCATTGCGTGTCAATTCAGGCGCTTGGAAAAGCGGCGCGGTGGCGACGTGAATGGCGGGGTCGAGCAGCACGTACCAGCGCGGCGGCAGCGTGATCGGGGTCAACACCTCGCCGATGCCTTCGGCCCAGGCGTTGCGTCCGCGCACGAACACCGGCACGTCGGCTCCCAGTTGCAAGCCCAGCGCGGCCAGTGCGTCATCATCCAGACCGCAGCCCCACAAGCGGTTGAGTGCGACCAGCACGGTAGCGGCATCGGAACTGCCGCCGCCCAATCCGGCGCCGACCGGGATCCGCTTGTCCACTGCGATCTCGGCGCCGAGCGCGCAGCCGGTCGCAGCCTTGAGCGCCCGTGCCGCGCGCACTGCGAGATCATCGTCAGCAGCAATCCCCTCCGCACCGGCGCTGCGCACGATCACAGCGTCATCGCGCACACGCAGACGCACGCTGTCGCCCCAGTCGAGCAGGCGAAATACCGTCTGCAGCCGGTGGTAGCCGTCGGCGCGGCGGCCGACAATATGCAGAAACAGGTTGAGCTTGGCCGGTGCCGGCCAGAGCGTCCACGCCTGCGCGGTCACGGCAGCTCCCAGTGCTCCACGTACAGACGCACGCTGTAGGGCGGCTTGCGCGCAAAGATGGCGCGCGGCAACGCCGGAACATGGGCGCGATCCCAGTCGCGGTACTCGACGTGCCAGCCGTCCTGGTCGAGGGTGGCCGGCAATCCGCCGGGGCCGAACGTCAGCTGCGCCTCACTGCCAGGCGCACGCAGGCCCATCGTCCACGCACGCAGGCCGGCCAGCGGCAGATGCCAGCCGAGCTGGGCGATCAGCAGGCTTTCGGCATCGGCAGCGCACAGCGGCTGCGGTTTCAGTCCTTCCAGACAGGCGCCATCCGGGCCGCTGCGCAGGCGAAAGCTGCGGCCGGTGATCGGCGCGCGCACGGTGAAGTCCAGCGCGGCGCCGTCCTGTTTCCAGGTGAAGCCGCCGCTGCCGCCGTCGCGGCCGTCGCTGACACCGATGCGGCCGTCCAGCGTGAAGCGCGTGACGCCGGCCAGCGCCTGCTCGCGCGCGGTCTGTGCGGCCAGCTCGGCGACCGTGCCGGGCGTGGTGCGCAGCGGCAGCGGTGCGCACGCGGCCAGCGCGAGCAGCAACGCCATGGCAGAAACGATGCGCGAACGACGCACGCTCATGCGCCCCAGCGCGCCTGCAGCGCGTGCACGCTGCGGCTGTGCGGATCGAGCTTGTGCGCCTGCATCAGCACTGCGCGCGCCTCGGCGTGGCGGCCTTGCGCCCACAGCACCGCGGCCAGATGCGCGCCGATCTCGGCGTCCTTGCTCTTGTCCCAGGCCTTGCGCAGGCTGCGCTCGGCCTCGTCGAGGTGACCGAGACGAAACTGCACCCAGCCCCAGGAATCGGTGATCGCCGGATCATCGGGGCGCGCGCGGTGGGCCGCGGCAACGAGTTTCTCGGCTTCGGGCAGCTCACGCCTGGCATCCGCCAGCGTGTAGCCCAGAGCATTCATGGCATTGACATCGCCGGGTTTCAGCGCAAGCACCTGGCGCAGGTCGGTCACCGCCTGATCGACCGCGCCGGCTTCGGCGGCGGCAACGCCGCGCGCGTAAAGCAATCCCGGATCGTTGGGCGACCGCTGCAGGGCGCGTCCGTAGACTGTCACCGCCTCGGCATAGCGGTGCGCGCGCATGTCCATCTCCGCCTCGAGCATCAGCAGCTTGAGAGACGCCTTGGGCTCGTCGGCGTAATCGTTTTGCAGTCCGCGCAGCAACTCCTGCGCCTGCTGGCCGCGTCCCAGTTCGGACAGCAGCACCACGCGGCGCACATCGGCATCGAAGGCGTGTGGATCGCCCTCGGCCACCTGCGCATACCAGTCGAGCGCCGCCTGGTGACGATCGAGCAGTTCAGCCAGCTGGCCGAGCAGGAACAGGTTGGGCTTGCGCACCGCGGCTGACGCTCGCGCCAGCTCGGCATAGATCGTCGCCAGCGCCTTGCGATCGTTGCCACGGGCGGCATAGGCCGCGCGCGCAGCGTAGGTGCCGGCATCCTGGGTTCCCTGCGCCAGCAGCCGTTGCGCTGCAGTGTTGTCGCCGCGCGCGGCCAGCAGGCCGGCCAGGGCCATGCGCAGCGAGATGCTGCGCGGGTGTCGCGTCAGGCCGGCGCGCAGTGTGGCTTGCGCCGTCTTGAGATCACCCGCCTGCTGCGCCAGCTGCGCCAACCAGCCGTAGCTGGCGGCGCTGCCGAAGCGGGACAGCGCGGCCGCGGCGAGGCTCTGGGCAAAAGCGTGCCGGCCCAGATGCGCTCCCAGCTGGCTGGCCGCCAGCCAGATCACGCTGTCGTCGGCCGGCAGACGCGCCGGTGTCGCAAGGTTTTCGAGCACCACACCAGCCAGTGCCGGATCACGCGCCGAGGCCAGCACGCGC
This sequence comes from Rhodanobacteraceae bacterium, assembly GCA_035534135.1. Lineage (GTDB taxonomy): Bacteria > Pseudomonadota > Gammaproteobacteria > Xanthomonadales > Rhodanobacteraceae > Metallibacterium. The sequence continues at coordinate 48,402 of DATLSL010000037.1, read as the reverse complement.
AGAGCATCACGCCATGCATTGGCGCCACCGGCGACGATCACCGCATCGAGCTGCTGCTCGGCGCCGGCGCGGTCACCCTGGTCCAGCGCCAGCTGCGCGCGCGCTGCGGCCAGCGCACCCGGCGCGGAGCCCAGCGCCTGCCAACGTGCCAGCGCCTGCGCCGCCAGCGGCGCATCGTGCACGGCCACCGCCAGCGCCACGGCGCGTTCCGCAACCGCAGGATCAGATGACAGCATTGCCGCGCGTGCGGTCGCCGCAGCGGCGGTCTTGAGATCGTTATGCGCCAGCGCGAACTCGGCCTGCAGCAGGTCGGCCGCCACCGCCTGTCCCGGTCCCGGCGCCAACTCGATGCGTGCCAACGGCTGCGTCACGGGTGCGGGGGTATGCTGCGGGGTACGCAGGGGCGCCTGCGCACAACCGGCCAGCAGCGCGGCTATCAGCGTCGCGCCAGCTGCAAATCGCCGCATGTGCTTGATCTTGCAAGGTGCTATCCGCACAATTTCCACCGTGACCCTGCCCCGCGCGTGATGCCGAAAACCGGCCGACGCCGGTCCCTGTGAGCTTAGCCGATCGTTGCCCGCGCGCCCTCATGCCTCTGATTGCCCTCGGGCTCAACCATCTGACCGCCCCGCTCGCCCTGCGCGAACAGGTCGCATTCGACGCCGACAGCGCCCCGCAGGCGCTGGCCGAGCTGACGCAGCTGGACGGCGTGGACGAAGCGCTGATCCTGTCGACCTGCAACCGCACTGAGCTGTATTGCAGCGTCGCCGCCGGTGCCGAGGAGGCACCGCTGCGCTGGCTGCATCAGCACTACAACCTGCCCGGCGGCCGTCTCGACGAGTTCCTCTACCGCCACGAGGAAGGCGAAGCGGTGCGGCACATGTTCCGCGTCGCCACCGGCCTCGACTCGATGGTGCTGGGTGAGCCGCAGATCCTCGGCCAGGTCAAGGACGCCTACCAGCTGGCGCACCGGGCGCAGACCCTGCGCGCGCCGATGGAGCGCCTGCTGCAGAACACCTTCGCGGTGGCCAAGCGCGTGCGTACCGACACCCGCATCGGCGCGCATCCGGTGTCGATCGCGTTCACCGCGGTGCGCCTGGTCGAGCGCCTGTTCACCGATCTGCGCGGCGCGACCGTGCTGCTGGTCGGCGCCGGCGAGACGATCGAGCTGGCCGCGCGCCACCTGGTCGACAAGCGCGTGCCGCGCCTGCTGGTCGCCAATCGCAGCCTCGAGAACGCGCAGGCGCTGGCCGGTCGCATCGGCGGCTACGCGGTGACGCTGGCCGATTTGCCGCAGCACCTGGCCGAAGCCGACATCGTGATCAGTTCCACCGCCAGCCGCACGCCGGTGATCACGCGCGCGATGGTCGCGGCGGCAATCGCGCGACGCCGGCACCGGCCGATGTTCCTGCTCGACATCGCGGTGCCACGCGACATCGAGGCCGGGGTGGCCAGTCTGCAGGACGTTTTCCTGTACAGCATCGACGATCTGCGCCAGGTGATCGACGCCGGCCTGCGCTCGCGCGAAGCCGCTGCGCGCGAGGCCGAGGCGATCATCGGCCTGCAGGTCGAGCATTACATGGCCTGGCGGCGCGCACTGACCGTCGACAATCCGGTCGCGGCGCTGCGCACCCGTTCCGAGGCCCAGCGCGACGAGGTGCTGACCAGGGCACGCGCCCTGATCGCTGCCGGCAAGAGCCCCGACGAGGCCCTGGCCTATCTCGCCAATACCCTGACCAACAAGCTGCTGCACGCGCCCAGCGCACGCCTGCGCGAAGCCGCGCTGAAGGGCGAGGTCGACCTGCTGCATGCCGCCGGCCGCCTGTACGGTCTCGACGCGCACGACGACACGCCATGATTGCCGCGCTGCGGCGCAAGCTCGAGGCGCTGGCCGAACGTCATCACGAAATCGGCCTGCTGCTGGGCGAGGCCGACGCCGCCGCCGACCCGGCGCGCTGGAAGGCGCTCAATCGCGAGTACGCCCAGCTGCAACCGCTGGCGCGCGCGCTGGCCGCGCACACCGCCGTGACGCGCGAGCAGACCGAAGCGCGCGAACTGGCCGGCGATCCCGAGTTCACCGAGCTGGCGGCGCAGGACGAGCGGCGCCTGGCCGCGCGTCTCGCCGCGATCGAGGCCGAACTGGAAACCCTGCTGCTGCCGCGCGATCCGTATGACGACGCCAACCTGTTCCTTGAGGTGCGCGCGGGCACCGGCGGCGACGAGGCCGCGCTGTTCGCCGGCGATCTGCTGCGCATGTACCTGCGTTACGCCGAGCGCCAGGGCTGGCGTGTCGAGATCGTCAACGCCAGCCCCGGCGAGCACGGCGGCTACAAGGAGGCGATCGCGCGCATCGAGGGCCGCGGCGCCTATTCGAAGCTGCGCTTCGAATCCGGCACCCATCGCGTGCAGCGGGTGCCGGCCACCGAGTCGCAGGGCCGCATCCACACCTCGGCGGCGACGGTGGCGATCCTGCCCGAGCTGGCGGCGGTGGACGCCGTCGAGCTGCGCGACGCCGACCTGCGCATCGACACCTTCCGTGCCTCCGGCGCCGGCGGCCAGCACGTCAACAAGACCGACTCGGCGATCCGCATCACCCACCTGCCCAGCGGCATCGTGGTCGAGTGCCAGGACGAGCGCAGCCAGCACAAGAACCGCGCCCGCGCGCTGGCGCTGCTGCAGGCGCGCCTGCTCGACGAGCAGCGCGCCAAGCAGGCCGCGGCGCAGGCGCAATCGCGGCGGCTGCAGGTCGGCTCCGGCGATCGCAGCCAGCGCATCCGTACCTACAACTTTCCGCAGGGTCGCATCACCGATCACCGCGTCGGCCTGACCCTGCACCGGCTGCCGGACGTGCTTGACGGCGACCTCGACGAGCTGATCGGCACACTGGCGCGCGAGCACCAGGCCGATGAGCTGAAGCTGCTGACGGAGCAGACATGAGCGCGACGATCCGGACCGCCATCGCCGCCGACCTCGATGCCGTCGCGCCGCTGTTCGACGCCTATCGCCAGTTCTACGGTCAGGCCGCCGATCCCGCGCGGGCGCGGGCCTTCATCGGCGCACGCCTGCGCCACGGTGATGCGGTGATCCTGCTGGCGCAGAGCGACGACGCCGTGGCCGGCTTCACTCAGCTGTATCCGCTGTTCAGCTCGGTGCGCACCGGGCGCGTGTGGCAGCTCAACGACCTCTACGTGGCGCCAGCGGCACGCCGTCACGGCGTCGGCCGCGCGCTGCTCGCCGCCGCGCGCGATCACGCCATTGCCAGCGGCGCACTCGGTCTGCAGCTGGAAACCCAGCGCAGCAACGCCGCGGCGCAGCGCCTGTATGCGGCCCTCGGCTGGCAGCGCGACGACAGCAGCCATGTGTACACGCTGACGATCTGACCCGCGCATGCAGGCCGCCGACCGCGCCGCACCGATCGCCCAGCTGCTCGCCAGCGGCCGTGCCGCCGAAGCCGAAACCGCCGCGCGCGCGCTGCGCACGCGCCATCCCGACGACGCCGAGCTGGCGCGTCTGCACGGCGTCGCGTTGCTGCTGACCGGCCGCGCCGCCGACGCCGTCGCGGTACTCGAACGCGGTGCCCGGCTGGCGCCGCGCAGTGTCGAGATGCGCTGCAATCTGGCCAGCGCACGGCTGGCGCTGGGCGACGCCGCGGGCGCGATCGCGGCCGTCGAGCAGGCGTTGACGCTGTCGCCCGCGTATCCACCGGCGCTCAACCTGCTCGGCAGCGCGCGCCGCGCGGCGGGCGATCTCGACGGCGCGCGCGCGGCCTACCTCGCGGCACTGGCGGCAACGCCACAGGCCGCGGGCATCGCCATCAATCTGGCCGCAGTCGAACTCGAACTCGGCGCCGTGACGGATGCCGAAACGCGCACACGCAGCGCGCTGACGGCGCCGGATGCACCCGTCGACGGCTGGCTGTTGCTCGGCCATGCGCTGGCGGTGCAGGGCCGCCATTCCGATGCCGAGGCGGCGTACGCCGAAGGCGCACGGCGCGCGCCACAGGACGCACGGCTCGCCTACCAGACCGGCCTGATGTGCGACGAGCAGGGCCACTACGAGGCTGCCGCGGCCGCTTACGCGACGGCGCTGGCGCTGGATCCGGACGACGGCCGCGCGCTCGGCCAGCTGGTCTTCGCGCGCCGCCAGTGCGCCGACCTGGCCGGGTTGGACGCGCTGACGGCGCGACTGCGTGCGCACGTCGCCGCCGGCCGCGGCGGCGTGTCGCCGTTCGCCTTTCTCGCCGAGGACAGCGATGCCGCCGCGCAGCTGGCCTGCGCGCGCCTCGAAGCGGCACGCGTCGAGGCCGCGACGGTGCCGCGCCGCGCCTGGCTGGACTGGCGCCACGCGCCGCGTGCCGCCGGCGCACCGCTGCGCGTGGGCTTCGTCGCCAATGGCTTTCACCAGCACGCGACGGCGATGCTGACCGCGACGTTCTTCGAGGCGCTGCGGGAATCCGTGCCGCACGTCGCGCTGTACGCCACCAGCCGCGACGACGGCAGCGTCTGGCGCGCGAGGCTTGCCGCCGCCGCGCACACGTTTCGCGATGCCAGTGCGCAGACCGCCGCGGCGCTGGCACAGACCATCCATGACGACACCATCGAGATCCTGATCGATCTCGACGGCTGGTGCGGCGGCAGCCGTCCGCAGACCTTCGCACTGCGCCCGGCACCGCTGCAGGTGAACTGGCTGGCCTATCCCGGCAGCAGCGGCGCGCCGTGGATGGATTACCTGATTGCCGATCATTTCGTGCTGCCGCCCGCGCTGCGCGCCCACGTCAACGAGGCGGTGGCGTACCTGCCGCGCTGCTACCAGCCCAGCGATCCGACGCGCGTGCCGATCGCGCCGCCATCGCGCGCGGCACTCGGCTTGCCGGAACACGGCGTGGTCTATGCCTGCTTCAACAACAGCTTCAAGCTCAACCGCGGCAGCCTCGCCCGATTTGCCGCGGTGTTGCGCGCGGTGCCGGGCAGCGTGCTGTGGCTGCTGGATGCCGGGGCGACCGTCAACGCACGCCTGCGCGCCGTGCTCGCCGCCGAAGGCATCGATCCCGCGCGCGTGGTCTTCGCCGCGCGCCGCGCACACGCCGAATACCTTGGCCTGTACGCGCACGCCGACCTGTTTCTCGACAGCCATCCCTACAACGCCCACACCACCGCCAGCGACGCGTTGTGGGCCGGCTGCCCGCTGCTGACCGCGCCGGGTGCGACCTTCGCTGCGCGCGTTGCCGGCAGCCTCAACCATCATCTCGGTCTCGACGCGCTCAACGCCGATGACGACGCGGCGTATATCGCCACCGCGATCCGCCTCGGCCACGACGCCAGTGCCTGCGCCGCGCTGCGCGCCGAACTCACCGCTCTCCGCGCCACCTCGCCGCTGTTCGACATGCGCGGCTATGCCGGCGACTTCGCCGCCCTGCTGCAGCAGATGGCGCAGCGCCAGCGCGCCGGACTCGCTGCGGGCGATATCGGCTAGCCGGCACGTCGCAGGCTCGATTGCGGGCTGGCGCGGACGCCCCGCTCCGGCCACGCCGGCCGCGCTGTCGCGAGGCCCATTGTTCCGGCCCCCACTTCGGCGCAATATTACGATTCGTAATGTTGCAGCCAACCAAGGGGACTCGTCATGCGCATCCACCGCACACTGCGTTTTGCCGTTATCGCCAGCCTGCTTGCAGCCGGCACCGCCTGGGCATCATCCGATTACCTGCTGCAGATCGAGGACCTCAAGGACGGCGCCGCGACCAGGAATCCGGCCACCATCGAAGCCGGTGCAGCGCGCCAGACGCCTGCGACATCGTTTGGCGAAAAGGTCATGTCGTTCTCGTTCGGCGCCAGCCAACCCGGCGTCGTGGGCAACGGCTCGCTCGGCGCCGGCCGCATGGCCTCTGCCCACCATAACAAGACTGGCCACGTCACCCTGATGAAGCGCGAAGCGGCGCCGGGCGCGATGCCGCCCGAGGCCTCACCGGTAGCCGTCGGCGCCATTGATGGCTACGGCACGACCGATGCCATGACGCCGCACTCGCCCGGTCCCGGCACCGTCACTCTGCGCCTGGAAGGATCGCCAGCGCAGGTCGCGGCACGCCAGGACAACGTCTGCGCGCAGGGCAAGCACTTTCCGCGCGCCACGCTCAGCGGCAAGGGCAAGACCTGGGTATTGAGCGACGTGATGGTCTCGTCGTGCGCGATGGCGGATGGGCAGCAGGCGGTATCGCTCAGTTACCAGAAGATCGAGATGCGATAAGCGGGCCTCTGACCAAGCCCGCACTCGTTACTCCGCCGCCTCAAAACTCTCGTCTTCCAGCGCACACGAGAGGAAGTCCCTGAAGTGCGCGACCTCTGATGATCGAAGGGGAAAACCAATGAGTGAATCTGATCGCATCAAGTATCTGCGCATCGCCCTGGTGGTTGTGGGGCTGACCTTCACATTCGGCATATGGCCACTGACGATGATTTGGCCTGCCGGATGGTCGTGGCATGCCGAGGGGCGTTCGGACTATCTCGAAATGATCCTCGGCATTTACGCAACGCTCGGGGTCTTCCTCATCCTCGCCGCGCGCGACCCGCTCGCAAACCGGAGCCTCATCGGGTTCACGGTCTGGTCCAGCGTCGTGCATGGCGGGATCATGGCCGTGCAGTCATTCGGCGGCGACCACATGGGCCATCTCTGGGGCGACGTTCCGGCTTTGTTTGCGGTTGCCGCCATACTGGCATGGCTTGCGCCTCGTGAAACCAGGGCCGCGGCACGGTAGCCATCGGCATGAAACAGCACAACAGCCGGCGCCGCCATGCGGCGCGGCTGCTTTCAGCAGTCGCAGTGCACAGGTATTCTGGCGCATGAGCCTCCGCAAGCCTTGGCCTCGGCGCATCCCCGAGTTCTCGCCTTCCCCCATCTCGATTCCGCTGCAACTCACATCCTCCACCCGCATCGCAAGCGAGCCGATTCGCGGCCCAGATTCGCGCGCGTCGAGCGCCGTCAACGCACCTGCGGCTAGCACCCCGACATGCTTCATCGGACGCGCACATCCATGAGCGAGCTGCACTACGCCGAACATCTGGAAAAACTGCAGGCCGAGCTGCTGCGCGTGCAGCGCTGGGTGATGGAGACGGGCCAGCGTCTGCTGGTGCTGTTCGAGGGTCGCGACGCCGCCGGCAAGGGCGGCACCATCAAGGCCATCACCGAGCACCTCAACACCCGCGGCTACCGCATCGTCGCCCTGCCCAAGCCCAGCGAGCACGAGGCCGGGCAGTGGTATTTCCAGCGCTACGTCGCGCATCTGCCGGCTGCCGGCGAGATCGTCCTGTTCGACCGCAGCTGGTACAACCGTGCCGTGGTCGAGCCGGCGCTGGGCTTCTGCAGCAAGGCCCAGCACCGGCAATTTCTGCACGCCTGTCCACGCTTCGAAAAGCTGTTGACCGACGACGGCATCCTGCTGTTCAAGTACTGGCTGGCCGTCGATCAGAAAGAGCAGGAGCGGCGTTTCCGCGAACGCGCCGACGATCCGCTCAAGCGCTGGAAGCTGTCGCCGGTGGACATCGCCTCGCGGCACCAGTACGCCGAGTTCGGCCGCCTGCGCAACACGATGCTGCAGAAGACCCACTCCAGACACGCGCCATGGTTCGCGGTCGACTACGACGACCAGAAGCGCGGACGCCTGAACCTGATCGCGCACCTGATCGACCAGCTGCCACACACGCGCCCGCTGCAGCCGTGTATCAGGCTGCCGCCGCTCGCTGGCAAGCCCAAGCACGAACGACTGGCGGATGGGTCGTACTGGATCGAGGAGCGGTACTGAGTCTTGCCGGTCCGTCTTCATGGGCGTAAACCGGCGCCTCAGCGAATCTCGAAACCCTCATGCTCGCCCATCTCAACCTCAGTGCGGCGCACATCCTCGACGCCCGCCGCGGGCGGCCCATGCGCCAGCCAGCGTTCGAGCGCGTCCAGCGCTGCTGACTCGCCGACGGCCAGCACCTCGACGCGGCCATCGGACAGGTTCTTCGCGTAACCGGTGAGGCCCAACCGCTGCGCCTCGTGACGGGTGTGGGCGCGAAAACCCACGCCCTGCACCTGGCCGCGGATCAGGAAGCGCGCCGCCGCCACTCAGGCACCTTTGGCCTTGCCCGCACCGATGATGGCCTGCAAGGTGGCCGGGGTCACCGGACCGATGAACTTCCTGGCGACGCGGCCGTCCGGCGCGATCAGGTAGGTGGTCGGCAGGCCTTGCGGGGTGGCGAAGTCCCTGGGCGGGTGATCGACGTCGACGATGCTGACCGGATACGACACCGGATGCTTGAGCATGAAGGCGTGCAGATCGGCGGGCGTGACGTCGTCGTAGGCCAGGCCGATCGCGGCGACGTTCTTGCTGTGCGCGGCGACGTAGGCCGACAGCGCCGGCATCTCGCCCAGGCAGGGCGTGCACCAGGTCGCCCAGAAATTGACGATCACCCACTTGCCGCGCTCGGCGGCGAGACTGAACGGCTTCCCATCAAGGGTGGTGACGCGCAGCACCGGCTGCGCCACGTCACCGGCATGGGCCGGCGCGACGGCGAGCAGCAGCAAGGCAAGCAGGATGTGGATCGGTTTCATCGCGGGGGCTCCAGGGCGGAAGGCGGAAGCGTCGCGCCGGGGTTCAACACCGCCAGCGTCAACTGCAGATTCTCGCGCAGGCCGCGTGCATGCTGTGCGAGCGTCGCCGCCAGCGCCGGCGGCAGCCCGTACGCCGCGCTGGTGACCGCCTCGGCGCTGGTGCTGAGACGGTACTGGCCCGCTTCGTACAGCTCGGCCAGCGTGATGCTGTCCAGCGCGCGCGCCAGCACCCAGTCGCCGCGCTCGATGCGGCGCACCACGGCCGCACGCTGCAGATCGAGCAGATAACGCTGCAACAGATCGTCGCTGAGGAACGGCTCGACCGCCAGCAGCGTCGCCGCCGACAGCGCCGCACCCTGGCGCTGGGCCGCGGCGAAGCGCGCCAGCACCCGCAGCAGGCCGATGAACTCGCAACCCGGTGGCAGGCGCGCCGCATGCGGACAATAGCGATACGCCGCCAGCGATGCCGACAACGAGGCGCCCAGCAGCACGATCACCCACGACAGGTACACCCACACGAGGAAGATCGGCAGTACCGCCAGCGCGCCGTAGATCTGGCCGTACGCGGCGTACGTCACGTACAGGCCGAAACCGAGCTTGGCCAGCTCGAACAGCAGCGCCGCGATCAGCGCGCCCTGCGCGGCATGGCGCCGGGCCACGACGCGGTTGGGAATCAGGATGTACATGCCGAACAGGCCGATCCAGGTGATCAGGAACGGCAGCAGGCCGAGCAGGCGCGCGCGCAGCGCAAACTGTGCATCGGCGTGATGCAGCAACGGCAGCGCAAACACGTACGAGGTCAGCGCCAGACCGCCGACCAGCAGCAGCGGACCCAGCGTCAGCGCGGTCCAGTACATCAGGAAGCGCACCGCGCTGCGGCGCGGCGTCGTCACCCGCCAGATGCGGTTGAAGCGACCCTCGATGCTGGTCATCATCAGCAACGCACTGACCAGCAGCGCGGCGATGCCGACCACGGTCATGCGGCTGGCGTTGGCGGCGAAGAGCAGCAGATAGCCCTGCACGGTGGCACCGGCGGACGGCACGAAATTGCTGAACACGAAGGCCGAGATCTGCTGCGTCCACAGCGCGGACACCGGAAACATCGACAGGATGCCGAACGCCGTCGCCAACAGCGGCACCAGCGCGAACACCGTGGTATACGACAGCGCGCCCGCGGTCTCGAAGCAGCGGTCGTCGAGAAAGCGTTGCCAGAGAAAGCGCGCCAGGGTCAGCGCGCGGTCGCGATCGTAGCGCCAGCGCATGGCGGATATCGGCGGCAGCAGGGACCTCGACAGCGTAGCCGATCAAGGCCGGCAGCCCAAACGGAGTCGATGATGGACAGCGAGATCCTGGTGCTCTACTACAGCCGCAGCGGCCATACCGCGCAGATGGCGCGGCTGGTCGCGCGCGGCATCGAGGAAGTACCGGGCTGTACGGTGCGCCTGCGCCAGGTGCCCCCGGTGGCGCCGGTCACCGAGACTGCCGCACCGCCGGTGCCGGACACCGGCGCGCCCTATGCCAGCCTCGAGGATCTCGCCGCCTGCGCCGGGTTGGCGCTGGGCAGTCCGACCCGCTTCGGCAACATGGCCGCGCCGCTCAAGCACTTCCTCGACGGCACCGGCGCGGAATGGGCGTCCGGCACCCTGGCCGGCAAGCCGGCCGCCGTGTTCACCGCGACCGCGACGATGCACGGCGGCCAGGAGTCCACCTTGCTGTCGATGATGCTGCCGCTGTTGCATCACGGCATGCTGATCGTCGGCCTGCCCTACACCGAGCCGGCGCTGACCGCGACGCAGAGCGGTGGCACGCCCTACGGCGCCAGTCACGTCGCCGGCGCGCAGGGTGAACTCGCGATCAGCGAGCATGAGCGCACGCTGGCGCGCGCGCTGGGCCGGCGCCTCGCCGAGGTGACGCGCAAGCTGGCGGTTACGCCATGAACCTGCGCCGGATTGCCTTCGCCGCCTGGGCTCTGCTGGCCGCGCTGCAGGTTGCCTGGCACGGCCTGCTGCTGCCGCCGGCGCAGATGCCGGTCGCGATTGCGCTGGGCTTCGCGCTGATCCCGCTGGCGTTGCCGCTACTGGCCATCCGGCGCCCGCAGCGCGCGCTGTTCTGGACCGGACTGGTGTCGCTGCTGTACTTCAGCCACGGCGTGATGGAAGCCTGGAGCGCGCCCGCCGAACGGCTGCCGGCGCTGATCGAGGTCGTTCTGACCGTGCTGCTGATCGGCGCCCTCGGTGCCGACGCGCGCCGGGGCCGCCAGCGCGCGGACGTATAATCGCGGCCCCGATCACGCGCCGGTGACCATGAGCTTTCAGCAGGATCCGCCGCAGTTACCCGATCCCTGGGGTCGCGACCGCGTGCTGCGCGGCTGGCTGGATTGGCGATTGTCGTCCGCGCGCCGCGCCGTGCTGGAACCGCATCTGCTCGCGCTGGCTGCCCACGCGCTCGACGCCTGGGCCGAACGCCAGCGCACGCCGCGGCGCGAACCGGTGCTGACGCAGTGGGACGCCTGGGGCGCGCGCGTCGATCGCATCGCGTTGACCCCGGCCTGGGAGCGCGGCGCGGGTATCACCACGCGCCACGGCCTGCTGTGGGCCGGACACGAGGACAGCGCCGACGGCGCGGCGCGCGCCGATCAGTACGCGCGCGTATACCTGTATCACTGCGCCAGCGAGTTCTACACCTGCCCGCTGGCGATGACTGACGGCGCCATCGCTGCGCTCGAAGCCAGCGGCGAGCGAGCGCTGATCGAGCGCGTGCGGCCGCGTTACCTCAGCCGCGATCCGGCAACGCTGTGGCTGTGCGGCCAGTGGATGACCGAGACCCACGGCGGCTCCGACGTGGCTCACAGCGAGACGATCGCCCGCTGCGACGCCGGCGGCCAGTGGCGGTTGTACGGGCGCAAGTGGTTCAGCTCGGCGGTGGTCGGCGAGGCCGCGCTGGCGCTGGCGCGGCCCGAAGGCGCGCGCGACGGCGGCAGCGCGCTGGGCCTGTTCCATGTCGAGACGCGCGACGCCGCAGGGAACTGGAACGGCCTGCGCGTGCAGCGCCTCAAAGACAAGCTGGGCACACGCGAGCTGCCTACCGCCGAGATCGAACTCGACGGCGCGCCGGCGTGGCCACTGGGCGAGCCCGCGCACGGCGTGCGCAAGATCGCGCCGATGCTCAACGTCACCCGCCTGTGGAGTACGCTGGGCGCGCTGGCGACCGCGCGCCGCGCACTGGCACTGGCCGGCGACTACGCGACGCGCCGGCAGGCTTTCGACCGCGTGCTGGCGGCGCAGCCGCTACATCGCGAAACCCTGGCCGACGCCGTTTGCGCCTTCGAGGCGGCGTTCCATCTCGCCTTCCACGCCGCGCTGCTGCTGGGTCGCGTCGAGGCCGGCGTCGCCACGGTCGACGAGGCGGCCGCGTTGCGCCTGCTGGTCCCGCTGGCCAAGCTCTGGGTCAGCAAGCTGTCTGTGACGCTGGTGTCGGAATGCCTCGAGGCTTTCGGCGGGGCCGGCTACATCGAGGACACCGGCCTGCCGCAGCTGCTGCGCGACGTGCAGGTGTTTCCGATCTGGGAGGGCACCACCAACGTGCTGGCGCTGGACATGCTGCGGGCACTGGGCCAGCACGGCCTGGTGCCGCTGCGTACTGCGCTGGCGCCGGCGCTGGCAGCAGCCGATCCGGTGGCAGCGCAGGAGGTGCGCGGCGCTTTCGACGCGGCCGAGCGCTGGTTGGCCACGAACGCCGGCGATCGCGATCGCCTCGAGGCCGGCGCGCGCGGCCTCGGCTTCACGCTCGCGCGCACCTGCGCCGCGGCACTGCTGGCCGAACACGCAACCTGGTCGAGCGGACGCGGCGATGCGGCGCCGGCCGCCGCGCTGACGCGCTTCCTCGCTCGCGGCCTCGACCGCCTGCCGGACCCGCACGCCGATACCGACGCCGTGCTCGCCAGCCTGTTTTCCAGCGACGCCGGCTGATGCCTGTGTCCACCCTTTCGACTCGCCCTGACGGACACCCCATGGATCAGCTCTGCATCGTCACCACCGGCGGCACCATCGACAAGGTCTACTTCGACGACAAGTCCGACTACCAGATCGGCGCACCGCAGATCGGCGAGATCCTGGCGCAGATCGGCGTCGCCTTCCGTTTCGAGGTGGTCCCGGTCCTGCGCAAGGACAGCCTGCATCTGACCGACGATGACCGCCGCCTGGTGCGCGACGCGATCGCGCGGCAGCCGCAGCGGCACGTGCTGGTGACGCACGGCACCGACACCATGGTCGAGACCGCGCAGGCGCTGACCGGATTGGGCGACAAGGTGATCGTGCTGACCGGCGCGCTGAATCCGGCGCGTTTCACCGGCTCGGACGCGGTGTTCAACATCGGCTGCGCGGTCGGCGCGGTGCAGGCGCTGCCGGCCGGCGTCTGGATCGCGATGAACGGCCGCGTCTGGGACCCGGCGAAGGTGCGCAAGAACCGCGCCGCCAACCGCTTTGAAGCCAGCGTTTGAAACCGCCGCGGCGCGACGCAGATCGAAAAAAACCCGGCCGTCTGGCGACGGCCGGGCCCCGACGTTGCAGCGTGTCACGCCGACCCCCCGGTCAGCAGCCTTGACGCTGCGCTCATTGCAAACTTTCGTCAACTGCGACCCCGCGGGAATGTGACTCCGTTCGCTTTGCGCCGGGGCAAGATCACAGCATGCCGGTTTCCAGCTTGGCCGCGTCCGACATCATCGACTGGTTCCACGGCGGCTCGAACACCAGGTCGACGTCGGCCTCGGCGACGGTGGGAATCAACTCCAGCTTGCTGCGCACGTCGTCAACCAGGATGTCGCCCATGCCACAACCGGGCGCGGTCAGCGTCATCTTCACGCAGACCTTGCGCGCGCCGTCGTCGCGGCGTTCCAGATTGACGTCATAGACCAGACCCAGCTCGACCACATTGATCGGGATTTCAGGGTCATAGCAGGTGCGCAGCTGATCCCAGACGCGCTTTTCGACGTCGCCGTCGGAGGCGTGATCAGGCAACGCGATCGACGCCGGCGGCAGCTTGCCCAGCGCGCCGGCATCGCTGCCGGCGACCCGGAACAGGTTGCCATCAACGTACACGGTGAAGCTGCCGCCCAGCGCCTGGGTGATATATCCGGACTGGCCGGCAGGCAGAATCACCCGCTCACCCTGCGGCACCAACACGGCGTCGCAATCGCGGTCGAGGATGAACGGTTCGCTGCTGGGACTGAATCCGGCCATGGGCATGCGGCTTGCTAGAGACGTCTATTATGCCTGCAGCACATGCTGACGCTCTCGATATGGGGCCCGGCACACGGGAGACAAGGTGGCGATGCAACGGCGAGGTCTGATGTTGATGAGCCTGCTCGCGCTGGCGCTCGGCGCCAGCCGCGCGCATGCGCTCGATCCGGCCACACCGTTCGGCGACTACCAGATCAACGCCTGGGGCATGCAGCGCGGGTTGCCGCAGATCAGCGTGATCAGCCTGACCCAGGATCGCGCCGGCTTTCTCTGGATCGGCACGCAAAGCGGCGTCGCTCGCTTCGACGGCGAGCGCATGACGACGTTGCTGCAGATGAGCGACGGCCGCGACATCTCGATGGCGCAGGCGGCGTGGGGCGCGCCAGACGGCGACGTCTGGTTCGGTACCGTCACCGGGCTGGTGCGCGAGCACGACGGCCACCTGCTCGCGCTGGGCGGCCCCTCGGTCAACGCCATCAGCACCGGCACCGACGGCGGTCCGCTGCTGGCGACCGCGACCGGCGTCGGCAGCTGGGGCGCACGCGGCTTTCGTGCTTTGCCCGGCCTGACCGGACCGTTCTTCAGCCTGCTGCCGCGCGCGAACGGCTTCTGGGCCGGTGGCCTGGATCGCCTCTGTCGCGCGCGCGGTGCCGCGGTGACATGCACGTCGCTGCCCGGCACCGCAGGCAACCGCGTCACTGCGCTGGCCGAGCATCAGGGCAGTCTCTGGGTCGGCACCACCCGCGGCCTGTTCAAGATCGCGGACGGCCGCCTGCAGCTTGCGGAACTGGATCCCGAACTCGATGCCAGTGCGGTCGAGACAATGACCGACGATCGCGCCGGCAACCTCTGGATCGGCACCCTGCAGGCGCTGTACCGGCTGCGCCCGGACGGCGGCCTCGACCGCATCGGCAGCGGCCTGCTCGGCAGCCCGCCGTGGATCGACAGTCTTTTCGAGGATCGCGAGGGCGACTTCTGGCTGGGCACCCGCACGCATGGCCTGTTCCGCATCGACAACACCGCCGCGGAGCGCTTCGGCCGGCGTGCCGACGGCCGCTTTCCGCTGATTTGGGCGCTGGCGCGCGCACCGGACGGCCGGGTCGTGCTGGGCGCGGACACCGGCGTGCTGACCGTGCACGGCGCCAACGTGACCACCCTGGTGCCGGCCAGCGCGCTGCCCAACCCCAGTGCCTACACGCTCTTTTATGACCAGGCCGGGCGGCTGTGGATCGGCACCCGCGGCGGCGTGGCGATCTATGCCGCGGGCAAGGTCGCGACGCCACCGGCGCTGGCTCCACTGGATGCCTGGCAGGTCAACGTGATCCGCGAGGCGCCCACCGGCACCTACTGGATCGGCACCCAGGGTGGCCTGTATCGCTATCGCGACGGCGCGCTGAAACTGTTCGGCGCGGCACCGGGCAACGCCGCCGCGAGCATCCGCGCGATCGTGCCGCTGGCCGATGGCCGGCTGTGGGTCGGCACCGGCAATGGTGTATTCGAACTCGCGGACGGCCACTGGTCGCGCCCGTCGTGGAGCGCCTCGCTGCGCGGCACTTTCGTCACCGCGATCAAACCGCTGCGCCGCGGCGAATGGCTGATCACCAGCGCCGACGCCGGCCTCGCCCTGCTGCGCGGCGGCCGGCTGCAGCACTACACCGTCGCCAACGGCCTGCCCAGCAACAACGCCTGGGGCTTCGATGTCATCGGCACTCAGGTCTATGTGCCCAGCATCGACGGCGTCTGGCGGCTGCCGCTGAGCGAGTTCCCGCCCGCAGGAGTGGATCCCGCCGACGTGCGCTTCAACGTCCTGCACGTGATCGGCGAAGAGAGTGAGGGTCTCGACGTCAACAGCATGCGCTGCTGCAACGGCGCTGGCGGCGGCCGCAGCCTGGTGGTCGGGTCCTCGATCTGGTACCCGACCACCGCCGGCGCGGTGCGTCTGGACACCGCCGCGATCCGCAAACCGCAGCCGGTCACGGCACCGCTGATTGACGCCATCGTCCACCGCGGTAAGGACAGCCTGCCCGACGGCACCTTCGTGCTCGACGACACCCAGCGCGACCTCGCGATCCGCTACACCGTGCCCTACCTGCGCGATCCCGTCGGGTTGAGCTTCCGCTACCGTCTGGACGGCTATGACAGCGCCTGGAGCGATGTCACCACGCGCCGCGCGGCGTACTACACCCACCTGCCACCGGGCCACTATGATTTCGAAGTGCAGGCCCGTTACGGCGACGGTACCTGGGGGCCACTGACCACACTGCCGCTGACGGTGACGCCACACTGGTACGAGCGCGGCGCGGTACGCGCGCTGATCGCCGTGATCCTGGCCATCGCACTGTGGCTGCTGCTGCGCCTGCGCCTGCGCCGGCAGCACTCGATCCGCCTGCGCCTGGAGCAGGTGATCGCCGAGCGTACCGAGGAGCTGCGCCGCGCCAACGAACGTCTGCGTGAAACCAACCTGGCCCTGCGCGCCGACAGCACCACCGACGCCCTGACCGGACTGGGTAATCGCCGCGAGCTGCTGACGCGCCTGCCGAGCCTGCTCGGCGGCGCCGACGGCGTGGCTGTGTTGCTGCTCGATCTCGATCACTTCAAGGAAGTCAACGACCGCCACGGCCATGCCGTCGGCGATCGGGTGCTGAGTGAACTGGGCGAACTGCTCGGTCGCATCAAGCGCCCCGGCGACCTGGCCCTGCGCTGGGGCGGCGAGGAGTTTCTGCTGCTACTGCGCGGAGTCAATGACGTGCAGGCCTGCGAGGTGGCCGAACGGCTGCACCAGATCATCGGCGGGCACATGTTCGCGGCCGGCGATCAGGCGATCCGTCTGACCTGTTCGATCGGCTATTCCCTGTACCCGTTGCTGGGCGACTCGGACGCTGCGGATTTCGAGCGCGCGCTGGAGCTGGCCGACATCGCCATGTACCGGGTCAAGCGCAGCGGCCGCAATGGTTGCGCCGGCCTGATCGCCGGTCCTGCAGCCGACGCGAAGCTGCTGCAGCCGGTGCTCGCGGCCCACATCGACGCGCTGGTGGCCACTGGGGCGCTGGCCTGGGTCGAGCGCGCGCGCTGATGCGGCGCCGCAGCGTTATCATCGCGGCCTCCAGAATGGCCATCCGTCATGCCCATCGCCCACGCGCCGATCATGTCTGTTGAGCGCGGCCGCATGCCGTGGTTTGCCTTGGCCGTGGGCGCACTGGCGGTGCTGATGGCCGGGCTGGCACTGGGCGCGGTGTGGGCGCTGCTGGTGCTGCGCTTCGGCACCGCGGTACCCGCCTGGCTGGCGCTGGCGGTGGGCGCGCTGACCGCGCTGAGCGCCCGCATCAGCCTGCCGGCAGTACGCGGCGCAGCGCCCATGCTGGCGGCGCTGGCGACCCTGCTGGCCGCCGTCTACGAACAGGTGCTGCTGGCGGCCGCGCGGATCGCGGCAATGTTCGGCATCGGCTTGCTGGAATCGCTGCGTGCCAGCGGCTTCGGCATGCTGTGGCTGCTGGCCCGCCTCGGCCTGCACGGCGAGCGCCTGCACTGGGCGCTGGCTGCCGCTGCCCTGGCCGCGCTGCTGGCGTGGCCGCGACATCCGCGTACGGCCGCGGTCAGGACCTGAAGCGCGACCGTCGCGCCGTCGATGGACTCACCAGAACTCAGCCGTCCACTGCCTTGAGCTCGGCAATCAGGCTGGCCGCGGCCGCCTGGCCATCGCCGTAGAGCATGCGCGCGTTATCGGCGTAGAACAGCGCGTTCTCGATGCCGGCGAAACCGGTGCCCTTGCCGCGCTTGACCACGATCACGTTCTTCGCGCTGGCGACGTCGAGAATCGGCATGCCGTAGATCGGCGACGACGGATCGGTCTTGGCCACCGGATTGACCACGTCGTTGGCACCGATCACCAGCACCACGTCGGTGGTCGGAAACTCGGGGTTGATGTCGTCCATGTCGGCGATCAGATCGTAGGGCACGCCGGCCTCGGCCAGCAGCACGTTCATGTGCCCGGGCATGCGTCCGGCCACCGGATGGATCGCAAAACGCACCTTGACGCCGCGCGCGATCAGCGCCTGCGCGAACTCCCACACCTTGTGCTGCGCCTGCGCCACGGCCATGCCGTAGCCGGGCACGATCGCCACACGCTCGGCATAGGCCATCATCACCGCGGCATCCGCGGCCTCGATGGGTTTCTGCGCGCCGGCGATCGTCTGCGCCGCGCCGCCCGCGGCGCCGAAGCTGCCGAACAGAACGTTGCCGAGCGAGCGGTTCATCGCCCGCGCCATCAGCTGCGTCAGCAGGGTGCCGGCCGCCCCGACCACCATGCCGGCGATAATCATCGCCTCGTTCTGCAGCACGTAACCCTCGAAGGCCACGGCCAGGCCGGTGAGCGCGTTGTACAGCGAGATCACCACCGGCATGTCGGCGCCGCCGATCGGCAGCGTCATCAACAGGCCCAGCGCCAGCGCCAGCGCGGCAAATACGACGATCGCCAGCAGCGATACCTGCAGGCCGACTCCGAAGTCGGCCGTCAGCGTCCAGGCGCCCAGCACCAGCGCCGCCAGCAGGATCACGCCGTTGAGCGCGCGCTGACCGGAGAACACGAAGCGCTTGTCCATCCAGCCCTGCAGCTTGGCGAACGCGATCAGTGAACCGGCGAAAGAGACCGCGCCGATGAACAGGCCGACGTAGGCGAGCACTGTCGCCGACGGTGCCAGGCAGGCCGCCGATGGTGCCGCCGCGAAGGCGCACTGGCCGGGATGGACATTGATCCAGGCCGCTGCCGCGATCAGCTCGGCCAGACCGATCGCCGCTGCCGCGCCGCCGCCCATGCCGTTGTACAGCGCCACCATCTGCGGTATCGCGGTCATCGCCACGCGCCGCCCCGACCACCACGCCGCAGCCGTCCCCAGCACGACCGCCGTCAGCATCAGTT
Organism: Rhodanobacteraceae bacterium; assembly: GCA_035534135.1. Classification (GTDB taxonomy): domain Bacteria; phylum Pseudomonadota; class Gammaproteobacteria; order Xanthomonadales; family Rhodanobacteraceae; genus Metallibacterium. The sequence continues at coordinate 29,667 of DATLSL010000037.1, read as the reverse complement.
CGCGGTTGTGCAGGCCGGGCAGCGCGAACGTCGCCGCCACCGCCACCAGCATGCCGACCCCGGCCCAGAGGATGCCGGTGCGCGCGGTGCGCGGCGAACTCATGCGCTTGAGGCCAATAATGAACAGCAGCGCGGCGAGGAAATAGCTGGCCTTGATCAGGCCGGGCAGCAGCGTCTCCATCAGCCGCCCTCCTTCTTCCTGCTGGCCTTGAACATGTCCAGCATGCGTTCGGTGACGACATAGCCGCCGGCGGCGTTGCCGGCGCCGAGCAGCACGCCGACGAAGCCGATCGCCTGTTCCAGCGGCGTCTGCGCATGGCCCAGCGCGACCATCGCGCCAACCACCACGATGCCGTGCACGAAGTTGGAACCGGACATCAGCGGCGTGTGCAGGATTACCGGCACCCGCGCGATGATCTCGTAGCCGGTGAACGCCGCCAGCATGAAGATATACAGTGCCAGAAATCCGTCGATCATCGCTGTCCCCCGGGTGGTCGGCGCCGCGCGTGGGGCCGATCATACGCGGCGACTGTCAACCGCGGCGAGCGTGAACCGTTATGGTTGAGGTGATCTCGCAGGAAACGGCTGATGAGGAACCGCACCCGCCGCGGCAGCGCGACATGAGCGTGACCGCGACTGCCCTGCTGCAACCATTGTCCGAGGCCTCCACGCTGCCGTTGCCGGCGACGCTGGATGCATTCCTGGCCCAGGTCGAACGGCGTGCCTGGCGCGTCGCCGAGATGGGCCTGAATGACCGCGAGGAAGCGCTGGACGCCGTGCAGGACGCGATGCTGAGGCTGGTCAGGAGCTACCGCGAACGCCCGCCCGAAGAATGGTCGCCGCTATTCTGGGGCATCCTGCGCCGGCGCATCACGGACCTGCAGCGGCGGCGCAAGGTGCGCTCGATCGTGGTCGGCTGGCTGGCGCCGCGCGGCGGCGACGAGGACGGCGACGACGGCCCGCTGTGGGAGCCGGCCGATCTCGCCCCCGACCCGCAGCAGCGGCTGCTCGACAGCAGCGCCTATGAGGCGATGGGCGTGGCGGTGCGCAAGCTGCCGCGACGCCAGCAGGAGGCTTTCATGCTGCGCATGCTGGAAGGGCTCGACGTGGCCGCCACGGCACAGGCCATGGGCTGCTCCGCAGGCAGCGTCAAGACCCATCTGTCGCGCGCCATGGAGGCGCTGCGCAACCATCTGGAGGACTGGCGATGAACGATATCCGCGATCCGCTCGCAAACCGCGCCCGCAGTCTGTTCGACAGCGCCGTGAGCGGCGTCGATGCGGCCACGGCCGCGCGCCTGCGCAGCGCACGCCGTACTGCGCTGCAGCCGCGGCGCGCACCGCTCGCACGCTTCCTGGTACCAGCCGGGGCGTTTGCCGCGGCGGCGCTGGCGCTGGGCCTGGTGTGGCATCCGCATGCCGGCGCGCCGACAGCATCGACGCCCGCGGTCGTCGCGGTCGCTGGCAGCGGCAGCGATGCGCTGGCCGCGGCCGATGCCGCTGACCTCGACCTGTACCAGAACCTCGACTTCTACGACTGGCTGGCGACGCAGCCGCAACAGCCCGGTGCCGCATCGGTGCCGGCCGGAGACTGACCATGACGCGCGCGTCTTTCCTGTCGATTGCGACCCTGCTGCTCGCGCTTGGCCTCGGCGTTCCGCTGACCGCGCGCGCGCAACAGGCGCCGACGACGCCCTGGCAACAGCTCAGCCCCGAACAGCAGCAGCTGCTGGGACCCTTTCGCGATCATTGGGACCGCATGCCGCCGCAACGCCAGCAGCAGTTGCTGCACAACGAACAGCACTGGGCGCAGCTACCGCCGCAGCGCCAGCGCGCGATCGACCAGCGCATCGAGCGCTGGCAACAGATGACGCCCGCACAGCGCGCCCAGGTGCGTCGCAACATGCAGCAGTTCCGGCAGATGAGCCCGCAGCAGCGCCAGCGCCTGCGTGCAGCCTATGCGCACTTTCGCGAGCTGCCGCCGGCCCGGCGCGAGGCGCTGCAGCAGCAGTGGCGGTCGATGAGCCCGGTACAGCGCCAGCATTGGCTGCAGCAGCGCAGACCGGGCCCGCACCCGCAGCGCATGCCGGCACATGCAGACGGCCGGCGCGGCGGCGGCTGAACCCATGTGCAAAGGCTGAGTCGCAGCGACTGCGGATCAGCCGGCGAACTTGACCTCGCCGCCGTGAGCAACGCAGGCGTTGTGGATCAGTTCGTCGCCGAAGTCGGGACTGAGCGCGCCCTCGCGCAGCAGCAGTTCGGCGAAGTTGGCGAAGTTGCGCGCGATCATCTCGCTGGCGTGCAGCGGCGTGCCGGCCGCCAGGTTGACCGGCCCGAGGATGCTGACGGCGCCGTGCTCGACGCGCACGCCGGCACGGGTCAGCTCGCAGTTGCCGCCGCTCTCGGCGGCGATGTCCACCACCACCGCGCCGGGCTTCATGCCCTCGATCATTGCTGCGGTCAGGATGCGCGGCGCCTGCCGCCCGGGCACCGCCGCGGTGGTGATCACCACGTCCATCGCGCGCAGATGTTCGCCCAGCGCCTGTTGCTGACGCGCACGCTCCTCGGCGGTCAGCTCACGCGCGTAACCGCCGCTGCCGGCCGCGCTGACGCCAAGATCGAGAAATTTGGCGCCCAGCGACTGCACCTGCTCGCGCGTCTCCGGGCGCACGTCGAAACCCTCCACCTGCGCGCCCAGCCGGCGTGCGGTGGCGATCGCCTGCAGGCCGGCCACACCGGCACCGATCACCAGCACGCGGCTGGGACGCACGGTACCGGCAGCTGTGGTCAGCATCGGGAAAAAGCGCGGCGAAGCCTCGGCTGCCAGCAGCACGGCACGGTAGCCGGCCACGGCCGCCTGCGACGACAGTGTGTCCATCGCCTGTGCGCGGGTGCTGCGCGGCAGCCGCTCGAGCGCGAATGCGGTCAGTCCCTGCGCAGCCCACGCCGCGATGCGCTCGCCGGCGCCGTAAGGGCGCAGCTGGCCGAGCAGCACGGTGCCGCGACGCAAGCCGGCCGCAGCGGCAGCCTCGGGAGGCTGCACCGCCAGCAGCACATCGGCTCGTGCCAGCACCGTGGCGGCATCGGCGAATTCGACGCCGATGTAACCGGCGTCGGGGAACCCGGCAGCGGCTCCGGCATCGCGCTCGAGCAGCACCTGCAGTCCGCGGGCGAGGTATTTCTTCGCCGTTTCCGGCGTGATCGCCACGCGGCGTTCGCCCGCCGCGGTTTCCTTCAGCGCTGCAATGGTCACGGCCATGACGCACCTCCCCTCGAATCCGCCGCATCGTAACGGATGCCGTGAACTGTCGCGCATCGCCGCTGGCAGCGGCAATGCCGTGCCGCGTCGAAAGACGCCGGCATGACGGGTGGGTATTTCCGGAGCGCCCCACTAAACTCGGCGCATGCCCGTCTCGCCGCTGTTCGCCGCCCTCGCCCGCCGCCGCTCGGTGCCGGCGCGCCTGCTGACCACTCCGGCGCCGACCGGCGCCGAGCGCGACGCGCTGCTGGCCTTCGCGCTGCGCGTTCCCGATCATGGCCGCCTGCAGCCGTGGCGGCTGATCACCATCGAGGGCGCGGCGCTGGCAACCTTTGCCACACGTCTGGCCCAATGTCTGGCCGAGCGTGAACCCGGCGCCGCCCCAGCACGCCTCGACAAGGAGCGCGCACGCTACGCGCACGGCGCGCTGGTGATCGCGGTGGTGGCGCGGATCGATGCCGGACACGCCAGGATCCCCGCCCAGGAGCAGCTGCTGTCGGCCGGCTGCGTCGCCTACAGCCTGCTGCTCGGCGCCGAAGTGCTGGGCTACGGCGCGCAGTGGCTGACCGGCTGGGCCGCCTACGACCCCGCCATCGCCGCGCTGCTCGGACTGGGCACCGGCGAGAACCTGATCGGCCTGGTGCATATCGGCAGCGTCGGCGACGAGCCGACGCCGGTTCCGCGTGCGGATCCCGCAGCCCACGTCAGCGCATGGACGGCATGAACGCGCGCCCGGCCGCGCATCTGGTCGATGGCAGCCTGTACGTGTTTCGCGCCTGGCATTCGCTGCCGGACGAGCTGCGCGATCGCGATGGCCACCCGGTCAACGCCGTCCACGGCTTCGCGCGCTTTCTACTCGACCTGCTGGAGCGCGCTCGCCCCACGCACGTGCTGGTCGCCTTCGATGCCGCGCTGACCTCGTGCTTTCGCAATGCGATCTATCCGGCCTACAAGGCCAATCGCGAGCTGCCGCCGCCGGAGCTGGAGTTCCAGTTCGGGCTGTGCCAGGAACTGACCGCCGCGCTGGGCCTGGCGGTGGCCGCGCACTCCAGTTTCGAGGCCGACGATCTGATCGGCAGCGCGCTGTGGACGCTGCGCCGGCACGGCTACCGCTCGGTGGTGGTGTCGGCGGACAAGGACTTCGGTCAGCTGCTGGGCAGCCACGACGAGCAGTGGGACTTTGCGCGCGGCGAGCGCTGGGGCGCGGACGGCGTCATGGCCCGCATGGGCGTGCGCCCAGACCAGGTCGCCGACTATCTGGCACTGGCCGGCGATGCCGTCGACAACGTGCCGGGCGTGCGCGGCATCGGTCCGCGCACCGCCGCCGCGCTGCTGGCGCACTTCGGTGATCTCGACGCCCTGCTGGCGCGCATCGACGAGATTCCGGCAATGACCCTGCGCGGTGCCGCCGGCATCGCCACGCGCCTGCGCGAGCAGGCCGACAGCGCGCGCCTGTCGCGGCGACTGACGCGCATTGCGCTGGATGCGCCGGTGCCCGAACCCGATGCGCTGGCCTGGTGCGGTGGCGACGGTGACGCCCTGGAAGGTCTGGGCCAGCGTCTGCGCCTCGGCGCGCACACCCGCGCGCGCCTGCGTGCGCACGCGCAGCAGCCCAGGGCGGAGATCGCATGAAGCACGACCCTGCAAGCCTGCCGCTGGACGCCGACGCCCCGGCCGAGGATCTCCATCGCGGCGCCTGGCTGACCCTGCGTCGGCGTGGCCGCTGGGAGTTCGTCGAACGCAACAATGCCGGCGGCGCGGTGATCATCGTCGCGGTCACGCCGCAGGACCGCATCCTGTTCGTCGAGCAGTACCGTGTGCCGATCCAGGCGCGCACGATCGAAATGCCGGCCGGGCTGGTCGGCGATCGTGATGGCGACAGCGACGAAACCGCTCTAACCGCCGCCGCACGCGAACTGGAGGAGGAAACCGGCTGGCGCGCCGCGCGGCTGGAATTCCTGCATGCCGGGCCGTCGTCGTCGGGGATGAGCACCGAGGTGATCGCTTTCGTGCGCGCCTTCGATCTGCAGCGGGTGGGTGCCGGCGGCGGCGATGCCAGCGAGGCCATCATCGTGCACGAGGTCGCGCGCAGCGATGCGGCGCCGTGGCTGTTCGCCAAGGCGCGCGCGGGCTACTCGGTCGATCCCAAGCTGTTTGCGGGGCTGTGGTTTCTCGAACACGAGGCCGCAACGGAGCCGTCAGCCTGAAACCGGACCTTTCGCTGCGTTCAAAACGTCGCTGAGACTGCAAGCCGAAGGATCTCCCGCACACGCAGAAGACATCGTCAAACGTGCGTCGCCTGCCACAGCAGCAGCAAGGCCATCGCCAGCATTGCCAGCCAGGTGCCGAGCATGCCCAGCACGCGCCCGGCAGAACGTCCGCCGCTGCGACTCAGTCCGATCGCGTGCAGCACGCGTGCGACGATCAGGGTGCCGCCCAGCGCATACAACAACGCCGCCGACGTACCGGCGTGCTCGAGCAGAGCAAGTTCGAGCAGCGCCAGCGGCAGGTATTCGACGGCATTGCCGTGCGCGCGGATGCGCCGCGCCAACTCGGCGTCGCCGCCGTCGCCGAGGCCGATCGCCGCAACGTTGCGCCGCAGTGCCACGCGGATCGCCAGCAGCAGGACCAGCAGCACAGCAAGCGCGACAAACAGGGAGGAGATGGGCACGTCAGTCTCCGGAATCGTGAACGTCAGGTGTGGTTGCATGATGACGCACGCGCCATCCGGCGAGGACTGCCGCCGCCACGGCCAGCAGCAGCAGGCCGACACCGAGTCCGGTGCGCAGCCGCAGCCACTCGATGCCGGCCAGCGCCGTCAGCGGCGCCAGCGCCGCGGCCACCACGAACAGCGGATCGCGGTGCAGACGCGGCCACGCTGCGATCAGCAGCCGCACCGCCACGACCGCCAGCAGCAACGCCAGCAGACGCCGCGTCCACGGCCACGCCGGTGCGTCGGGCACGCCCGGCAGCAGATCGGCGAGGCTGCGATCGCCCAGCTGCACGACAAAGCCGCTGCCGGCCGCGGCAGACTGCGCCGGCAGCAGACGATCGCCTTCGGCGCGCGCGAACACGCTGATTTGCTGCAGCGGCACCGCGCGCCAGCGGATGCGCAGATCGCCCAGCCGCGGCGCCTGCGGATCGGCACTGCTGACCAGCGCGCCACCAAGGACATGGAAGGTGGCGGCCAGGTTCGGCGGCAGGCGTCCGAAGTCGGGTGTCAGCGGCACGCTGCCCGGGATTGCATCGACGATGGCTGCATCCAGCACGAATCCGTCCAGGCGCACCCGCGGCGCAATGAAGCGGCGCGGCGGAATCGGCAGCGGCCCGGGGTTGGCATGGCCGCGCGGATCGTTGAAGGTAGCGCTGTTCACGGCGTGATTGACCCAGTCCTGCTCGTATAGCGGGTAACCGACATGGATCTCATGCCACTGGAACATCGCCACGTGGCGGATCAGTACCGGAGTATCGGCCTGCACGCCGAAATCGGCATCCAGCGGTAGCTCCACCACCTGCGGCGTGCCGGTGACGCGCACCATGTAGCCGTAAAGACGTGAAGACGGCGCAGCTGCCGAGCCCAGATCGCGGACCGCACCGCCGTGCCGGTCAAGCGCGGCAACGTGTGCACGTACGCCGTGCTCGATGGTGGCGAGCAGGATCAGCGCAACCGCCAGCAGCAGCAGGGCCGCCAGGCGCGGCGGCCACGCGCCGCGCAGGAAGGCCTGCAGGCTGACGCGCGGGTCAGGGCGCCGACGCCGTTTCATAACGGCAGTGCGTCCAGCCGCGGTTGCGCCTGCGCCGCGGCGTAACGCCCGCGCACGTCCACCACGACGTCGGCCAGAGCGATCTCGTGATCGTGAGTGAAGAACAGCCGCACGCCGCGCTTGCGTGCCGCATCGAGCAGGTCGCGCTTCTCGTCGATCAGGCGCTCCGGGTAGCGGTCGTAGCCCATGGTGATCGGTAGATGCACCCATGCGCGGCCGGGAATCAGGTCGGCGCAGAACAACACGCCACCGCCGGCACCGGGCACGGGCTGGATCTCGGCCAACATCAGCCCCGGCGTATGCCCGTCCGAATAGTGAAAGCGCACGCGCGGACCCAGTGCGGCCGCGTACTCGCCATCCACCAGCTGCAGCCGTGCGCTGGCTTCGAGCAGCGGCAGCAGCTCGGGAATGAACGAGGCGCGATCGCGCGGATGCGGCGACAGTGCGCGCTGCCAGTGGCCACGACCGACGATATAGGTCGCGTTGGGAAACAGCAGCTGCGCCGGCTGGCCCTCGCGCCACGCCGCCAGCAGACCTCCGGCATGGTCGAAGTGCAGGTGCGAGAGCACCACCGCGTCGATGTCCTCGTGCGCGAAGCCGGCCTGCGCGAGGCTGTCCAGCAGCACGTGACGATCCTCGATCACGCCGTAGCGCTCACGCAGCTTCGGTTCGAAGAACGCGCCGATGCCGGTCTCGAACAGCACGGTCTTGCCGTCGAGGTCGTCCACCAGCAGGCAGCGGCAGGCCAACGGAATGCGATTCTCGGCATCCGGCGCGATCCACTGCGACCACATCGCCCTGGGCGCGTTGCCGAACATGGCGCCGCCATCGAGGCGTTGCGAGTTGCCCAGGATCGACCACAGCTTCATCGTCTGCCTCTTCGCCCAATCTCGGCGGCGTCGGTGACTACGCTCGGCTTCCTGCCTCGCCAAGTCACCCCGCCTGCGGCTCCTGCCTCCGGCGTTCGCCGGCGCGAGTGGCCCTTCACGGCCACTCGCGAATACCCCGGCTCACCCATCCAGCCGTTGCGAGTTGCCCAGGATCGACCACAGCTTCATCGTCTGCCTCTTCGCCCTATCATGGCGGCGTCGGTGACCAGGCTCGACAAGGCACCCGGCCGAAACACGAACAGGCGTCGGCTCATGCGGCGCTTGCCCTGGCATGCATCAGCTCGCGGTACTTGAGTTCGAGCTGCTCGCGCGACTCGGCATGGGCGTCATCGACGAAGATGCATTCGACCGGGCAGACCTCGACGCACTGCGGCAGGTCGTGGTGACCTACACACTCGGTGCACAGGGCCGGGTTGATTTCGTAGTAGTCGGGACCGGGCGCGATCGCCTGATTGGGGCAGACGGGCTCGCAGACGTCGCAGTTGACGCAGACGTCGGTGATCTTCAGCGCCATGCGCTCACTCCCATTCAACACGCGCACAGAGCCATCCATGGTGCGCCCTCGGTCCAGCCATCCATGGCTGGCCGCTCACCGGCGCGGGATGCGCTTCACCGCATCCCGCGGCAAATCCCGGTTCGCCGTCGCAGTTGACGCAGACGTCGGTGATCTTCAGCGCCATGCGCTCACTCCATCGCGACGTACATGCAGCGACGCGTGATGGCAAGCCGGGGTCCGCCGCCGTGCAGCGGCCGGGTCACTGCTGTTCCGCCGCATCGTCATGCGTGCGCGGCGACCAGGTCAGCCCCCGCGTCGACAGCCATCACATCTGCACGAAGTGGAAGATGGCGGCGCTGGGCTGCAGGGCCTGCGCGACGCCCTGCTCATCGGACTTGTCGCCCACGAACAGCACGATCACGCCCTTGAACGATCCCGGCTGGGCGTCCTTGAACGCGGCGATGATCATCTGCGCGGTCTGGCTGGAATCCGGGCCACCGAAGGCCATCAGATTGCCCGGCAACACACCGCGGGCGACGGTGCTGCTGACGTTGTCGAGCTGGCGCTGGCGCGCCTGCGCGTCGGCGTCGTCGGTGCCGGCCGGCACGTAGTACATATACGGCTGGTTGGCCGTCATGCCCTGCATGTTCTTGGTCACCACCTGCACCAGATAGGCCTTCCAGCCGGCAGTGTCGGTCGGGCTGGTCGGCCGAGCGACCTGCTGGGCCTGGGGTGCGGTCTGGCCGGCCTGCTTCTGACAGGCGCTCAACGAGAGCGCGCCAATGAGGGCAACGGCGGCGTAAAGGGCGAGCTTGCGCATGATGAGCACCTCTTTATTTGGGTTGCGGAGGATCGTTGCGACGGATCCGCCAGCGCTGGCGCAGCGCCTGCTGCACCGCCGGGTGGACAAAATCGGATACGTCACCGTCGAGGCGCGCGATTTCGCGCACCAGCGACGAGGAGATGAAACCGTACTGCTCGGCAGGCGTGAGGAACAGCGTTTCCGCCTCGGGCACCAGATGGCGGTTCATGCTGGCGAGCTGGAACTCGTACTCGAAGTCCGATACCGCGCGCAAGCCGCGCAGGATCACGCCGGCGCCGATCTCGCGCACGAAGTTGGCCAGCAGGCAGTCGAAGCCGCGCACCTCGACGTTGTGCAGGCCGCCCAACGCCAGCCGCGCCAGCGCGATGCGGTCGTCGAGGCTGAATCCGGGGCCTTTGCCGGGGCTGTCGGCGATGGCGACCACCACGCGATCGAATAGCGGGGCCGCACGCGCGACGAGGTCGGTGTGGCCGTTGGTGATCGGGTCGAAGGTGCCCGGGTAGACCGCCACCCTCGCCCTGGGGACGCTGTCTGCAACCGCAGCCATATCGGCATTCGTGTTCAGAGTGGGTTTAGCTTAGCGGATGCCCGCAGCCACGCGATAGAGCGCGAACTGCAATGCACCGGCGTGGCCTTCGCGCTGCAGTCGCCAGTGCGGCGGCAGCTGCAGCGGCGCGGCGGCCGGCGCTTCCACGTAAACCCATGCGGACGGCGCCAGCCAGCCGCGGTCCAATGCCTGTGCTGCAGGCGTCCACAGCCCGCTGGCAAACGGCGGATCGACGAAGACGATGTCGTGCGACCGCGGCGTGCCGGCCAGCCACGCCATCGCATCGGCCGGCTCGACGGTGCCTCCTGCGACCTTCAGACGGTCCAGATTGGCAACCAGCGCGGCCGCCAGACCGGGATCGCGCTCGACCAGGGTCGCCGCTGCCGCGCCGCGCGACAGCGCCTCGATGCCCAGCGCGCCGGTGCCGGCAAACAGGTCGAGCACGCGCGCACCCTCGATGACCGGCGCCAGCCAGTTGAACAGCGTCTCGCGCACGCGATTGGGTGTCGGCCGCAGGCCGGGGCGATCTGGCACCGCCAGCCGCGAGCCGCGCAGGTAGCCGGCGATCACGCGGATGGCGCCCGGCGCACCGCGCACACTCACGCGATACCCGCGGCAGCAAGCGTACAGTTGGCGTTTGTTAGCATCATCCCCGGATTCTCCGACAATCACGCCCACGATGCTCAAACTCTGGAAGAAAAAGCCGCAGGAAAACGCTGCCCAACCGGCTGCGCCAGCGGCAACAGCGGAGGCTGCGGCGTCCGCCACCGCGCGCAACTGGCGCGAGCGCCTTGCCGGCAGCGGTTTCGCACGCGGCGTGGCCGCACTGTTCAACCGCAACGCACACCTTGACGACACCCTGCTCGACGAGCTGGAAACCACCCTGATCGGCGCCGACGTCGGCGTCGCCACCGCCAGCGCGCTGGTCGAGGACCTGCGCCAACGCATGCACCGGCGCGAATTCGCCGACGCCAGCGCGCTGCTGGATGCGCTGCGCGCCGCCCTGCTGGCACTGCTGGTGCCGGTGGCACAACCACTGCAGCCGACCGGCCCCAGCCCGTTCGTGGTGCTGGTGGTGGGCGTCAACGGCGTCGGCAAGACCACCACCATCGGCAAACTGGCGCGCCGCTGGCGCGACGAGGGCCGCGAGGTACTGCTGGCCGCCGGCGACACCTTTCGCGCCGCCGCCGTCGCGCAACTGCAAGCCTGGGGCGAGCGCAACCAGGTCGCGGTGATCAGCCAGGGTCAGGGCGCCGATGCCGCCAGTGTGATCTACGACGCGCTGCAGGCCGCGCGCGCGCGCGGCGTCGACGTGCTGATCGCCGATACCGCCGGTCGCCTGCACACGCAGGGCGGGCTGATGGACGAGCTGAGCAAGATCCGCCGCGTGCTGGGCAAGCTCGACCCCGCGGCGCCGCACGAGGTGCTGCTGGTGATCGACGGCACTACCGGCCAGAACGCGATCAGTCAGGTGCGCTTGTTCCGCGCGGCCGCCGGCGTCAGCGGACTGGTCGTCACCAAGCTCGACGGCAGCGCCAAGGGCGGCGTGGTGTTCGCGCTGGCGCGCGAGTTCGGCCTGCCGATCCGCTATGTCGGCCTCGGCGAGACCGCCACCGATCTGCGCACGTTCGATCCGCAAGCCTTCGTCGACGGGCTGCTTCCCGAGCGCCGGGGCGCAGGCTGAAGCGCATGCGCCCGCGCCCGCGCACCCTGCTGATCGCTGCCGGCCTGCTGGTGCTGGCGCTGATCGCGGGCGTGCTGATCGCGGTGCACATTCTGCTGAAACCGGCGCGCTTCACGGCCATGCTCGAATCGGCCGCGAGTGCCGCCGGACTGACCCTGCGCCTGCAGCAGCCGGCTGCGTTTGAGCTGTTCCCGCGGCCGGCGCTGGCGCTGGCCGGTTTCAGCCTCAGCGTGAATGGCCACAGCACACCGCTGCTCAGCGCGGCGCGCGGCCGCCTGCGCGTGCCGTGGCGGGCGCTGCTGGGCGGCACACCGACCATCACCCGGCTCGAGCTGGACGCGCCCCATCTGGACCTGGGCGAACTCGGCCGCTACATCGCTGCGCTGCCGACCGGGCGCGCACCGTTCCTGCCGCGCATCGACACCGGCATCAGTCTGCGCGACGGCAGCGTGGTCAGCAACGGCCAGCCGCTGCTGACCGCCGTCAACCTCGACACCGGGCCGCTGGCCCCCGGGAAACCCTTCACCCTGCGTTTCGCCGCGCGCGGCAGCAGCGGCGCAACGCTGACGCTGGCGCTGGACGCACTGCCGCACAGCACTCCGGCACTGGTCAGCCTGCAACCGCTCACGCTGCGCGGCAGCGGTCGCACACCGGTGCAGTTCGATCTCGGCGGCGGCGCCGACTGGCGTGGCGGCAGCCGTTTCAGCCTGCGGCTTGCGGGCCGTTTCACCGACGCCAGCGCGACCGTGCGCACGCTGGACCTGCAGCTCGGCGACAACGGCTTGACGCCGATGCAGGCGCGCATCGGGATCAGCGGCAGTGGCGAAAAGCTGCAAGCCTCGTTGCAGCCGTCGGCGCTGCTGGCGTGGTGGTCAGCTCTGCGCAACAGTACCGCGAACGCGCCGCTGACCCTGCCGCCGCTCACCGCCGACGCCGAAATCCAGCGCTATCAGGCCGGCGGCGTCAGCATCGAAGGTCTCAGCGTACACAGCGACCCAGCCGCCGCGTCGGCAGGGCCGGCGCGCGCCGCCAGCGCCCACGCGCGGTGAATGCGGTCGCGCGCCCGCTGCTGCGCTGGCACGCCCGCCACGGTCGCCACGATCTGCCCTGGCAGCAGCCGCGCACGCCCTATCGCGTCTGGCTCAGCGAAGTGATGCTGCAGCAGACCCAGGTCGCGACGGTGATTCCTTATTTCGAGCGCTTCGTCGCCGCCCTGCCGGATCTGCCCGCGCTCGCGGCCGCGGATTCCGATCAGGTGTTCGCACTGTGGTCGGGGCTGGGCTACTACCGTCGCGCGCGCTTCCTGCACGCCGCGGCGCGGCTCTGCGGCGAACGCCACCACGGCGAACTGCCGCGCGATTTCGATGCACTGACGGCCCTGCCCGGCATCGGTCGTTCGACCGCGGGCGCGATCCTCGCCCAGGCCTGGGATCTGCCGTTCGCGATCCTCGACGGCAACGTCAAGCGCGTGCTGACGCGGCTGCACGGCGTGCGCGGCTGGCCGGGCGATGTCGCCGTCGGCCGCGAGTTGTGGGCGCTGGCCGAGAGGCACACGCCGCGCCGACACGCCGGCGACTACGCGCAGGCGATCATGGATCTCGGCGCCACCGTCTGCCTGCCGCGGGCGCCGCGCTGCGACGATTGCCCGCTGGCAGCGCAGTGCGTGGCGCAGCGCGAGAACCTGACCGCGCAGCTGCCGCAAGCGCGAGCGGCGAAGGTCCTGCCGCAGCGACACGCGGTGCTGCTGCTGCTGCGCGACCGCAGCGGCCGCATCCTGCTCGAGCGCCGCGACGGCGCCGGCGTCTGGTCCGGACTGTGGAGTCTGCCGCACGCCGACGATGCAGACGCCGCGCGCGCGCTGGCTGCTCGCCACGCCGTGATCGACGCCGCCCGCGAACAGGCGCTGGCGCCGTTCCGGCACAGCTTCAGCCACTATCATCTGCAGGCGTCGCCGCTGCTGCTCGACGGCGCCGAGCCGCACCGCGGGGTGGCTGAGGCGCCGACGCTGCGCTGGGCGCTGCCGCAGCACGCACTCGCGTTCGGACTGCCGGCGCCGGTGCGCCGGCTGCTGATCCAGCTTTCGGAGAACCCCGCATGACCCGCACCGTGCACTGCGTCCGCCTTGGTCGTGAAGCCGAGGGCCTGGCCTACGCGCCCTGGCCCGGCGAACTCGGCCAGCGCGTTTACGCGCACATTTCCCGCGAGGCGTGGCAGCAATGGCTGGCGCACCAGACCCTGCTGATCAACGAGAACCGGCTGAGTCCGCTGGAGCCGAAGACGCGCAGCTTCCTCGCCGCCGAGATGGAAAAGTTCCTGTTCGGCGGCGAGGCCAGCAAACCCGCCGGTTACGTGCCGCCCGCGCCCGACGCCGCCGGCTGAGCGGGAGCCGACTTGGGCGCATCGGCGTTCAGACCGGCCTTGCGCATGGCCAGGTAGTTCACCGGCCGGATCGACACGATCTGGCACGGCATTCCCTGCACCTGCACATAGTCGAAGCGGGCGCGGATGGTATTCATGTGCGGATGCAGCCCGATGCCGTTGGTCCAGCTGAGGTTGACGCAGGGCTTGGCCACCTGAAACAGGTAGGCCTGATTGATGCCGGTCCACAACGCAAAGTGGGTGTCGCCCAGCGGCTGCCAGCCCTGCTGCTGGAAGTACACGATCGAAGCCACCGGCTTGCCGGCGAAGCGCTCGAATTTGGCCAGGTTCTCCGCCTGCACCTTGGCCGTATCGGCCAGCGCGACGGACGTTCCGGCGAGCGCGAGAGTCACCGCCAGCGCGGTGCGAACAAAAGCGAGACTACGCATGATCGGCTCCTTGACGATGCCGCTGCGGGACACCGGACTTGCGGCCGCTCCCTGCGATGGCGAGATTCGGTCAGCGGCTTCGCGGCAATCATAGTCCCGCCCTGTCGACGCGACGTCAGTCCCGATGACCGCGTTTCCACGTCGTTCACCGCGCGCGGCTTGACGGCCCGCAACCGCACCGCTGTAATACACGACCCCGCGCCTGGCGCGGGTCGCGATGCACATCCGGCCAGGTAGCTCAGTTGGTAGAGCAGGGGACTGAAAATCCCCGTGTCGGCGGTTCGATTCCGTCCCTGGCCACCATTCCGATCAACGACTTACGCAACCTGCGCCAGCCGCGGTTTGAAGCCGTGTGGCGTAAACGTGCCGTCAATCCGGCTCGCCGCGTCACGCAGGCGAGCCCTCAGTTTCTCGTTGAACAGTGGACCCGGGCCTTCTTTCGGCTCTCCGCCTCAAACATCGGACTCGATCCACAGTGCGCTGCCGAACCGCCCCATGAACGGTTCACAAAGGGCAGCGTCCTGCGCGATGGACACCTTCACGCGCGGGTTTTCCTGAGCAGGGCAATGATCTCCTGCGTCGTGCCGGTTTCGCCCAGTCTCGGGAAGATGCGCGTGATGCTGTTGCCATGAGCATCTGGATTCCTGTCGGTCATGGCGTCCACGGCGAGGGCGACGTTGAACCCGAGTTCGTACGCATGACGTGCGGTCGACTCGACGCCGATGCTGGTAGCGACGCCGGCGATGACGACCTGCGTGACGCCCAGCTTCTTCAGGTGCTCATCGAGGTCTGTGTCCGTGAACGCTCCCCACGTCCGCTTCGTCACCGTGTGATCACCCGGCTGCCGGTTCAGCTCGGGCATGAGATCGGCCCAGTCGGCGGGAAGCATTGCGAGGTTGCGAGCCTGTTCCGTTCGGCCCGGTGCGCCACCGGCGACATTGACGAGCACGACGGGCAAGTCATGGCGGCGGAATGCGTCAGCCAGCACGCTGGCTTGCTTCACGACCCCGGCGACCGGGTGCACCGTCGGAAGAGCAGCGATGCCCTTCTGCAGATCGATGACGATGAGGGCGGTTTTCGGGTCGAGCGTGGAGACTGGCATGGTGTTTTGCTTCGGTCGATTGGGGCCGCTGCGAGCCCCGAATGGGACCCGCCCTGCGCGCGTGTCTGCGCATTCAGCGAGCGACGTGGCAACGGGTGTAGCGTAGACGCGTTGCCGGAGAAGTGTCACATGAACCGCTACTGCCTGACCTTGATGGCGTTGACCCTGGTTGCACCGGCCTGGGCGGATGGCATGAAGGCGCCAGCCACCCCGACGCTGGATCTCAACCTCCCCACGCAGCCTTATGCGTCCTTCATACCGCCAGCGCATTCCTCTTCAACGCCGGACGCAGGCTGGAGCATGCCTGCTTCCGCTGCCGATGCTGCCCGGCGGGATAGCGACCTGAATGATTCGAAACCCCTGGTGTGGGGCAGCGTCACCACGGGCGTGGGTTACAGCAAAGCGTTCGGCACCACGACCTGGGAAGGCGCCAACGTCAACATGACCAAGCTGTTCGGCAGCGCCGAGCATCCCTTCGCGCTGACGATCGGTGTCAGCACGACGCAGGTGCACAACTTCGGCAATGGCCGCTGGCCTTATTCCTGGGGACGCCAGGAGCCGTAGTGGATGCGGCTTGGCGCACCTCGCGCATGCGCGCATGTGAGCGCATCGGGCATGGCTACTCGCCCGCGTTGGCAGTCTGGAAAATCCCTTACTCGCGGGGCCTCAATCGAGGGTCTCGTGCCGCCCGAACATTCGCACGCCGCGATAAACCGGGTAACTGGCGAGCAGCACCAGCAGTGCGATCAGCGTATGGCTCGGGTCGCTGCGCGCGACGCCGAGCAGGAATGCGACGGTGATCAGCAGCCCGATCAGCGTGGTCCACGGGTAACCCCATGCCCGGTAGGGGCGCAGCGCATCCGGTTCGCGCCGGCGCAGCACGATCAGCGAGACGTACATCAGCAGATAATTCACCACCATCAGCGTGGCGGTGATCGCGAGCAGTGCGTGGAAGGTGCCGGAAAGCAGAAACAGGCCCGCGATCACGGCACTCAGCAACAGGCCGACGACCGGTGTGCCGCCGGCATTGACGATCAGGGCCTGGCGCAGGAACAGGCGGTCACGAGCCATCGCCAGCAGTGAACGTGGCTGCGACAGCAGGATCGAGTTGATCGTGCCCAGCACCGACACCATCACGATGCTGCGAATGATCAGATCGCCACGCGGGCCGAACAACGCCTGCGCCACCGCGCCGCCGACGAACGGCATGTGCGCCATCTTCGTGATCGGCAGTACCCAGAGGAAGGCCGCATTGAGCAGCAGGTAGACCGTGATGATCAGGAACAGCCCGCGAAACATCGAGCGCGGGATATCGCGGCCGGGGTCGCGCAGCTCCTCGCCGAAGGCGATCACCGCGAAATAGCCGTTGTAGGTGAAGATCACACCCTGCATGGCCAGCACCAGGGCAACCAGCAGCGCAGCGCCGTGCGGCGCGGCGCCCATGGCGGCCGCCGCGGAATGCGTCTCGACCAGCGCATGCGGCATCACGAAGGCGGCGACCACCAGCCCGCCGAGCGCAAGGGTTTTCGCGAGCGTCGTGACGATCTGCATGCCCGCGCCCCAGCGCACGCCGGCCAGCTGCAGTACGCCGAGGATACCGAGAATGGCAAACGCGATCGCGACAGCGTGCCCGGTGGCAGCCGGCACCAGCACGTACGTGTACTCGCCGATCAGCACCGCAAGAGCCGCCGCCGCACTGCAATACTGGATCCACTGGGTATAGCCGACAAAAAAACCGGCGTAGCCGCCCAGCGCCCGGTGGGCGAACACGTACATGCCGCCCGCGCGCGGGATCATCGCGCCAAGTTCCGAGTAGACGGTGGCACCGAGCAGCGCATTGAAGCCGCCGAACACCCATACCGTCATGAACAGGGTGACGCTCGGCAGCAACGCGGCGATCTCGCCGGGTGTGCGCAGGATGCCGCCGCCGATGGTGTTGCCGATGCCGACAGCCAGCGCAAACGCCATGCCGAGCACGCGCAGCAGCCCGCCGCCCGGCGCACGTTGGCTATCTGCATCACGATCGTTCGTCGGCATTGCTCGCTCCCCCCTCGTGTGCGCCCCTGCCGCGCGTGCGCCGGAACGGACCAGCCCGCCTGCGCGCAAATGCCGCGCAGACGGTTTTAGCTGTTCTACTATCGATTGCAGCCGGTCGCCATCGCGCGCCCGATCACCACGACGATTCCGCAGACACCCGCCATGCCGTCCGACAGCCAGCCGCTATCCGCCCCGCGCGAAACGATCGACGCCATCGACCGGCAGATTCTCGATCTGCTGCAGCAGCGCAACCGCGTGGTCGGCGAGGTGATCGCGGCCAAGATCCGCCGGAGTCTGCCGATTTTCGACGCCGAACGCGAAGCCGAGAAGATCGTGCGCTTTCGTCAGCAAGCCGAAGATCACGGGCTGGATGCGGAATGGGCGGAGGATTTCCTGCGCATGATCATGAGCAGCTCGCGGGATCGGCAGTCGCACGGCGAGTTTCCGCGCGCGGGCACACGGTCGCGCAACGTGCTGCTGGTCGGCGGCGCTGGCAGCATGGGGTCGCTCTACCGGCGTTGCCTCGAACGCAGCGGACACCACGTACGCATCCTTGACCATGACGACTGGGCGCGCGTCGATGAACTGGCGAGCGGCATCGATCTCGCCATCGTGGCGGTACCGATCGACGCCACGCCCGCGGTGATCCGGCGCCTTGCGCCGCACCTGCCCGCCGATGCGGTGCTCGCCGACTTCACCTCCAACAAGAGCGGACTGCTCGAGCTCATGCTGCAGGTTCACGCCGGGCCGGTCGTCAGCCTGCACCCGATGCACGGACCCGACGCGCCCAACCTGAGCAAGCAGCTGATGCTCGTATGCCCCGGGCGTGACCCGGAGCGTTGTGAATGGCTGATCGAACAGTGCCGGCTGTGGGGCATGCGCACCCGCACGATCGCGGCCGGTCAGCATGACCGGGTGATGCACCTGATCCAGGGTCTGCGCCATTTCACGACCTTTCTGCACGGCTCGTTTCTGCGTCAGAGCAACCTGCACCCGGACGCCATCCTCGATTATTCCAGTCCCGTCTATCGCATGGAACTGATGATGACCGCGCGCCTGTTTGCGCAGGATCCGCATCTTTATGCCGATATCGTGCTCGCCAACGAGGAGCGGCGCGCCCTGCTGCTCGACTTTCTCGAGCACCACCGCAAGCTGGCACGGATGATCGCGGACAACGATCGCGATGGCCTGGTCGCGGAGTTTCGCAGCATCAGCGCGTTCTTTGCCGGCTCTGCCGAACGTGCCCGCCGCGAGAGCGGATACCTCATCTACCGGCTCTCCGAACGTTTCACCTGAGCATCAGTTTGCAAAACCGGGCGTCCTGCCGCGATTTGCAAGCAAACGGGCGCGGCAAAGCCGCGCCACCTTTGCCGCGACCAGCTCGCGTGCTCGTCGCGGGGGCACGTCTTTGTGCCGACGCGGTTTTTCGAACCGCCCTGAACATCTGCCCGGCTGTGCCGCGCTCATGGCACCGGCGGCTTCCACTTGATCGAACAGCCCATGCCCGGAAACTGCGGCGCCGGCGGACTGCGACCGGCGGCGATCGCACGCATCGCCTCGTACAGCTCGCGCGGCGCATCGGCCACGAGATCCTTGCGCGAGGCATCCAGTCGGCCGCGGTAGCGCAACTGCAGCTGCGCGTCGAAGCCGAAGAAGTCCGGCGTGCAGACCGCTCCGTAGGCGCGTGCGACGTGCTGCGACTGGTCGTGCAGATACGGGAAACCGAAACCGGCCGCGCGCGCGAACTCGCGCATGTGCGCGTGCGAGTCCTCGGGATAGGCATCGGCGTCGTTGCTGTTGATGGCCACCACGCCGATGCCAAGCTCGCGCAGCGCCCGCGCATCGCGCACGAGATGCGGCAGCACCGAGCGCACATAGGGGCAGTGGTTGCAGATGAAGGCGACGACCAGGCCGCCGGGCCCGCGCAGGTCGGCCAGCGTGAACATTCGACCACTGACGTCGGGCAATCTGAAGTCCGATGCGCAGGAACCGATTTCGCCGGGAGGAGCGGTCGTGGCCACGGGTCAGCTCACGGCGCTCAGGCGGCCCGGGCGCCGCGCTCGGCGTAGGCGCGCGCGAAGCGCTCCAGCGCCATCGGCTTGATCCTGCCGGCCTGTCCGGCGCAGCCGAATGCCTCGAAGCGCTCCCTGCAGATGCCGCTGGCCGCGGCCTGTGCCGCCTTGAGACACGCACGCGGATCGAATTCCTCGGGCTTCTGGATCAGCAGCCTGCGCATCGCACCGGTCATCGCCAGACGGATGTCGGTGTCGATGTTGACCTTGCGCACGCCGTGGCGGATGCCCTCGACGATCTCCGCCACCGGCACACCGTAGGTCTCCTTGATCGCACCGCCGAATTCGCGGATGACCGCCAGCCATTCCTGCGGCACCGAGCTCGATCCGTGCATCACCAGATGCGTGTCCGGCAGCCGTGCATGGATCGCCTTGAGCCGGTCCATGGCGAGGATCTCGCCGCTGGGCGGTCGCGTGAACTTGTAGGCGCCATGCGAGGTGCCGATGGCGATGGCCAGCGCGTCGACGCCGGTCTGACTGACGAAATCGACGGCCTGCTCGGGATCGGTCAGCAACTGCGAATGATCCAGCGTGCCGGCAGCACCGACGCCATCCTCCTCGCCCGCCTGCCCGGTCTCGAGCGAGCCGAGGCATCCCAGTTCGCCCTCGACCGAGACGCCGACCGCGTGCGCCATCTCGACCACACGCCGGGTCACCTCGACGTTGTAGGCATACGACGACGGCGTTTTCATGTCGGCCAGCAGCGAGCCGTCCATCATCACGCTGGAAAAGCCGCTGCGGATGGAGGCCTGGCAGACCGCGGGGCTGGCGCCGTGGTCCTGGTGCATCACCACCGGCAGGTGCGGGTACATCTCGATCGCGCCCTCGACCATCTTGCGCAGCATCGGTTCGCCGGCGTATTTGCGCGCTCCGGCCGAGGCCTGCAGGATCACCGGCGCGTCGCAGGCGTCGGCCGCGATCATGATGGCGTTGATCTGCTCGAGGTTGTTGATGTTGAAGGCGGGCACGCCGTAACCGTGCTCGGCGGCGTGGTCCAGCAGTTGACGCAATGAAATCAGGGCCATGGTGCGTAGCTCCGCGGGTCAGACCGTTGGTAAAGTGGGCGTGCGCACCGCCCCGGGCATGCAGGCCCGTTGCAACAGCGCCGGCAATGCATCGATGCGCGACAGCAGAGGCACGCCGAACTCGCGCGGGTCCTGGCCACGCGTATAGCCATAGGTCACGCAGACGACGCGGCAGTTCGCCGCGCGCGCCGCGGCCACGTCGATCGGCGAGTCGCCGACCATCAGTGCCGCCGCGGGCGTGATTCCGAGCTGCGCGCAGGCATGCAGCAGCGGCAGGGCCCGCGGCTTGCGCAGCGGCGTGCTGTCGCCGCCGACGATCGCCGCAAACCGGTCCGCCACCCCGAGCGATTGCAACAGCGCCACGCTGAACGCGTGCGGCTTGTTGGTGACGACCGCCAGCGGCAGACCGCGATCATGCAGCTGGCGCAGCCCGGATTCGACACCGTCATACAGCCGCGAATGCCGTCCATTGGCCTGCGCATAGGCGCTGTCGAAGGCGCGATGCGCCTGCTCGAGCAGCGTCTCCGCAGGCGGCTCGCGCAGCACCGCGACCAGCGCCTGGCGCATCAGGTCGCGCTCGCCGGTGCCGATCATGCTGCGGATGCGCGGCGCGTCCAGCGACGCCAGCCCGAGACCGGCGAGCACGCCGTTGGTCGCCTGCAGCAGATCCGGCACCGTATCGACGAGGGTGCCGTCGAGATCGAACAGGATGCCGTCCACCGCGGCGGCCAGGGGCTGGTCCATCAGGATCGCTCCGCGACCGGGCCCCGCGCCACGTCTCCGGCGACGACGCTGCCGACGACGCACGGCGGTCGCGGGTGCATCGATGAACAGTCGCGGGCGAGCGGGCTCGATTCGTTCATGGTCATCCTCAGCCCGCGCGCTTCTTGCGATCCATCAACTGCAGGATCATCGGCGTGAAGATCATCTCCATTGCCAGGCCCATCTTGCCGCCCGGCACCACGATGCTGTTGGGCCGGCTCATGAAGGAGTCGTGCAGCATGTTGAGCAGATACGGAAAGTCGATGCCCCTCGGGCGCGCGAAACGGATCACGACGAAGCTCTCGTCGGAGGTCGGTATTTCGCGGGCGATGAACGGATTGGAAGTGTCCACCGTCGGCACGCGCTGGAAATTGACGTGCGTGTTGCTGAACTGCGGACAGATGTAGCGCACATAGTCGGGCATGCGCCGCAGGATGGTATCGACGACCGCCTCCTGGGTGTAGCCGCGATGGGTCTGGTCGCGCTTGATCTTCTGGATCCACTCGAGATTGAGGATCGGCACCACGCCGATCAGCAGGTCGGCGTGGCCGGCGATGTTGACGCCATCCAGCTTCACCCCGCCGTGCAGGCCCTCGTAGAACAGCAGGTCGCTGTCGGCGGACACCTCGGCCCACGGCGTAAAGGTGCCGGGCTTCTGCCCGAAGGGCGCGGCCTCGCCGGCGTCGTGCAGGTAGCGGCGGACCTTGCCGCCGCCGCTCTCGCCGTAGCTGCGAAACAGCGTCTCTAGTTCGTCGAACAGATTGGCTTCGGGGCCGAAATGGCTGAAGTGACGATTGCCGGCCTGTTCCGCCTCCTGCATCACCTGGCGCATGCCGGCGCGGTCGTAGCGATGGAATGAATCGCCCTCGACCACCTGTGCGCGCAGGACCTCGCGCCGGAAGATGTGCTGGAAACTCTGCATCACGGTGGTGGTGCCGGCGCCCGATGATCCGGTGACCGCAACGATGGGATGCTTGGTGGACATGCCGCACGCCCTTGAGTAGTGACGGGATCCCGCAATGCCGATCGAATCCGCAACGCCCCGCGCAGACTCGCTAAACCGGATCGGGGCGCAGCAGCGAGCGCTCGTTGAACAGCGGCGAGACGAAGGGGCGATCGCTGCCGTCCTCGTGCTCGCGGTGGTAGCGCTCGATGCGCGCGACTTCGTTGCGCGAGCCGAGGATGACCGCTATGCGCTGGTGCAGTTCGCCGGGCACGACGTCGAGGATGCGCTCGCGGCCGGTGCTGGCACTGCCGCCGGCCTGCTCGACAAGGAGTGCCATCGGATTGGCCTCGTAGAGCTGCCGCAGCCGGCCGGACTTGCCGGGCACGCGGGTGTCGCGCGGATACATGAACACGCCGCCGCGGATCAGGATGCGATGCACCTCGGCGACCAGCGAGGCGATCCAGCGCATGTTGAAGTCGCGCTCGCGCACGCCGCTCGCGCCGGACTTGCATTCGCTCACGTAGCGCTGCACCGGCGCTTCCCAGAAGCGCTCGTTGGACGTATTGATCGCGAATTCGGCGGTATCGGCCGGAATCGCCAGATCGCGGTGGGTGAGGATGAAGTTGCCGATCTCGCGGTCGAGGGTGAAGCCGTGCGTGCCCTGCCCGATGGTCAGTACCAGCATCGTGCTCGGCCCGTAGATGGCATAGCCGGCGGCGACCTGGCGCACGCCGGCCTGCAGGAATTCGGCAGCCGCTGCCGCCGTCTCGCTGCCGGGATGCACCAGCACCGAGAAGATCGAACCGACGGCCACGTTGACGTCGATGTTGGACGAGCCGTCGAGCGGGTCGAATGCCAGCAGGTAGGGGCCGCGCGCGTACTCGGTGGGAATTGCGCAGGGCTGTTCCATTTCCTCCGAGGTCATGCCGGCCAGCAGTCCGCCCCACTCGCAGTGACGCAGGAAGATCTCGTGGGTCAGCACGTCCAGGGGTTTCTGCACCTCGCCGTGCACGTTGTGCGACGGCAGCGATTCGTGGCGTTCGTCCAGCGCGCCCTTGGCGACGATCGCGGAAATCGTCTTGACCGCCGCGGCAACGTCCACCAGCAGTGCGGCGAGCTGCTGCTCGCGCACGCTGCCGCGCAGTTGCTCGATCAGGAATTTCGACAGGGTCGAACGCTGGTACGGCATGGCTCACCCTCCATCCTTCGCAAGGCTTCAGTGCGGCGGGTCTTCGTTCGTGTCCGCTGCCGCGCCGAGACCGCCTTGAAACACGCGGCTGGTGCGGATGTCCGCGGCCACCAGGGTCATCAGCGCATCGGCGCTCTCGGCCACGACGCCCGTGCCTGCCACGGCCTGCCGGAACAACCGGTTGGCCTGGCGCAGGCGCGCACGGTCGAGCGCATTGCGCATCGAGCGGGCGTTGGCGAAGTGCGGCTGGGCGACGCGATGGGCGATGTAGTCGCGCATCGCCTGCAGGCCGTCGTCGTCGAAGCGGTAGTTCATCCGCGTCGCCATCAGCAGGGTGATCGCCAGCAGCTCGCCGGCGCCGTAGTCTGGAAAATCGATGTGGTGCGCGATGCGCGAGGACAAACCCGGATTG
This sequence comes from Rhodanobacteraceae bacterium, assembly GCA_035534135.1. Taxonomy (GTDB): domain Bacteria; phylum Pseudomonadota; class Gammaproteobacteria; order Xanthomonadales; family Rhodanobacteraceae; genus Metallibacterium. The sequence continues at coordinate 5,853 of DATLSL010000037.1, read as the reverse complement.
CTGCGGAAAAACGTGTCCATGCGGTCCTTGTAACCGGCCAGGATCACGACCAGGTCGTCGCGCTGGTTCTCCATCACCTGCAGCAGGATCTCGATCGCTTCCTGGCCGTAGTCGCGTTCGTTCTCCGGCCGGTACAGGTAGTAGGCCTCGTCGATGAACAGCACGCCGCCCATCGCCCGCTTGAGCACGTCCCTGGTCTTGGGCGCGGTATGCCCGATGTACTGGCCGACCAGATCATCGCGGGTCACCGCCACCAGCCGGTTGCTGCGCACGTAACCGAGCCGGTGCAGGATGTCGGCCATGCGCTGGGCCACGGTGGTCTTGCCGGTGCCGGGATTGCCGGTGAAGCACATGTGCAGACTGGGCGGGCCCGATGCCAGGCCGTGCGCGCGCCGCGCCTTGTCCACCACCAGCAGGGCGGCGATGTCGCGGATGCGGGATTTCACCGGCGCCAGGCCCACCAGCTCGGCGTCGAGCTGGTCCAGCACCTCGGCCATGCCGGACTCGCGATACAGCGCGAGCAGCGATTCGGCCACCACCGGCGCCGCGTCAGCGCTGACGGTGTCGCCGATGTGATGCATGTCGATGCTCATGGCCGGAGTCGTGTTCATATGACGCGCGGTCAGTAGCGCCGGCCTTCGGGCTTCGCGGTCGCATAGGGCTGCAGGGTGTAACGGATGCTGCGCCCCTGCACCTCCTGGCGCAGCAGACCGAAGCCGGGCTCGTCCGCGGGCCGGTTGACGATGAACGACAGTCGCACCGTCTCGAAGCCGCGCGTCGCGTCGAAGGCGTTGACCTTGATGTAGTGGCGCGGGAATGCCTTGCGGCATTCATTCACCTCGAGGACGACTCCGGCCGGATCCTCGAGGTCGAACATCGGCAATCCCCACATCTCCCAGAAGCAATTGCGCGGGTGCGGATCGTCCGTGTACTCGACCGACAAGGCCCAGCCCTGACGCTGGGCATGGGCGACCTGGGCCTGGATCTCGGCGTCGCTCAGGTCAGGCAGGAACGAGAAGGTGCCCTGGGTGATGCGCATGGGGTGATCTCCGGAGTGTGAGCGCGTCAGGCCGATGCCGTGGCGGTGGGGACGAAATCGGGCGTGTCGGTCGAGGTGTAGTTGAAGCTGACGTTCTTCCAGGTCTCCAGCGCCGCTTCCAGCGGCGCGCAACTCCTTGCGGCGTGCGTGAGAATCTCCGGGCCCTCGCTCTTGAGGTCGCGGCCCTCGTTGCGTGCCTTGACGATGGCTTCGAGCGCGACGCGATTGGCGGTGGCTCCGGCCTGGATACCCTGCGGGTGGCCGATGGTGCCGCCACCGAACTGCAGGATGACGTCGTCACCGAACAGGTCCACCAGCTGGTGCATCTGGCCGGCATGGATGCCGCCGGACGCCACCGGCATCACCTTGCGCATGCCGGCCCAGTCCTGCTCGAAGAACAGGCCACGCTGCAGGTCGACTTCGTTGTACGGCTCGCGCAGCACGTTGTAGAAACCCTGCACCGTCAGCGGATCGCCCTCCAGCTTGCCGACCGCGGTGCCGGCATGGATGTGGTCGACGCCCGCCAGCCGCATCCATTTGCTGATCACGCGAAATGAGATGCCATGGTTCTTCTGGCGCGTGTAGGTGCCGTGACCGGCGCGATGCAGGTGCAGGATCATGTCGTTGTCGCGCGCCCAGCCGGCGATCGACTGGATCGCGGTGTAGCCGATGACCAGGTCAATCATCACCACGCACGAGCCCAGCTCCTTGGCGAATTCGCCGCGCCGGTACATCTCCTCCATGGTGCCGGCGGTGATGTTGAGGTAATGGCCCTTGACTTCGCCGGTCGCCGCCTGCGCGCGGTTGACGGCTTCCATCACGTACAGGAAGCGGTCGCGCCAGTGCATGAACGGCTGCGAGTTGATGTTCTCGTCGTCCTTGACGAAATCGAGGCCGCCCTTGAGCGCCTCGTACACCACGCGGCCATAATTCTTGCCGGACAGGCCGAGCTTGGGCTTGGTGGTCGCGCCCAGCAGCGGGCGGCCGAACTTGTCGAGGCGCTCGCGCTCGACCACGATGCCGGTCGGCGGGCCCTTGTAGGTCTTGACGTAGGCGACCGGCAGGCGCATGTCCTCCAGGCGCAGCGCCTTCAGCGGCTTGAACCCGAAGACGTTGCCGATGATCGACGCGGTGAGGTTGGCGATCGAGCCCTCCTCGAACAGGTCGATGGCGTAGGCGATATAGGCGAAGTACTGCTGCTCGGTTTCAGTACCCGGCCCGGTGTTGGGCACCGGATCGACCCGGTAGGCCTTGGCGCGGTACTCGTCGCAGGCCGTCAGGCGATCGGTCCAGACCACCGTCCAGGTGGCGGTGGAGGACTCGCCGGCGACGGCGGCGGCGGCCTCGTCGGCATCGACGCCCGGCTGCGGCGTGATCCGGAACAGCGCGATCACGTCGGTGCTTTTGGGCACGTAGTCCGGTACCCAGTAGCCCATCTGCTTGTACTTGAGCACGCCCGCCTTGTAGCGGGCGCTGGTGTTGCCGACGACGCGCTGGCTCACCGGTGCATTCATGTCTGACCCCCCTGCTGGCGGCGTGGTGGACCGAGCATGCCGGCAAGTCATCCAAAGAAAAATTCATGATTTGTTTGCATTGCATAACTGATTGCTTATGATCGGCCGGTGATCCGGCACCTCAGCCTCCGTCAGCTGCAGATCTTCATCGAAGCGACGCGCCACATGAGCTTTGCGCGCGCCGCCGAATCGCTGCACCTGTCGCAGCCGGCGATTTCGATGCAGATCCGGCAGCTCGAGCAGGCTGCCGGCCTGGCCCTGTTCGAGCGCGTCGGCAAGAAACTGGTGCTGACCGAGGCCGGCACGCTGTTTCGCCATCACGCCGCCCGCGTGCTCGGCGAACTCGAGGACGCCGAGCAGGCGCTGCAGGCGCTCAAGGGCTTGCGCGGCGGGCTGGTCAACGTGGGGCTGGTCAGCACCGCCAAGTACTTCTCGCCCAAGCTGCTCGCGCGCTTCACCGAGGTGCACCCGAAGATCGAAGTGCGCTTCGCGGTGGGCAATCGCGAGACCCTGCTGCGCCTGCTGCAGGACAACGAGATCGATCTCGCGATCATGGGCCGGCCGTCCGAGCGCCTGGATGCCGTCGCCGAGCCGCTGGCCGGAAATCCGCACGTGCTGGTGGCGCCGGCCGCGCATCCGCTGGCCGCGGCGCGGCGCTTCGACCTGCAGGAACTGCGCGGCGAAACCATCCTGATGCGCGAGCCGGGCTCCGGAACGCGCCTGGTGATGGAGGCCATGTTCAGGCAGCACCTGTTCCAGCCGGCCCGGCTGCTGCTGATGGGCAGCAACGAAACGGTGAAGCAGGCGGTGATGGCGGGCATGGGCATCAGCCTGCTGTCGCTGCACACGCTGGCGCTCGAACTGCGCTGCGGCGAGGTCTGCCTGCTCGATGTCGTCGGCACCCCGCTGATGCGCACCTGGCACGTCGTGCACATGAAGGCCAAGCAGCTCACGCCGGCGTCGCGGGCCTTCCGGCAGTTCCTGCTGGAGGAAACGCAGGGTTTTCTCCAGCGGACCTTTCCGCAGCCCGAACCGCCCGCGCCGGAGCCGGCCGTGCGGCCCGGCGCGTGACCGCGGCGGCCCGCGTCCACGCCTCCCTGCCCGGCATGCGGCGTGCGGCGTGAACGTGTGTGACATCGCGCCGCAACTGTGCGCACCGGCACAGTCCGGCCGCTGCGCCGGGATGACCCTGCAACCGGGAGTGCTGCGCGCGGGACCGGTTGTCACACGCCTGGGGGGAATCCGTCATGGAACGCATCACGCAAGTCTGGATCGACACCATTCCGCTGCATGTGCCGATGCTGCCGCTGGATGAACTGGCGACGCGCGCGCGCCGCCACGGCGAAACGACCGGCGCATCAGGCCTCAGCCTCAAGCAGCTCGAGCATGACTATCTGCACACCACGATGCTGGCGTCGCCGGTGCTGCCAAACGCGCGTCTGCGGGCCAGCTGGAGCGATCGTCTGCGCACGCGGTGGGAAGCACGCATGGAGCACGCGATCACCGGCTGCTATCCGCACCTGGCATGCCCCGCCGAATCGCGGCGAGTGCGGTCCGCGCAGCGCCACTCTGCCAGGCCGATGACGGGAGTGCCGGCGCTGACTGCGCTGTCGACCTGAAGCCAGACCCTTCGCTTGCGCTCAGGATGGCATGTTGCCGGGAAGGACAAGACATCATGGCTGACTTGAAATTGGGTTCTGCACAGGCGTCTGTTCAGCCGTAGAGACGGCCATGCACTTCGAGCAGCAGCGCAAGCGCGAGTGCGGCCAGCGCGCCGGCGAGCACGTCGTCGAGCATCACGCCGAGGCCGCCGCCGACGCGGCGATCGGCCCAGCGCACCGGCCACGGCTTGGCGATGTCAAACAGGCGAAACAGCGCGAACCCCGCTGCCACCGCCCACCAGGGCGCCAGCAGCGCCGGGATCAGGGCGACCCACTGACCGACGAATTCGTCGAACACGAACGCACCGGGATCGTGCACGCCGATGCGCCGGCCGGCGCGATCGCAGGCCCAGACACCCAGTGCGAACGCCGGCACCAGCGCGGCGAGGTACAGCGGCCACGGCAGCAGGCGCAACGCCAGCCACGGCAGCAGCGCCGCCAGCGAGCCGGCGGTGCCCGGCGCACGCGGCACCAGGCCGCTGCCGAAGCCGAGCGCGATCCAGCCATCGACATGCGCCAGCAGACTGCGGCGCTGCGCGGCGTCGAGGCCTGCGCTCATCGCGCGAAGTGCTCGTAGCCGCGGCGCGGCGGCACCAGCTCGCGGCCGTCGGCGCCCTGCACGTGCACGCCCGGCGCAGCGACGATGCGGCCGATGCGGGTAACGCCGCAGCCCAGTCGCGCAAGATCGGCAGTCGCGGCACCGACGCGCTCGGGCGCCACGCTGAAACACAGCTCGTAGTCGTCGCCGCCGGTCAGCGCAAAACCCAGCCGCGCCTCGTCATCGAACAGGGTCATCAGCGCCGACGACAGCGGCAGCGTCGCGGCGTCGATCTCGGCGCCGACGCCGCTGGCCGTGCACAGGTGGTCGAGGTCCGCCAGCAGGCCGTCGGAGACGTCGATGCAGGCGCTGGCGACGCCGCGCAATGCCTGTCCTGCGGCAACGCGCGGTGTCGGCCGATTGAGCCTGGCCAGCAGTGCCTCGCGGGTGCCGTTGGGCGCGGCCAGCAAGGCATTGGCGCGCGCGTGCTGGCGGTCCAGGCAGACCAGTCCGGCGGCGGCGTCACCGAGTGTGCCGGTGACCAGCAGCAGATCGCCGGCATGCGCACCGGCGCGGGTCAGCGCGGCGGCGGCCGGCACGAAACCGTGCACGGCCACGCTGATGCTGAGCGGTCCCTGGGTGGTATCGCCGCCGACCAGCGCCAGCGAGTGCATGCGCGCCAGCTCGGCGAAACCGTCGGCAAAGCGCTCGACGAAGCGCGCATCGGCGGCCGGCAGCGTCAGCGCCAGCAGCGCCCAGGCCGGGGTGGCGCCCATCGCGGCGAGATCGGACAGATTGACCGCCAGCGCCTTCCAGCCGAGATCCTCGGCCGCGGTGCCGGCGGGAAAGTGCACACCCTCGACCAGGGTGTCGATGCTCGACGCCAGCAGATGGCCGGGCGGCGGCGCCAGCAGCGCGGCGTCGTCGCCGATGCCGAGGCGCACGTCGTCGCGGCGCAGCGCGGTGCGTGTGCGGATCGCCTCGATCAGATCGAACTCGCCCATCGCACCTCCCCTGCGAGCCGCGCCGCGCTCAGCGGCCGCCGGCGCGGTACTCGGTCTCGCGCCAGCGCGCGGCCAGCTTGTCGAGCACGCCGTTGAC
>DATLSL010000036.1:0-12880 GCA_035534135.1 Rhodanobacteraceae bacterium | reverse complement strand
CGTGGTGCTGGTGCTGATGGGCCTGGATGGCGACTACAACCCGCGCCGCATCCAGCGCTATCTGGCGCTGATCGACGGTTCCGGCGCGACGCCGGTGGTGCTGCTGACCAAAGCCGACCAGCATGCCGAGGCGGCATCCGTGCTGGCGCAGCTGGGCTCGACGCTGCCTCCGGCGACCGCCGTGCTGGCGATCAATGCCAGGGATCCCGAGGTCCGCGCGCTGCTGGCGCCGTGGCTGGGCGCGGGCGTCACCGCCGCACTGGTGGGCTCCTCGGGGGCCGGCAAGTCCACGTTGACCAATACATTGCTGGGCGAGCAGCGCCAGGCCACCGCTGCCATCCGTGCCAATGACAGTCGCGGCCGCCACACCACCACCCATCGGGCGTTGCTGGCGCTGCCCGGCGGCGCCTGCCTGATCGACACCCCGGGCATGCGCGAGCTCAAGCTCACCGGCGAGGAGAACCTCGATCTCTACGCCGACATCGAGGCATTGGCCGGCAACTGCCGTTTTGCCGACTGCAGCCATGGCAACGAGCCCGGCTGCGCGGTGAACGCGGCGCTGGTTTCGGGCGAACTCGACGGCGAGCGCTGGCGCAGCTATCTCAAGCTGCACGACGAGCGCGAGCAGCAGGCGGCGGCGCTGGAACAGCGGCTGCAGCGCAAGACCGGCGCGCAACCGGCGCACCGCACGCTGGGCCGGCGTCAGCGCGAGAAGCCGGGGCCGCGCTGAGGCGGGGCGTAGGCTGGGCTGCAAAGCCCAGCCTGACACTGCGGGAAAGGGCGTGGCGTTGCAGCCCAGCCTAAGGCGCTGAGGGCGGCGCGCAAACTCATCCGGCGCGGTGCTTCACTCCGGTCGCTGAAGTGCGCAGGCATCGCTGCGTTTCATGAGCCGTCAGTGCCCGGCCGCCGCCGCGCTGCCGGCCGCCTTGGGCGAGAACGGCGGCTTGGCCAGCCACAGCACGGCGATCAGGCCGAGGAAAATCCAGCCGAGACCGAAAAAGATCTCGTTGAAACCGATCTGGTAGCTCTGCCGGGTGATCTCCAGATTCAGCAGCGCCGCACCGCGCTCGCCGGGGCCGAGCTGCGCCAGCGCGTGGCGCACCGTGGGGTCGTAGACGGTGATGTGTTCGGCCAGCTGCGCGTGATGGAACGCGGCGCGGCGGTTCCACAGGAAGGTGGTGATCGAGGCCGCAAAGCTGCCGCCCAGGGTGCGCAGAAACGTCGCCACGCCGGAGCCGGAGGCGATCTCGCGCGGTGCCAGATCCGACAGCAGGATGGTCAGGATCGGCATGAAGTAAAGCGCCACGCCCAGGCCCTGCAGCAGTTGCACCTCGGCGATCAGGTTGAAATCGACCTCGGTATTGAACGTGGAGCGCCAGAACGAGGTGGCGGCCAGGACCGCGAACGACATCGCCGCCAGCACGCGCAGGTCGAACTTGTGCGCGTAGCGGCCGACGAACGGGGTCAGGATCACCGGCAGGATGCCCAGCGGTGCGGCGGCGAATCCGGCCCACTCGGAGGTATAGCCGAGCTGGGTCTGCAGCCACTGCGGCACCAGCAGGTTGATGCTGAAGAACGCCGCGTAGCCGAGCACCAGCACCACCGTGCCGGCGCTGAAATTGCGGTGGCGGAACAGACGCAGATCGACGATCGGTTCGTTGTCGGTCAGCTCCCAGATCAGGAATACCGTCAGCGCGACCCCAGCGATGATTGCCAGCCACACGATCAGGGTGGAATTGAACCAGTCGGCGTCGTTGCCCTTGTCGAGCAGGATCTGCAGCGCCGCCACGCCGATCACCAGGGTGATCAGGCCGACGTAGTCCATGCGCGGCTTGTCGGTGGTTTCGGGGCGCCCGCGCATCTGCGCGGCGACGATGCTGACGGCGATGAAGCCGATCGGCACGTTGATGAAGAAGATCCACTGCCAGCTGTAGTTCTCGGTGATCCAGCCGCCCAGGATCGGGCCCGCGATCGGCGCCACCACGGTCACCATCGCCAGCAGCGCCAGCGCCTGGCCGCGTTTGTGCGCCGGATAGATCGATACCAGCAGCGCCTGGGTGATCGGATACATCGGCCCGGCCACCGCGCCCTGCAGCACGCGGAAGGCGATCAGCATGCCCATCGACTGCGCCATGCCGCACAGCATCGACGACAGCGTGAACAGGATCGTCGCCCAGATGAACAGCCGCACCTCGCCGACGCGGCGCGTCAACCAGCCGGTCAGCGGCAACGCGATCGCGTTGCTGACCGCGAACGAGGTGATCACCCAGGTGCTTTGCTCGTTGCTGACGCCGAGACTGCCGGCGATGGTCGGCAGCGAGACGTTGGCGATGGTGATGTCGAGCACCTGCATGAAGGTCGCCAGCGACAACCCGATCGTCGCCAGCGCCAGGTTGGGCGGGCGGAATGTGTTGGCACCGTCGCTCATCGGCGAGGGCCGCGCCTCAGCGCCGCGCGGCGGCGGTCGCGCCGCCGGCATTGGCGTGGATGATGCGGGCGACCAGCGCGTCGGCGGCGTCGAGCTGATGGGCGTAGACGTCGGTGGCCAGCATCGGCCGGGTGGACACGGTGGTCGCCAGCGCCGGGCCGGAGCGGTCGTGCAGGTTGACCTCGACGCTCATCGACAGGCCGATGCGCAGCGGATGCTCCGCCAGCTCCTTCGGCTCCAGCACGATGCGCACCGGTATGCGCTGCACGATGCTGATCCAGTTGCCGGTGGCGTTCTGCGCCGGCAGCAGGGCGAACGCGCTGCCGGTGCCGATGCCGATGCCGTCGACGCGACCGTGATAGGTGACGCCACTGCCGTACAGCGAGGCGGTCAGCGTCACCGGCTGGCCGATGCGCATGTGGGTCAGCTGGGTTTCCTTGAAGTTGGCGTTGACCCACACCCCGCTCAGCGGCACCACCGCCATCAGCGGCGTGCCCGGTGCCACGCGCTGGCCCACCTGCACGCTGCGCTTGGCGACATAGCCGGTGACCGGCGCCAGCAGCTGCGAGCGGACGTCGTTCAGATAAGCCTGGCACACCATCGCGGCGGCGGCCTGCACGTCGGGTTGCGAGGCGATCACGGTGTCGGCCACCAGCGCGCGGCTGCCGGCCAGCTGCTGCTGCGCGACGGTGTACGCCTGCACGGCGGCGGCCAGCGCGTCGCGCGCGTTGGCCAGTTCTTCGGCCGAGATTGCGCCGCTCGCGGCCAGGTTGCGGCGCCGCGCGTAATCGCTGCGTGCCTTGTCCACCGCGACCTTGCGCGCGGCCAGCTCGGCCTGCACCGCGGCGGCGTTGGCGTACAGCCCGCGCACCTGGCGCACCGTGCGCGCCAGGTCGGCCTCGGCGCGCTGCAGCGCGACGCGCGCGTCGGCGGCGTCGAACTGCACCAGCACCTGACCCTTGCGCACCAGATCGTCGTTGTCGGCGCCGATGCTGATCACGGTGCCCGGCACCAGCGGGGTGATCTCGACGACGTTGCCGTGCACGTAGGCGTCGTCGGTGTCCTGATACCAGCGGCCGTCGAGCCAGTACCAGGCCAGCCACAGCAGACCGGCAAGCACGATCACGATCAGAAGCAGGCGCAGCAGCAGGCGGCGCCGTCCGTTCGGCGCCGGTGCGGCCGCGACGGGGGATGGCGTCTCGGTGCTCATGAGTGGACCTCGGCAACAGCGGGAGTGGGTACGGGCGCGGTGACCGGCGCGGCCGGGGTGTAGCCGCCGCCCAGCGCCTGTACCAGTTCGATCGATTGCACGACGCGCGCGGCGTCGAGGGTGGCCAGGCGCTGGTCGGCCGCGAGCAGGCTGCGTTCGACGGTCAGCGCCTCGATGTAGCTGCCGATGCCGGCGCGGTAGCGGATCAGCGCGATCTGCCAGGCCGAGGCGGCGTCGGCGCGCGCCTGGCGGGCGGCGGCGCTTTCGCGGTCGAGCGTGCGCAACGCGGCCACGCCGCTGGCGACCTGGCGCAGCGCCTCGATCAGGGTCTGGTTGTATTGCGCGACGGCTAGATCGTAGCCGGCGTCGCGGCCGGCCAGGTTGGCGCGCAGGCGGCCGCCGTCGAACAGCGGCAGGCTGAGCGCCGGGCCGAACTGTTCGTAACGGCTGGCGGCCTCAAGCAGATTGCCGCCGCCCAGCGCGGCCAGCCCGAGCCCGGCGGCGAGGTTGAGGTTGGGATAGAACGCGGCCTTGGCGGCGCGGATGTCGCGTCCGGCGGCTTCGACCCGCCAGCGCGCGGCGACGAGGTCCGGTCGCCGGCCCAGCAGTTCGGCGGGTAGATCGGCTGGCAGCGCCAGCGCCGCCGGCGTCAACGGATGGGCGACGACCGCGAGTGTGGCGTCCGGTCCCCGACCGAGCAGAGCGGCCAGTGCGACCCGCGCCAGTGCCACGCTGCGCTGCTGCGCGGCGAGGTCGGCTTCAGCGCCGGCCATCGCGGCGGCGGCTTGATCCAGATCGAGCCGGTTGTCGATGCCGGCGCCGACGCGCTGGCGGGTCAGTACCAGCACGCGCGTGGCGCGCTTCAACTCCGACTCGGCAATGGTCTGCGTGCGCTCGGCGGCGCCGAGGGTGGCGTAGGCGCGGGCGACGTCGGCGGCCAGGGTCAGGCGTGCTGCCGCAGCGTCCACCGCGGCAGCGTGGCTGCGGTCGACGGCGGCTTCCCATGCGGCGCGCTGTCCACCCCACAAGTCGAAGCTGTAGCTGAAGTTGAGACCGATGCGGTCGAGTGCGCTGTAGTGGCCACCGTAGGGACGTGGGATCACCGTGCTCGGGATGCGGATGCCGGAAGAGGACACCGTCGCGCTGATCTGCGGCTTGCGTGCGGCGTTGGCTTCGCCGGCCTGCGCCTGTGCCAGGCGCACGCGGGCGTCGGCCGCAGCCAGGGTGGGATTGCCGGCCAGCGCCTGCTGCACCAGGCGATCCAGTTCGGGATCGGCGAACGTCGTCCACCAGTCCGCTTGCGGCCAGGCCGCCGGCGACAGCAGCACACCGGCGAGGCTGCGCGAGGTCGCAAGCCGGTTGGCCGCCAGCGGCTGCGCGGCCGGGCGCAGGCCGGCGCTGCTGACGCAACCGGCCAGAAAGAGGGTGATGACTCCCGTCAGCGCAGGAGACCGTGAGGCACGCATGGGTTTCACCGTGGAATCAGGCGAGGGGTGCAGCCGCGGCGGGAGCGTCGCTCAGGGCTTCGAGAATGCCTTTGAGACTGGCCGCCAGTTGGGCGCGGTCGGCCGGCTGCAGGCGCGACAGCGCTTGTTCGAGCACGCGTTCGCCGCAGTCGCTGAGCTGCGCCCACAGCGCGGCACCAGCCTCGGTCGGAATGATCCGCAGCGCACGACGGTCGCTGGGATGGGGCTCGCGGCGCAGGTAGCCCTTGGCTTCCAGGCGATCGATCACCCGCGTCATCGCGCCGGCGTCGTGGCCGACGGCCTGCGCCAGCTCACCCGGTGATTGCGGGCCGCACAGGGCCAGCCGCTTCAGCACCACGTACTGGGTCTGGTTGAGATCGAAGCCGCGTCGCGTCAGCTCGGCCTCGAGCGCTGCCGCCAGGCGTGTGCGCACGCAGCCGAGCAGGACGCCGAGGTTCTCCTCGGCCGCAGAAGGAATGGTCGGGCAGGCAGACATGGCCGAACATGATATGGCTACGAATGTAATTGTCAAGGCAGAATTAGCCAAAATACGTACCGGATCGATCGCCTGGCCTCGAGGCCTTGTTTTACTTGCTTGAACACCCATTTGCTGACGCTGTTATATCTGTTGATATTTCTAGAATGAATGGAGTACCGAAGCCCCCTATGACCGCTTTCGCCAAACCCTGCCTCCCTGTTGCGCAGCGTTGGCGTCGCCATCTGGCGCGCTGGCAAGCGGCACTTGCGGTCTTGCTGGTCTCCCCGATCGCCGCGCATGCCGCCGATTACTCGCTGAACGGGGGCCCCAGCATCACCGGCCACCAGCACTGGACCCGCGTGCTGTTTGCCGAGCGTATCGGTGCACCGCTGCGCTGGCAGGGACTCGACGTGGCCAGCGATTTCGGACTCGGCTTTGTGCGCGCACGCGACACTCCGGTCGATCGTCTCGACCACGATGTCTGGGTCGGCTTCGGCGGCGTGCGCGCCAGCCTGCCCGACGCCGGCGAGTGGCGGCACGTCTTCCTCGGCTTCGGGGTCGGCATCACCCACGGCAAGACCAACGCGCTGTCCAGCACCGGCGAGTTCGTCGACACGCTGGGCTGGCAGGAGGAGCACTGGGGCGTGATGATCCGGCATATCTCCAACGGCCATCTGTCCACCGGCCCCAACGTCGGCGAGACCATGCTGCTGGCCGGCGTGCAGTTCTGAAAGCGGCGGGCTTCTGGGCCGCTCGCGCTTGCGGCATGCTGTCGGCGCCCATCGAGGACAGCGCATGCCTCTGACCTGCATCGAGACCGAAACCGGCCCCAGCCCGCGCCACAGCATCGTCTGGCTGCACGGTTTGGGTGCCGACGGCAACGACTTCGCCCCGATCGTGCCGCAGCTCATCGACCGTGCGTGGCCGCCGCTGCGCTTCGTGTTTCCGCACGCGCCGGTGCGTCCGGTCGCGGTCAATGGCGGCATGCGCATGCGCGCCTGGTACGACATCCAGGCATTCGACTTGCATGCGCGCCAGGATGAGGCCGGCATGCGTGCCTCGATCGCCGAGGTCGATGTGCTGATCGAACGCGAGGTCGAGCGCGGCGTAGCCGCCGAGCGCATTCTGCTGGCGGGCTTTTCGCAGGGTGGTGCGATCGCGCTGGCGACTGCGCTGCGTCATCGCCAGCCGCTGGCCGGGGCGATCGCGCTCTCGACCTACCTGCCGCTGCAAGCCCACAGCGCCGCCGAGCGCAGCGCCGCCAATGCCAAGCTACCGGTGTTCATGGGTCACGGCAGCCTCGATCCGATCGTGCCGATGGCGCTGGGCGTGCGTTCGCGCGATGCGCTGACGGCGCTGGGTTGCGCCGTGGACTGGCATAGCTACCTGATGGCGCATCAGGTCTGCGCCGAGGAAATCGCCGATCTGCGCGCCTGGATCGGCGCCCGTCTGCGTGGTGTGCCGGGATGATTCCGAGCGCCGCTCGCGAACGCGCGCCGCTGCCGGATTTCTGCAGCCTGCCGGTGCTGTTCGCGCTGCTGCTGGTGGCGACGATCGTGGCGCTGGTGATGCTGCTGGCGCCGGGCAGTGCGCTGACATTGCGCGGATGCAGCCAGACGATGCTGTTCGCGGCGTGGCTGGCGCTGTTGTGCGGCGTTGCGCTGTGCAAGTTGCGCCCGCTGCTCGACCGCCTGCCGGGCGCTACCAGTTACGCCGCGGCGTGGTTGCTGCTGGTACTGATCGTGCTGATGGCCAGCGCGGTCGTGCACTGGCTGGATCGCGCGCTGGGCACCGGGCTGATCGCGCCCTCGACGCCGCGCTTCATTCTCGGCAATGCGGCGGTGACGGCGCTGATCGGCGCCGCGCTGCTGCGTTATCTGTATGTGCTGGTGCAGTGGCGCGCGCGCCTGGATGCCGTCGCTCGTGCCCAGGTCGAGGCGCTGCAGGCGCGCATCCGCCCGCACTTCCTGTTCAACAGCCTCAACACCGCGGCGGCGCTGGTGCGGCTCGATCCGCCGGCGGCGGAACACACGCTGGAGAACCTGGCCGATCTGTTCCGCGCGGCGCTGGGGGCGGACGATCGGCCGGGCACCCTGGGCGAGGAACTCGACCTGATCGAGCGCTATCTGGCCATCGAACAGTTGCGCCTCGGCGCGCGACTGGTCGTCCAGCGCGACCTCGACACCCTGCCACGGGACCTGCCGGTACCGCGCCTGCTGTTGCAGCCCTTGGTCGAAAATGCGGTGCATCACGGCATCCAGCCGCGCCGCGAGGGCGGCGTACTGCAGCTGAGCGGCCGCCGCGTCGAAGGCGGTGTCGAGATCGTGATCGCCAACCCCATGGCCGAGACAGCAGAGGCCGCCGCGGGCAGTGGCCACGGGCTTGCCAACGTCCGCGCCCGTATCGGCTACCATTTCGGCACCCGCGGTGCGCTGCATGTCGCGACCGCCGACGGGCGCTGGACGGTGACGGTGCGATTGCCCGATGCGAGTCCTGATCGCCGATGACGAACCGCTGGCGCGCATGCGCCTGGAGGCGCTGCTGCGCGAGTGTCCCGGCGCCGAGCTGGTCGGCAGCGTCGGCGATGCCGAAGCGGTACTGGCAGCGCTGCCCGAGGCCAGGCCCGACGTGCTGCTGCTCGACATCGAGATGCCCGGCCTGTCGGGGCTCGATCTGGCGCGCCGCCTGAAGGCGCTGTCGGCGCCGCCGCAGGTGGTGTTCTGCACGGCCTACGAACAGCATGCGGTGTCGGCGTTCGATCTGGCGGCGGCAGACTATCTGGTCAAACCGGTGCGCGGCGAGCGCCTGTGCGCGGCACTGCGGCGGGCGGCGCTGCGGCGTGCCGAGGCGCCCGCGTCGGCGCTGCGGCGCGATCATCTGTGCGCCCGCATCCGCGGCGAGCTGCGGCGTGTGCCGCTGGACGCCGTGCTGTGCCTGCTGGCGGACGACAAGTACGTCACCGTGCATTACCGCGAGGGCAGCCTGCTGATCGAGGAATCGCTCAAGCAGCTCGAGCAGGAGTTTCCGGGCCGCTTCGTGCGTCTGCACCGCAATTGCCTGGTACCGCGCGAGCGCCTTCTGGGCCTGAAGTTCCTGCCCGACGGCCGTACCGTCGCGCAGATCGCCGGCAGCGATCTCGCGCCCGAGGTCAGCCGCCGCAACCTGCCCGCGTTGCGCGAACTGTTGCGCGCCGAATGACATCGGGAGTTGCCAGCGCTTGAACATCCTGCGCATCGCCACTCGCCAGAGCGCGCTTGCGCTGTGGCAGGCCGAACACGTTGCTGCGCTGCTGCGTGCCGCGCATCCGCGGCTGAGCGTCGAACTGCTGCCGATGACCACGCGTGGCGACCAGGTGCTCGATCGCGCCCTGGCCGAGCTCGGCGGCAAGGGTTTGTTCCTGAAAGAACTCGAAGTGGCGATGCTGGAGCGCCGCGCCGATCTGGCCGTGCACTCGCTCAAGGACGTGCCAGCCGAACTGGAAACGGGCTTTGCGCTGGCCGCGGTGCTGCCGCGTGCCGATGCCGCCGATGCTTTCGTCAGTACCCGCCACGACGCGCTGGCGGCGCTGCCGGCCGGCGCGCGGGTGGGTACCTCGTCGCTGCGGCGTACCGCGCAGCTGCGGGCGTTGCGGCCCGATCTGCAGATCGTCGATTTGCGCGGCAACGTCAACACGCGGCTGGCCAGGCTCGACGCCGGCCATTACGACGCCATTCTGCTGGCCGCGGCCGGGCTCGAGCGGCTGGGGCTGGCGGCGCGCATCCGTGCCCGTCTCACGGCACCGAACTGGCTGCCGGCACCGGGACAGGCGGCGATCGCGGTGGAAATTCGTGCCGGCGATGCGCGCGTGGCCGAGCTGCTGGCACCGCTGGAAGATGCCGACACGCGCACCGCGATCCGGGCCGAGCGTGCGCTCAACGCCGCGCTGGGCGGCAGTTGCACGGTGCCGGTCGGCGCCTGGTGCGTGGTCGGCGAGCGCGGACTGAGCCTGTACGGCATGGTCGGCGACAGCGCGAGTGGCCGCCTGCTGCGCGCGCAGGGTGAGGGCGCGCTGTCCGCACCCCAGGACCTGGGCCGTGCGGTCGCCGCCGCGCTGCTGGCGCAGGGCGCAGGAGCGCTGCTGGGTCGCTGATGCTGCCCGCGCGAAGCGCAGTTTCGGTCGCGCAGCCCTGTTGCCCGATCGTGGTTGGAGATGCGGTCCCCGTCCCCTCACCCAACCCCCTCCCTCGGCCAAGCCGGAGCAGAGGGCTTGAAGGCTCGACCCATCGGGTCTGTAACTTCCGGCGCGCGCTACGGCACGTGTGCGTGCAATTCCCTCTCCCCCAAGCGCACTTGGGGAAGAGGGTCAGGGTGAGGGGGCGGGGGCTGCGACGTGCGAGCCTGTGGCTCTCCGACACCACGACACTGCAGCGCGCGTTTGCGACGCTGCATCATGGCGCTAGAAGTTGTAGACCAGGTTGGTGGTCAGCAGGGTGTCGGTCTTGGCGTTGCCGGTCGCCACGCCGCTGACGATCGCGGCGCCGATGTTGCTGTTGTGGCGCACCTGATAGCCGACCTTCAGTGCCAGGCGTTTGTTCATGTCTACCACCAGACTGGCGTCATTCTGGGTGTAGGTGTTGAAGCTGGCCGCCTCGATCAGCAGGTGGTCCTCGATGCGGGTGCTGGCGGTCAGCTGATGGCGGAAGGCCATCAGGCCGCGGCCGATCAGCGCGCCGCGTTCCTGGCTGATTCCGGCTTCGCGGTAGCGCTTGTAGCCGGGGCCGGCCTCGAACGCCAGCTCGGTCGCGGGGGTCTTGATCACGGCGCGGTCATAGCCCACCGACACCACGGTCTGGTAGCGGTAGGGCGAAAAATCGTCGTGGTCGTAACGCAGGTCGCTGAACAGCGCGTTGCGGTTGTCCAGCTTCAAGCCGGATGCGGCATCGAAGGTGTAGCGGTTGGCGGTCACCGCGAAGCGATTGAACGTGACCGGCTGGCCATTGACGATGGTGGCGGTGCTGACCTCGCCGCGGCTGCGCAGGGCGCTGAAGTCGAAGGTGTCCTTCCACTGGCTGTCCTCGTAGCTGAACTTGAGCCCCGCGTTGAGGCTCTGCGAACGGGTATTGCCGGTGGTGGCGGCGAGACCCAGCTGGCCCTCGCCGTTCCAGCCGGTGCTGGTGGCGGCGGTGGGCAGGCGCGCGCTGCCGGGCAGGGTGGTGCTGTCGTCGGCGCAGGCGGCGGCAGGCAGCAGGGCGAGAGTGAGCAGCGGGACGAGCAGGTGCGTGCGCATGAGGGGTCCGGATGGCGGGCGATGGGAGCAGGGACTCGGCGTGATGCGACGGTACCCCGGTGGACCCGCGAGTTTGCCAGCGTGGCGGGTCCGGATCGAGGGCTGACGCTGCGGCCGTTCAGAAAGGCCACAGACGCGGGATCAGCAGCATCGCGATCGTGCAAAACAGCAGGATCAGCGGGATGCCGACCTTGACGAAGTCGGTGAAGCGGTAGCCGCCGGCACTGTAGACCATGGTGTTGGTCTGGTAGCCCACCGGGGTGGCGAACGAGGTCGCGGCGGCGAAGGCCACCGCGACCAGGAACGGTCGCGCATCGACGTGCATTCCGGCCGCGGTCGAAATCGCCACCGACACCATCAGCACCACCGAGGTGATGTGGCCCATCATTTCGGTCAGCAGTGCGGTCATCAGGTACACGACCAGCAGCATCGTCCACGGACCGTAGTGCCCGATCGCGCCCAGCACCGCGCCGGCAAACAGGCGGGTGACACCGGTATGGTCGAGCGCCAGCCCCAGCGGCATGATCGCGCCCAGCATCACGATCACTTTCCAGTCCACCGCCTCGTAGGCGCTTGCGGTGTCGATGCAGCGGGTCGCCCCCATCAGCAGACAGCCGAGCAGGGCGGCGATCATGATCGGCAGCCAGTTCAGCGCGGCCACCACCACCACCGCCAGCACGATGCCGAGCGCCAGCGGCGCGCGTCGTCGCGCGGCGGCGGCGTGTTCGCGTTCGCTGAGCACGATCAGGCCGGAATGCTTGCGGATCACCGCCAGCTCGGTCGCCGGCAGCAACAGCAGCAGCACGTCGCCCGGATTCAGGCGCACGTCGCGCAACTGCTCGCGCAGAACCTGGCCACGGCGGTGCATCGCGAGCACGGTGGCGTTGTAGCTCCAGCGAAAATCGAGTTCGGTCAGGGTGCGGCCGATCAGCCGCGAGCCCGGCGCGATCATCACCTCGGCCAGCACGCCCTCGCCCTTGCCGAAGTCGGTGTCGTGCAGCTGGAACTCGGGCTCCAGCTCCAGCCGCTGGCGCTCGCGCAGCTGGTCCAGCGCGCTCCAGTCACCGCGTGCCAGCAGGATGTCGCCGGCGGCGATCGTCTGTGCCCGCGGCGAGCCCAGATGCTCCTCGCCGCGCAGCAGTTCCAGCACGAAGATGCCGTGGTCTTCGGCGAGCTTGGCTTCGGCCACGCTGTGACCGATCAGCGGCGAGTCCGGCATCACCCGCAACTCGGTGATGTACTTGCCCAGCTGCCAGACCTGGGTCAGCTCGACATCGCGTCGCGCCGGCAGCAGCCAGCGCCCGACCAGGATCATGTAGACAATGCCGACCGCGGTGCTGATCGCGCCCAGCAGGCTGAACTCGAACATGCCGAACGGCCGCATCCCGCGTTGCTGCGCCAGCGTGTCCATGAGCAGGTTGGACGAGGTGCCGATCAGCGTCGACACGCCGCCCATCTGCGAGGCGAAGGCCATCGGCATCAGCACCCGCGACGCCGACATGCCGTTGCGCGCGCACACCGCCAGGATCAGCGGCAGGAACACCGCCACCATCGCGGTGTTGTTGATGAATGCCGACAGCACTGCGACCACCACCATTACCGACAGTGTCAGCAGCCAGGGCTGGCGGATGCGTTCCAGCAGCCGGCCCAGCGGCTGCAGCGCGCCGGTGTGCTGCACGCCGGCGCTGAGCACGAACATCGCTGCCACCGTCAGCGTCGTTTCGTTGCTGAAACCGGAAAGCGCCTGCGTGGGCGTGAGGATGCGCAGCGCCGCCAGTGCCACCAGCACCAGCAGCGCAACCACGTCCATGCGCACGCGCTCGCTGACGAACAGCACGACCGCGGCCAGCAGGATTGCAACTGTCGCCCACGCCTGTGCGTCCATCGCCTCGGCCCCGCGTCCGTCGTAGAACATTCGCTTTTACAGGAAGCCGGCATCCGCCGTCACGTCCGCGCTTGCCGCGGCGCAGCGCGCTCGGCATGCTGCGGACTCTGTCGTCTCGAGTCCGCCTGATGGATCGCTACGAGCGCA
>DATLSL010000035.1:0-2149 GCA_035534135.1 Rhodanobacteraceae bacterium | reverse complement strand
CTGCAGTCGGGTTCGCGCGCGCGCTGAAACCCTTCCGGGGTCGTACCCGGTTCCTGCCCTCCCACCCTGGATCGGCCGGGGACGGCCCTGCATGCCCACGCCATGAGCCTTGCCGTCACCCTCACCCGCGCCCAGGTCGGCGTCGCCGCACCGCAGGTGCTGGTCGAAGTGCACCTGTCCGGCGGCCTGCCCGGCACTGCGATCGTCGGCCTGCCCGAGGCCGCCGTGCGCGAGGCGCGCGACCGCGTGCGCGTCGCCATCCAGGCCACCCGCTTCGAGTACCCGTCGCGGCGGGTGACGGTGAACTTGGCGCCGGCCGATCTGCCCAAGGACGGCGGCCGTTTTGATCTCGCCATCGCGCTCGGCATCCTCGCTGCCGGCGGCCAAGTGCCGCGCGAACGCCTGGGCGGCTGCGAATTTTTCGGCGAGCTGGCGCTGTCGGGCGCGTTGCGGCCGGTGATCGGCGTACTGCCGGCCCTGCTGCACGCGCGTGCGCAGCAGCGGCACGTAGTGGTGCCGCGCGGCAACGCCATCGAGGCGGCGCTGGTCGAGGGCGTCGATGTGCGCGTCGCCGACAGCCTCGCCGATGTGTGTGCCTGGCTGCGCGGCGCCGGCGAACTGGAGACGCCGGTCGCGGCCGTGGTCGAACCCGGTGCGGCGGCGGGGCTCGACCTCGCCGACGTGCGCGGCCAGCTGCAGGCGCGGCGCGCGCTGGAAATTGCCGCCGCCGGCGGTCATCACCTGCTGCTGGTCGGACCGCCGGGGACCGGCAAGACCATGCTCGCCGCGCGCCTGCCCGGCATCCTGCCGCCGCTGGCCGAGCACGAGGCGCTGGAGTCGTGCGCGGTGCGCTCGGTCGCAGGCCAGACGATCGATCCCGGACACTGGTTGCAACGCCCCTATCGCGCTCCCCACCACACCGCGTCGGCGGTGGCGCTGGTCGGCGGCGGCTCGCTGCCGCGGCCGGGCGAGATCTCGCTGGCCCATCATGGCGTGCTGTTTCTGGACGAACTTCCGGAGTTCGATCGCCACGTGCTGGAGGTGCTGCGCGAGCCGCTGGAATCGGGCTGCATCGCCATCTCGCGCGCCGCGCACCAGGCCGAGTTTCCGGCGCAGTTCCAGCTGGTCGCGGCGATGAACCCCTGTCCCTGCGGCTACGCCGGCGATCCGCGCGGGCGCTGCCGCTGCACGCCCGAGCAGATCGCGCGCTATCGCGGCCGCGTGTCCGGCCCGCTGCTCGACCGCATCGACATCAAGGTCGAGGTGCCGCGGGTGGCGCTGGCCGATCTCGGCGCGCCGCGCGGAGCGCACGACGAGGACAGCGCCAGCGTGCGCGCGCGGGTGATCGCCGCGCGCCAGCTCGCGCAGACCCGCGGCGGCCGCGCCAACGCCGAACTCGGTGCCCGCGCGATCGAGCATGACTGCGCGCTGGGCGCCGCCGAGCGTGCCCTGCTCGAGCGCGCCGCGGAGCGCCTGGATCTGTCCGCACGCGGCTATCACCGCGTGCTGCGTGTCGCCCGCACCATCGCCGACCTCGACGGCGGCCAGGTCGGCGTCGGTCGCGCGCATCTGGCCGAGGCGCTGCAGTTTCGGGGCTTGGCGGAACGCGTCGCGACATCCGTCTAAAGCGCGGCGCGCGCCCGTTTTTGCGCACACCGAACGCACACTTCGCAAACGGCTCTGTGGTCCCGGACCGACAGGTCGAGAAGGGGGCGAGCTACGCAATTTTGCGACTTTCCATATTTAGTACGTATACAAAAAGAAATACGTTGATAGGCCTGAGACGGCGTGGGGACGCTGCCACGATCAGGGGTTCGGGGGATGAGCCGTCCGTTGCCGCTGTTTCGGGACGAAGCGCTGCAAGCCAAGCAGCAGCATGGGCTTGGCGATATCCGTCTGGCCACGCCGTTGACGGCCCGGATATTGAGCCTCGGCGCGATCGGGCTCGCGCTAGCGCTGTCGTCCTTTGCGGCCCTTGGCGAGTACACCCGCCGGGTGCGCGTCAGCGTAACGCTGGCGCCGGTCATGGGTCTGCAGACGATGACTGCCCCGGCTTCGGGCCGAATGCAGCGCATCGATGTGCGCGAAGGGCAGGAGGTGCACGCGGGCCAGGTGCTGGCCGTCGTCTCCACCGAACGGCAGAGTCTGG
>DATLSL010000034.1:0-2576 GCA_035534135.1 Rhodanobacteraceae bacterium | reverse complement strand
AACGCATCCGCGGCGAGAAGCGCATCCGCCTGCTGGGGCGGCATCCGATCGCCTTCGACGAGGCAAAGGATCTGGTGTTCAACAAGCGCCAGAAGCTGCCGCATCATTCCAACGGCATGCGCTTTTCCGCCTGGAACGCCGCCGGCGAGCTGCTGGCGACGCGCGACTACTACTCGGTCGGCGGCGGCTTCGTGGTCAATCACGACGAGGCTGCCGAGAACCGCATCGTCGCCGACACCACGCCGCTGCCGCATCCCTTCCACAGCGGCGACGAGCTGCTGGCGATCTGTGCGCAGACCGGCAAGACCATCGCCACGGTGATGCTCGAGAACGAACGCGCCTGGCGCAGCGACGCCGAGATCCGCGACGGCCTGCGCACGCTCTGGCAGGCGATGCAGGACTGCGTCGCGCGCGGCCTGCGTTCACCCGGCACGCTGCCGGGCGGCCTGAAAGTGAAGCGGCGCGCACCGGCGATGGCCGCCGAGCTGCGCGCGCAGCCCGAAGCCTGTCTGCGCGATCCGCTGAGCATCCTCGACTGGGTCAACCTGTACGCGCTGGCGGTCAACGAGGAAAACGCCGCCGGCGGCCGCGTGGTCACCGCGCCCACCAACGGCGCGGCCGGCATCGTACCGGCGGTACTGCACTACTACGACCGTTTCTGTCCCGGCGCCAACGAGGACGGCGTGTTCACCTTCCTGCTGACCGCCGCCGCAATCGGCATCCTGTACAAGGAAAACGCCTCGATCTCCGGCGCCGAGGTTGGCTGCCAGGGCGAGGTCGGCGTCGCCTGCTCGATGGCCGCCGGCGGCCTGACCGCCGCGCTGGGCGGCAGCATCGGCCAGGTCGAGAACGCCGCCGAGATCGGCATGGAGCACAACCTCGGCCTGACCTGCGACCCAATCGGCGGCCTGGTGCAGATCCCCTGCATCGAGCGCAACGCGATGGGCGCGGTCAAGGCGATCAACGCCAGCCGCATGGCGCTGCGCGGCGACGGCAAGCACCGGGTGTCGCTGGACAAGGTGATCAAGACCATGCGCGACACCGGCAACGACATGAAGGACAAGTACAAGGAAACCTCGCGCGGCGGCTTGGCCGTCAACGTGATCGAGTGCTGAGCGGCAGGCCCCCGCGTCATCGCACCCATCCGGCGCGAGGTTGCTGTTTCCACTCCCCGCGCGCCGGTTCACGGCGCGCCCGCGAAGCCGGCTCACGCTGCGCTTCAACGCAGCGCGAAAGCGCCGGCCCCGCGACCTCGCGCGGCGGCCTCGCCGTCAACGTCATCGAGTGCTGAGCGGCAAGCACGCGCGCCGCGACTGCGGCCTGGCGCCTCGAAGGAACCCTGTCATGCTGAGCGTAGCGAAGCATCTTGCGCAGCGGCACACGCCAAGGCTGTGTCGCGCCGCCCAAACCAAGGCTGAGATGCTTCGGGCTTCGCCCTCGGCCTGACATCGCTGCAAGCGTGTCACCCGGTTGGCGGCCACCGCAATCCGGGGAATGCATCAGGCACCATCGCGCCGCTTCTTCGATACCCCGGCTTCCGCTGCGCTGATCCCCCGTCCGCAGTGCGTCGCACGCTCGTCCGCCCGTTACGGACGCGCTTTGCGTGATGACGCCTCGGCAAATGCCGCGATCAGATCGCGCAGCAGTCTGCGGTGCGCAGCCGGCAGCGCCAGAAATGCCTCGAAAGCCAGTCGATCAGGGCCGCCCAGATGATCCGGCCACGCGGCACGCGGCTCCCGTACGCCCTGCCCCGCCTTGCCGCCGTACTGCAATTCGTATGGCTGTAGGCCGACGATCCTGGCGAGCGCGCGCATGTTGGCCTGCTTCGGCAGGTGCCTGCCGTTGAGCCAGCCGGAGACCGCCTGCGGCGTGACCGGGCTGCCGCCGTGGCGCGCAAGCAGTTTCACCAGTTCGGCCGGGCTTGCATCGATGGCGGCCGTGGCCAGTGCTGCGTTCAGGCGCTCGGCGAACGCTGCTTGTTCCTTCTTCATGGCCCCGACGTTAGGCCCGGGGATCGCTCGCATCGAAAGTATTGCTTTCTCTTTATGGAAAGTTTTGCTTTCATGCTGCCTGCATCCCTGCCGACCGTCGCCATGCCCAAGTCCCTGCTGGAGCAGCTCCCCGAGATCGTCGCCCGCGGACGGCAGCAGGCCGAAAAGATCCTGGAGGGGCTCGAAGGGCGCCACCGGGTCAGCCTGCAGACGCGCGAGTGGGTGCTGCCGTCGAAAGACACTCGCGACAGCGACTGGATCACCGCCGCAAGCCGGCAGGCGCATCTGGGTGACGAGGGCCATACCGACTGGACCAACCGGCTGATCTACGGCGACAACCTGCTGGCGATGGCCGCGCTGCTGGCCGGCGACGAACACACGCCCAGCCTGCGCGGCAAGGTCGACCTGATCTATATCGATCCGCCGTTCGATTCCAAGGCCGACTACCGCACCAAGGTCAGCTTGCCGGGCGTCGAGCTGGAGCAGAAGCCGACGGTGATCGAGCAGTTCGCGTATTCCGATACGTGGTCGGATGGGACGGCGTCGTATCTGGCGATGATCACGCCGCGACTGATCCTGATGCGG
>DATLSL010000033.1:0-6742 GCA_035534135.1 Rhodanobacteraceae bacterium | reverse complement strand
GGGCCGGCGGCATGAAGGTGGGCGTCCATATGCGCAGGTAGACCTGCGCCGGATCGGGATCGCTGAGCAGCACGCCCGGATCCACGCCCTGACCGAGGTCGGCGGCCACCTGGCGCAGATCGAGGTAAGTTGTCAGCTTGGGCCAGCGACTTTGCTGCGCGAGCTGATTGCCGCCCATCTTGAAGCCGGGCAGCGGCGGCGGCGCGTAGAGACCGGTCAGGCGCTGCGGACCAACCGGGATCGGCGGCAAACCCGGAATGCGCTGCTGCGGACCCTGCCGTGGCAGAAAGCCCATGTTGACCAGCAGCACGCGATCGCGACCCGCCGGCTTGAAGGGCAGGAACACGTCGACGCCGTCGACGCCGTGCACAGCGCGGTCGTCGAGCACATAGCTGCGTCTCGGCACGAAGGCGCCGTACACCTGCACGTGCCGGTAGTGATCGTGCGGCACGCGTCCGGCGACCTCGGCGAACGGCAGCAGCGGCGCGCTGGTGGCATGGCTGAAGGCCGCCAGCAGCTGCTCCTTGTAAGCGGCGCGATGCAGTTGCCAGACGCCCAGGCGCACGAACAACACCACGCCGGCCAGCGTCAACAGCACCGCAAACCACGACGGCCGCCGCAGGCGCATCAACGCGGCGCCACCTCGTCGCGGCTTATACTCGAAGCGGTTCCGGACCGGATGCACAGGCTCATGGCCACTCTCTTCAAAGCCCTGTTGATCGTGGTACTGCTGGCCGCGCTGTTCAGCCTCGGCCAGGCGCTGTTTTTCATGATGACCGACCGCGGCGGCAGCAGCCGCACCGCCTGGGCGCTGACCCGCCGCATCGGCTTTTCGGTGCTGCTGATCGTGCTGGTGATCATCGGCATCGCCACCGGCCTGCTGCATCCGCACAACATCGGCGGCTGACGCCGGTCCCGGCGCGCGGCGGCCCGCAGCCTTTCATGCTTGTCTGCTGCTGCAGCCGGAGCCGGCTGCTTGCCGGCTCCATTGCATCACGCACGCACCCGGCGCGCGGTCACGCTCAAAGCACGTACACGAACAGGAACAGCATCACCCAGACGATGTCCACGAAGTGCCAGTACCAGGCCACCGCCTCGAAACCGAAGTGGCTGTCCCTGGAGAAATCGCCCTTGGCGCAGCGCAGCCAGATCACGATCAGCATGATCGTGCCCAGCGTCACGTGCAGGCCGTGAAATCCGGTCAGCAGGAAGAAGGTCGAGCCGTAGATGCCGCTGTGCAGGGTCAGGTTGAGGTGGGTATAGGCCTCGATGTACTCGTGCGCCTGGAACCACAGGAAGGTCATGCCGAGCAGGATGGTGAACCCGAGGAACACCAGCAGCTGCTTGCGATAGCCGGCCTTGAGCGCGTGGTGGGCGACGGTGATGGTCACACCCGACGACAGCAGGACCAGCGTGTTGAGCAGCGGCACGCCCCAGGCCGGAATGGTGTGGAAGGCGCCGCCGATGTCCAGCGGGCCGTTGGTCGGCCAGGCGGCGGTGTAACCGCGCCACAGAAAGTAGTTGGTGGCCGCGCCGTGGCCGGCGCCGCCCAGCCATGGCACCGACAACCCGCGGGTGTAGAACAGCGCGCCAAAGAAGGCGGCGAAGAACATCACCTCGGAAAAGATGAACCACATCATGCCGAGACGGAATGACAGGTCCACCTGCTTGTTGTAGATGCCGCCGTTGGACTCGCGGATCACGGTGCGGAACCAGCCGAACAGCATGGTCAGGATGATCGCCGCGCCGATCGCGATCGAGATGTGTCCCTCCGTCTCGTTGCCGTTGACCCAGTGCGCCGCGCCCCACATGAAGGCGAACAAGCCGACCGCCCCGATGATCGGCCACTTGCTGCCGTGCGGTACGTAATAGGCGCCTTGCTGCTGTGCCATGGTCATCATTCCCCTGTCGGTCAACCCGCCGGAGCCGCCGCGACCGTCGCGGTGCCCGCGGCGAGCGGGTTCTCGTAGAAAGTGTAAGCCAAGATGCCGAGCACGTGCCCGCAGACCAGGCGATACAGCGGCACCATCGCGAAACCGAACAGGAACATGCCGGCGCAGGCCGCCAGCGCCAGGGTCGGCACGCGCCGGGGGTCGCTGTGGAACATGGACGGCTTTACTTCCATACCGTCATGCGCAGCACGAATGCGATGTAGAACGCCAGCGCCACCGCGCCAAGGATCAGCGCGGTACGGCGCGCGGCGCGGAGGCGGGCGGCGGCGCCGGCGTCCGGCTTGCGGGGAGTTTCGCGGGTCATCGTCGGGATCGGGCGCCGGGTCATGCAAGACCCGGCGCGGCGGCCTGTCAGTGGCTGACGTCGTCGTGCGCGAGCATGCCCGGCATGATTACCGGTGGTACCTCGAAGGTATGGTGCGGCGCCGGCGACGGCAGCGTCCACTCGAGGCCGCGGGCGCCTTCCCAGACGCGCGCCTCGGCCTTGTGCCTGGAGAAATACACGGTGTAGACGATGTTGCCGACGAAGATCAGCTGCGACAGGCCGAACCAGAAGCCGCCGATCGAACTGACCATGTTCCAGTTGGCGAAGGCAACGTTGTAATCGGGGATGCGCCGCGGCATGCCGGCCAGACCGAGGAAGTGCTGCGGGAAGAACAGCACGTTGACGGAGATGACGCTGCTCCAGAAGTGGATCCGGCCCCAGCGCTCGCTGTACATGTGGCCGGTCCATTTCGGCATCCAGTAGTACACGGCGGCCATGATCGCGAACACCGCGCCGGTCACCAGCACGTAGTGGAAATGCGCGACCACGAAGTAGGTGTTGTGATACTGGAAGTCGGCCGGCACCAGCGCCAGCATCACGCCGGAAAAGCCGCCGATGGTGAACAGGATCACGAACGCCACCGCGAACAGCATCGGCGTCTCGAAGGTCAGCGAACCCTTCCACATCGTGGTGACCCAGTTGAACACCTTCACGCCGGTGGGCACCGAGATCAGCATGGTCGCGTACATGAAGAACAGCAGGCCGCCCAGCGGCAGGCCGACCGTGAACATGTGGTGCGCCCAGACGATGAACGACAGGAACGCGATCGAGGCGGTGGCGTACACCATCGGCTTGTAGCCGAACAGCGGCTTGCGCGAGAAGGTGGGGATGATCTCCGAGATGATCCCGAACGCCGGCAGGATCATGATGTACACCTCGGGATGCCCGAAGAACCAGAAGATGTGCTGAAAGAGCAGCGGATCACCGCCACCGGCGACATTGAAGAAGCTGGTGCCGAAGAACTTGTCGGTCAGCAGCATGGTCACCGCGCCGGCCAGCACCGGCATCACCGCGATCAGCAGGAAGGCGGTGATCAGCCAGGTCCACACGAACAGGGGCATTTTCAGCAGATCGATCCCCGGCGCGCGCAGATTGAGGATGGTCGCGATGATGTTGATCGCGCCCATGATCGAGCTGATGCCCATCAGGTGGATGGCGAAGATCATGAACGCGATCGAGTCGCCGCCCTGCAGCACCAGCGGCGGATACATCACCCAGCCCGCGGCGGGTGCGCCGCCCGGCATGAACAGCGTCGACAGTAGCAGCACGAACGCGAACGGCAGGATCCAGAACGACCAGTTGTTCAGCCGCGGCAGCGCCATGTCCGGCGCACCGATCATCATCGGGATCATCCAGTTGGCCAGACCGACGAACGCCGGCATCACCGCGCCGAAGATCATCACCAGCGCGTGCATCGTCGTCATTTCGTTGAAGAAATACGGCTGCACCAGCTGCAGTCCGGGCTTGAACAGCTCGGCGCGGATGATCATCGCCATCGACCCGCCGATGAAGAACATGATCAGCGAGAACACCAGGTACAGCGTGCCGATGTCCTTGTGGTTGGTCGCGAACAACCAGCGCTGCGCAAAGCCCGGCTTGGCGTCGTGGTCGTCGTGGGTGGCTGCGTGGGTCGCCATGCGTGCTGCCTCTCGGTGAACTGGTCAGCCCTGGGGGGCGGATGCGGGAGCGGGGATGATCTGCGCGGTGCGCGCGATGGTGCCGAGCCGGGCGTGGGATTCCTGCGCCGCCAGCCAGCCCTGGAATGCGGCCGGCGCCACCGCCTTGATCACGATCGGCATGTAGGCGTGATCCTGTCCGCACAGCTGCGCGCACTGGCCACGGTAGGTACCGGGCGTGTCGATCTCGCCCCACATGTCGTGGATCAGGCCCGGTACGGCGTCGGCCTGCCAGCCCAGCGCCGGTACCCACCAGCCGTGGATGACGTCGCCAGCGGTGATCACGAAACGGATCTTGGTATGGGTCGGCAGCACCAGCGGGTGATTCACGTCGAGCAGATAGTCGCCGTAGCCGGTCTTCGACTTGATCGTGTCGGGATTGATGCCGGAATCGAGCTGGCGCGCTTCGTCACTCTTGAACGCCAACTTGGAGATGAAGCCGACGCGATTGACCGGGCGGCCCTGGTAGTCGACGTAGTCGTAGCGCCACTTCCACTGGAAGCCGGTGACCTTGACCGTCAGACCGGCGTCGCCGGTATTGCTTTCGTTGATCAGGATGCGCGTCGCCGGATACGCCAGCGCGATCAGGATCAGCACCGGGATCACGGTCCAGAGCACCTCGAGCTTGGCATTGTGAGTCCAGGTTTCGGCGATCGCGCCCCTGGATTTGCGGAAGCGCACCATGGCGATGATCATCGCGCCGAACACCACCACGCCGATGCCGACGCACACCCAGAACGCGAGCATGTGCAGGTCGTAGACCTGGTGCGAGAGCGGCGAGGCGCCCTCGGTCATGTTCAGCTGCCACGGTACCGGATGACCGCTGGCCGCCGCAGCGCTGCCCGCCGCCAGCGCCAGGGTCAGCGCCGCGCCGATCCGTGCCGTCCAACTCATGCTGCCTCGCCTCATCGTCAGTTCCCCGAGGGTTCGTGTTCGCGCCGCGCGGGCTGATGCACCCGTGCCAGCAAAAGCTCAAGCCGCTGATGCAGCTGCTCGCGCTCCTCGTCGCCGAGAAACGCACCGATTTCGATCTCGCGTCCGTGCGACCCCAGCATCAGCCGGCGATGTCCGTTGCCGGGCCTCCAGCCCAGCCGCACCCAGTACGGCTGAAACCGGGCGCGCTGCTCGCCCGAGGGAAACGCATGGATCTCCAGCGCATCCTCGGCATAGCGGATGCGCTCGGCGCGCGCGCCGGCCTTCCAGGCCGCCGCCAGCGCCAGCGCCAGGGCACCCGACTCGACCAGCGCGAACAGCGCCGCGTAAGCATTGCCGACCACGCCACTGACCAGCGCCACCAGCATCGACGACCCCGCCAGCACGCCCCACAGCGTCATCATGCCGCGCCGGCTGAGTGACCGGTTGGGCCGGATCCAGAACACCAGCGGCTGGCTCGGTGACGCGGGGGGCTCGACGGCAATCACGCGGTTTCGTGTCCCTTCAGCTGGGCAAGAATACTTCCCGCCGCACGTGCGCAGCAAGAATGCTGTCACGGTGCTCGCCATGATGGCGGTCAAGTTGCATGCAATGTCGCGGCAGCTGCGGCAACCTGCCGCAGGCCGGCAGCACCGTGGTATGCCGCGAACCCGGCCTCTACAATCACCGGCTGCGCGCGCCAGCGCCACCCGATGACGACCGAATCCGTGACCGCCGATCTGCTCCGCTCCGAACTGCCCGGCCCCGGTGACCCGCTGCGCGCCGCGATCACCGCCGCCTGGCTGCGCGACGAGGACGCCGCGGTCGGCGACCTGCTGCGCGCGGCGCGGCTCGATCCGGATGCGCGAGAAGCGGTGCTGACCCGCGCCGCCGCGCTGGTCGAACGCGTGCGTACGCGCGCCGGCGAGCAGACCGCGGTCGAGTCCTTCATGCGCCAGTACGACCTGTCCAGCGAAGAGGGCGTGCTGCTGATGTGCGTGGCCGAGGCGCTGCTGCGCATTCCCGACGCCGGCACCGCCGATCGCCTGATCCAGGACAAGCTGGGCGAGGCCGACTGGGAAAAGCATCTCGGCAAGAGCGACTCGCTGTTCGTCAACGCCTCCACCTGGGGCCTGATGCTGACCGGACGGCTGGTGCGCCTGGGCGCGGAGACCGAGCGCGACTTCAAAGGCGCGCTCAAGCGCCTGACCGCGCGCGCCGGCGATCCGCTGGTGCGGCTGGCGGTGCGCCAGGCGATGCGCATCATGGGCCACCAGTTCGTGATGGGCCGCAGCATCGACGAAGCCCTCGACCGCGCCGCCGGCAAGGAGCACCGCGCCTACCGCTATTCCTACGACATGCTCGGCGAGGCCGCGCTGACCGCGCCCGACGCCGCGCGCTACCTGCAGGCGTACCGGGATGCGATCCTGGCGCTGGGCAAGCGCGGGCCGTGGACCGACGTGCTCGATGCGCCTTCGATCTCGGTCAAGCTGTCGGCGCTGCATCCGCGTTACGAGGTCGGCCAGCGCGCCCGCGCGCGCACCGAGCTGACCGCCGTGCTGCTGGAACTGGCGCAGCTGGCCAAGGCGCAAGGCATCGGCATGACCGTGGATGCCGAAGAGGCCGATCGCCTCGAGCTCTCGCTGGATGTGATCGGCGCGGTGTTCGCGCATCCGTCGCTGGCCGGCTGGAACGGCTTCGGTCTCGCCGTACAGGCCTACCTGAAGCGCGCGCCATTCGTGATCGACTGGCTGGCCGACAGCGCTCGGCATGCCGGTCGCCGCTGGTGCGTGCGCCTGGTCAAGGGCGCCTACTGGGACGCCGAGATCAAGCGCGCGCAGGAACAGGGCCTGGCCGGCTATCCGGTCTATACGCGC
>DATLSL010000032.1:0-2028 GCA_035534135.1 Rhodanobacteraceae bacterium | reverse complement strand
CCGTCGGCACGGCCCCCTTGGCCCGGAACCCATTCCCATGCCCCAGACCATCGCCCTCGTCGATGACGACCGCAATATCCTGACCTCCGTCGCCATGACCCTGGAGCAGGAAGGCTACCAGGTCCGCACCTACACGGACGGCGAAAGCGCCCTGCAAGGCCTCATCGCGCGCCCGGTCGATCTCGCCGTGCTCGATATCAAGATGCCGCGCATGGACGGGATGGAGCTGCTGCAACGGCTGCGCGCGCGCAGCGCCATGCCGGTGATCTTCCTCACCTCCAAGGACGAGGAGGTGGACGAGCTCATGGGCCTGCGCCTCGGCGCGGACGACTACATCCGCAAGCCGTTCAGCCAGCGCCTGCTGCTGGAACGCATCCGCGCGCTGCTGCGGCGCAATGAGGTCTCCCGCGCCGAAGGCTCCGGCGCCGCCCCCGGCGGTGTGATCGCGCGCGGCGAACTGACGCTCGACGAGACCAAACACCAATGCCTGTGGAAAGGCGAGGACATCCAGCTCACCGTCACCGAATTCCTGCTGGTCAAGGCGCTCGCCGCGCGGCCGGGCATGGTGAAAAGCCGTGACCAGCTGATCGATGCCGCCTACGGCGAGAACATCTATGTCGATGATCGCACGATCGACAGCCACATCAAGCGCATCCGCAAGAAGTTCCGCGCCCGCGACGAGGAGTTCGAGCGGATCGAGACCCTCTACGGCATCGGGTACCGCTACAAGGAGCATTGACATGCCGGCCGGGCCGCTCTCGGCGCCGCCGCGCCGCGCGCCCCGCCCGCGCTGGGTCTCGCCCCTGATGCGCCGGCTGCTGCTGGTGAACATCCTGCCGCTGGCCCTGCTGCTCGCGGCCCTGCTCTATCTGGACCAATACCAGAACGGCCTGCTGGAAAACGAGGTCGGCGCGCTGCGCGAACAGGCGCGCGTCTATGCCGGCGCGCTGGCGCAAAGCGCGGTGCGCATCGACGGCAAGCAGGCGAGCGTCATCGCCGACGTGGCCCGCCCGCTGCTCTGGCGGCTGACCGAACCAACCCCGGACGCGCAGGCGCGTCTCTATGGCCCGGACGGCACGGTGATCGCCGATTCCGCTCTCGGACTCGCCGGCACCGGCGCCGGCCCGCGCGAGGCGTTCCCGCGCGATGGCGCGGGCAGCCCGATTCGCGCGGCGATCGACTGGCTGTACGACCAGGTCCAGGCACTGGTCCCTCGCCCCGCGCCCGGCCCGCTGGATGCCGGCGGCGCCACCGGCCTCGCCCCCAACGCGAAGGGCGAGATGCGCCTCTCCAGCGCCGAGAACTCGCGCGAGATGCCGCCCTATATCCGCCGCACTGCCGGGAACCGGCTGCTGGTCACCGTCGCCGAGCCGGTGCGGCGCGACAAGCAGACCGTCGGCATCATCCTGCTCACGCGCGAGGCCCGTGGCGTCGATCGCGCGCTGTTCGCGATCCGCACGTCCATCCTCGGCCTGTTCGCGCTGGCGCTGGTGTTGACGGTGCTGATGTCGTGGTACCTCTCACTGACCATCGCGCGGCCGATCCTGCGGCTGGCGAATGCCGCCACCGACATGCGCGAGGGTGAGGGCCGCACCGGCAGCGTGCCGCGCGCGCTGCTGACGCGCCACGACGAGATCGGCGCGCTCGCCGTGGCGCTGGCCGATTCCGCCGTCGCGCTCTGGCACCGCATGGACGCGACCGAACGTTTCGCCGCCGACGTGGCACACGAGATCAAGAACCCGCTTTCGTCGATCCGCAGCGCGATCGAGACCTTGCGACGGATGGACGATCCCGCCCGCCGCGGCCAACTGCTTGGCATCATGGCCGACGACGTGACCCGGCTCGACCGACTCATCAGCGATGTGTCCGAAGCCTCCCGCGTAGACGCGGAATTGTCGCGCACCGTGACCGAGCCGGTCGATCTCGCGGCGATGCTGCGCACCCTGCGCGAGCTACATGACGCGACCGCCGGGCCGCACGATCCGCGCCTGGTGCTCGACCTGCCGGCCGATGGGCTGATGGTGCGCG
>DATLSL010000031.1:0-2777 GCA_035534135.1 Rhodanobacteraceae bacterium | reverse complement strand
AGCGCATGGTGCACAAGTCCCGGCGCCCGCGCCGCGCGCAGGTAGGCATAGACGTCGCCGCCGCGAAAACCGTAGATCGCCTGCTTGGGATCGCCGATCGCCAGCAGCGTGCCGCGTTCGGCGTAGATCGCCTGCAGGATCGCGTACTGGCGGCCGTCGGTGTCCTGGAACTCGTCGATCAGCGCCACCGGCCACGCGGCGCGCAGCATTCCGGCCAGCTCGTGTCCGCGGGCAGCGGTCAGCGCCTCGGCCAGGCCGCCGATCAGGTCGGCGTAGGTATGGCCGCGCTGCGCCAGTGCGCGCAGCGGCAGTTCGTGCCGCGCCGCCGTCATCGCCGTCGTCAGCAGCCGTGCGCGACAGGCGCGCACCATGGCGGGGCGCATCGCGGCCAGCGCGCGCAGCTCGACCAGCGCGGGCAGGTCGTCCAGCCGCGGTACCTTGCCGCCCTTGAGCCGGTTCTGGTTGTGTGCCGAGCCCGATTCCGGCGCCAGCGCATCCTGCAGCGCGCGGCGCCAGTCGCCGTCGCGCATGGCCGCCAGCGCCAGCTCCAGCGCCAACCGGAACGGCTTGTTGAGGTGGTAGTCGGCCGGCTCGCCGGCCAGCACCGCGGCGACGCTGCGCGCGGTCTGCGCGGTGCACAGTGCCTGCCAGCGGGTGCGGTAGGCGGCGATCACGGCATGGTCGGGCTCGGCGATCGTCGCATCCGGATGCTGCAGTGCCAGATCCATCGCCTGGGCCAGCTCGGCCTCGTCGAGCGCGCGCAGCTCGTCGGGCAGATCGGGATCGCTGACGGTGAACGTGCGTCGCAGCAGATCCTGCGCGACGGCGTCGCGCAGCGCGCGCGCATCCAGCAACTCGCCGCGGGCGAACAGCGCGCGGCCCGCGAACGGGAAATCCGCCAGCGCGCGCGCGCAGAAACCATGCAGCGTGAACACCGCCGCCTGATCCAGTTCCAGCCGCGCCAGCGCCAGCCGCGTGCGCAGCGTCGCGCCGGCGTCGTTGTCAGCCGCTGCGCGCCGCGCCAGCCAGTGCGCGAGTGGGTTCGTTTCGGCGGCGTCAGCGATGTCGCCGGCGAGCAGCGACTCGGCCTCCTCGATGCGCTGGCGGATGCGCGCGCGCAACGCCTCGGTTGCCGCCTCGGTGAAGGTGCAGACCAGGATCTGGCGCACGCTCAGTTTGCGCTCCAGCAGCAGGCGCAAATAGAGCAGGGTGAGCGTGTGCGTCTTGCCGGTGCCGGCGCTGGCCTCGATCAGGGCCGGCGCGTCCAGTGCCAGCGTGGTCCAGTCGAGCGCGTTCATGCCGGCGCCTGCGCAGATCGGGGTGGCGTCGCGCCGGCAGCCCGCAGCGGACCGAACGCGGCCTCGGCCTGCGCCGCGAAGGCGGCATGGTCGGCGCCGTCGGGATCGAGGAAATCGCGATCGCGCGCGGCCAGCGCGTGGTATGGATCAAGGCTCTCGGCATAGCCGTTGTAGCCCGGCAGCCAGACCAGCCGCGCCGCCGCGCAGGCGGCGGCGACGCCGTCCGCGCGCGCGCCGAGGTAGGCCCAGGCGGCAGCCGGAAACAGCAGTGGCGGCGTGGCCGCGGCATCGCGATACAGCGTCAGCCATTGCCGCAGCAGCGCGCGCGCGGCATCCGCCTGCGGCAGCGCCAGCTCGCTGCGCAGGCCGGTCGGTGCGGGTAGCGCCAGCGCGCGCCACGGCGCGCCGCCGGTGGCGGTCAGCGCACAGCCGCGCAGCAGCAGGATCAAGGCGCGCGGCGCCTGTAGCTTGCGCCCGTTGGCGAGCAGCAGCAGGTGCTGCTCCGGCCAGACGCCGGCGACGTTGCCGGTGAGGCGCAGGCCGGCGCCGAGATCGAGATCGATCGCGACCGATTGCGGAGGCCCGCGCAGATCGGGCGCGACCTCACGCAGCGCGATCAGTACGTCGGTCACGCTGTCGCGCGCCTGCGCATAGGCGTCCGCGCCGCGCGCACCGGACGGCAGCAGTCCGGACAGCGCCAGCCAGGGTGGCGGCGCCGCCGGCGGGTCGTCACCGGCGGCGAGCGCGGCGGCGAACAGCGTCGCCTCGACGCCGGCCTGTCGTGGCAGTTGCAGCGCCAGCGGTTCGACGTCGGACGGGCGTTCGCTGCGGTCGTCGGGCAGGCGCAGCTGCAGATGCTGGCGGAAATACCAGCGTGCCGGGTGACGCAGGAACGCTTCCAGATCGTCGATGCGGATCGGCTCGACCGGTGCCGGCTTCGGGATCCCCGGACGCATGCGCGCCATAGGTGACGCGGTCGCCGCGGCTTCGGGCGGCGGGGCGTAGCTGAAGAAACGCGCGTCGCTGCCGTCGAAATAGCGGCGGTCGAACGGCTGCAGCGGATGCCGCAGCAGCCACGGCGCCTGCGGCCACTGCGCCTGCAGCAGTCGGTGCAGCTCGGCCAGCGGCGCCGCCGGATTGCGCACGCGGCCATCGCGCACGCCCTCGCCGATGTAGCTCAGATGCAACCGCTGGCGCGCGCTCATCAGCGCTTCCAGGAACAGATAGCGATCTTCCTCGCGGGTGTCGCGGTCGCCCGCGCGCCAGTGCGTGGCCATGAGATTGAGGCCGGCATCGTCGGCGCGGCGCGGGAACGCGCCGTCGTCGAGGCCGAGCACGGCGACGATGCCGAACGGGATGCTGCGAAACGGCACCATGCCGCAGAAGGTGATGCCGCCGGCGAGAAAACGCTGCCGCGGCGGCCGCGCCGCCAGCTCGCCGTCCAGCGCCTCGCGCAGAGCGTCCCAGTCGATGGCCGTG
>DATLSL010000030.1:0-36890 GCA_035534135.1 Rhodanobacteraceae bacterium | reverse complement strand
TCCGTTTCGTGCCGGCTGCCCGGCGCGCGCGGATTTGGCATGATCGCCATGGGAAGTGGGGAAAACGTCATGCGCCAGCTGCTGCGGATCGGCCTGATCACGGTCGTGGGCTGCACCGTGACCGCCACGCCGTGGGCTGCCGTGTCCGCCGTGTCGCCGCCGGTGACGGCGACGGCGGCAGCGCTGTCGACACCGCAGTTTCGCCGCTACGGCGTCGCCGACGGGCTGCCGTCCAGCGCCGCCTATACCGTGATGCAGGACCGGCAGGGCTATCTGTGGATCGGCACCGCCGATGGCCTGGCGCGCTTCGACGGCGCGCATTTCGAGGTGTTCCGTCACGATCCGCGCGATCCCGCCTCGCTGCCCTCCAATGATGTGGCTGCCGTGCTGGTGGACCGCTCCGGCCAGCTCTGGGTCGGTGGCGGTGACAACGGCCTGAACCTGTACGACCCGCTCAGCGGCGGCTTTCGCCACTGGCTGCACCACGACGCGAACGCCGACAGCCTCAGCGCCAACGATGTCTGGGCACTGGCGCAAACCGCGGACGGCGCGATCTGGGTCGGAACTTACGCCGGCGGCCTCGAGCGCCTGCGCGGCGATCGCCGCGGTTTCGATCACTATGGCCACGATCCCAAGGACCCGGCCAGCCTGGCGTCCGACATCGTGCTGTCGCTGCGCGCCGAAGCTGATGGCCGGCTGTGGGTCGGCACCGCAGCGGGGCTGGATCTGCGCACCCCGGACGGGCGTTTTCATCACGTGCGCTTTGCCGGCCTCGAGCGGCCGCCGCGCGTGTGGCGGGTGGATGGCGAGGGCACGCATCGCCGCGCGGCGACCAGCGCCGGCCTGTACCGCATCGGCGCCGACCGCGTCGCCACGCCGATGCGGGGTGCCAATGCGCTGCCCGGGCAGGCCTTCGCCAGCCTGCGCGAGCCCGACGCCAGCCTGTGGGTCGCGGCGCAGGGTGGCGTCGACTATCGCGATGCGAGTGGGCGCTGGGCGCGCTTTACGTCGGAGCCGTTGCTGTCGGGCGGTCTGCCGGGCGCGCTGGTGATGGCGGTCAATCGCGACCGCGAGGGCGGTTTGTGGTTTGCGTTGCGCGACGGCGGTATCGCCTACCTGACGCCGCAATGGCGCGCCTTCACCGTGTTTCGGCACGTGCCGGAGGACACTCACAGCCTTGCTGCCAGCCGCGTGCTGGCGCTGGCGCCGGCCGCCGACGGCGGTCTGTGGGTGGGTGGGCCGGCGGGCATGGTCGAGCATCTCGATCCGGCCACCGGCGCGGTGCGTCATCTCGGCGCGACGATCGGCCTCGGCCCGCGCTCGGTGGTGGCGCTGGCGGAGGACGCGCGCGGCCGGCTGTGGATCGGCGCTCAGTCGGGCCTGCGGCTGTGGGCCGACGGTCGGGCGCGCGATCTGGGCGGTGACGCGCTGACCGCGGGCGTGCGTTATCTCGCCCCGCTCGCCGACGGCGGCATGGCCGCCGCCACTCCGGGCGACGGCGTCTGGCGGTTTGCCCCCGACACCCTGGCGATGACCGCGCTGACGTCGGCGCTGGGCACCGCGACGGGTCGCGCGACGCACCAGCTCGATGTCGTCAACGGCGTGCTCTGGCGCGCCAGCAGCGCCGGCTTCGAGCGTCTCGATGGCGACCGCTTTGTCTTCGTGCCCGGCGTGCCGCGCGGCCG
The DNA here is from genome assembly GCA_035534135.1 of Rhodanobacteraceae bacterium. GTDB lineage: Bacteria > Pseudomonadota > Gammaproteobacteria > Xanthomonadales > Rhodanobacteraceae > Metallibacterium. Next base: position 35,205 of record DATLSL010000030.1, on the reverse strand, counting down.
TATCAACGCGTTTGCGGCCACCGCGCACGGCTTCTGGCTGGCCTATGCCGATCGTCTGCTGCATGTCGTGCGGGATACCGCAGGCGCGGCGCGGGTGACGGACCACGTCGGCAGCGCCCGCGGCTGGCCTGCGGTCGAGATCGAAGCGCTGCATGTAGATGCGCGCGGGCGTGTGTGGGCGGCGAGCGTGCGCGGCCTGCTGCGCTACGACCCTGGCTCGCGCACGCTGCACCTGCTCGACGTCCGCGACGGTCTGCCCAGCCCCGAATTCACCGCTGCCGCGCTGGTGCGACGGGGTGATGGCACGGTTTACGGCGGTACCCTCGGCGGCGTGCTCGGCTTCCATCCGCAGCAGTCGCTGCCGCCGTTGCCGGCACCGCAGCCGGTGCTCGAGCGCGCCAGCACGCTGCGCAACGGCCGTGTCGTGCCGGTGCGCCTGCAGCGCGGCACCTTGGCGCTCGGGTGGCGCGAGCGAGATCTGACTTTGCAGCTGCGGGCCCTGTCCTATGTCGACCCGGCGAACACGCGCTACCGCATGCGCCTGGCCGGCTTCGATCCCGGCTGGGTGGAACTCGATGCCGATGGCCGTCGCGACCTGGCCGGTCTGCCGCCGGGCGACTATCGCCTCGAGGCCGAGGCGGCGGCGCCAGGTGGACCGTGGGGGGCGCTGGCGCCGCTGACGATCCGTGTCGCCGCGCCGCCCTGGGCGGTGCCGCAGGCCTATGTGTTGTATGTGCTGGCAGGCGGGCTGCTGGTGTGGGCGCTGATCGGTGTCTGGCGGCGGCGCCTCGAGCAGCGTCACCGCATGCATCTGGCCGAACAGCAGCGTCGCCTCGCCGAGGACGCCAGCGCGGCGAAAACGCGTTTTCTGGCCACCTTCGGCCACGAGGTCCGCACGCCGATGACCGGCGTGCTGGGTATGGCCGAGCTGCTGCTGCGCAGTCCGCTGGACCCGCGCCAGCGCAGCCATGCCGAGGCCATCCAGCACTCCGGCAGCCTGCTGCTGAAGCTGGTCAACGAGGCGCTGGATCTGGCCCGCATCGAAGCCGGCCGTTTTGAACTGGAGCAGGCGCCGTTTGATCCCGCAGCGCTGCTGCGCGAAATCGCGACGCTGGAACGGCCGCTGGCGGCACGCAAGGGGTTGGCGTTTGAACTGGAAATCGCGGACGACCTGCCAACGCGGGTACTGGGCGATGCCTCGCGGCTGCGGCAGGTGCTGCTCAATCTCGCCAACAATGCGCTCAAGTTCACCGAGCGCGGCACGGTGCGGCTGCAGTTGCAGCGCGTCGGCGCGGCCATGGTCTTCGTCGTCAGCGACAGCGGACCCGGCATTCCCGCCGCCAATCGCGAGCGGCTGTTCCAGCGTTTCGAGCAGGGCGACGGCCCGCAGCGGCAGGCTGGCAGCGGTCTGGGGCTGGCGATCTGCCGCGAGCTGATCCAGCTGATGGACGGCCGCATTGAGCTCGAATCCGAGCCCGGTCGCGGCAGCCGCTTCAGCGTGGCCGTGACGCTGCCCGCGGTGGCGGCCGATGCGACGTCAGCGCCACTCGTGCCCGCCGCAGTCAGCGGTACGCCATCGTTGCGTCTGCTGCTGGTCGAGGACGAACCGACCGTGGCCGAGGTACTGCGCGGACTGCTGGAGGTGCAGGGACACCAGGTCGCCCATGTCACTCATGGCCTGGCCGCGCTGGCCGTGCTCGCGCAGGACCCATTCGATGCGCTGCTGCTCGATCTGGATCTGCCCGGCGTGGACGGCTTCGAGCTGGCGCGCATGCTGCGCGCCCGCGAAACGGGCAGTGGACGACGCTTGCCGATCGTGGCGATCACCGCACGTTCCGGTGGCGACGAGGCGGCGCTGTCGGCTGCCGCCGGCATGGACGGTTTCCTGCGCAAGCCGGTGACCGGCGCGCAGCTGGCGGTGGCGCTGGCGGCATGCACCGAAGGATCGCCCGCAGCGACTGGCACGATACCGCGGTGACCGGCTCGCGCAGCCGTTTGCCTCTCGGTGTTTCAGTCCTCGCGTCCGGGTGCGCGCTGGCGCTGCGGTTCGGCGGCGACGCTGATGAACTGCGGATCCTCCCCGTCCAGACGCAGCGCGGTCAGCCGGCCGCCCCACACGCAGCCGGTGTCGATGGCGTACACGCCCAATCCGTCGAAGCGGCCCAGCGCCGACCAGTGGCCGCAGATCACGCGCGTCTCGCGGCGCACCATGCCCGGCACCTCGTACCACGGATACATGCCGGCGGGCTGGGTGCCCGGCGCGCCCTTGCTGTCGAAGTCCAGCCGTCCGCGCACGTCGCAGTAACGCATGCGCGTGAACACGTTGATGCCGGCGCGCCAGCGCTCGATGCCGCGCAGTCCGGGATGCCATGCCGCGGGCTTGTTGCCGAACAGGTGCAGCAGCAGGCGCCGGTGCTGCGGGCCGTCCAGCTCGCGCTCGATCTCGGCGGCGTTGCGTTGCGCCAGCTTCAGCGTCCACGACGGCGCCAGCCCGGCGTGCACCAGGGTGAAGCCGAGCCCGGCATCGTGATGCAGCAGCTTGCGCCGGCGCAGCCACGGCAGCAGGCTGTCGCGGTCCTCGGCGAACAGCACCGAGCGCAGCTCGGGATTGACGCGCGCCTGCGCGTCTTCGGGGCGTACCGCCACCGCCAGCAGGCTGAGATCGTGATTGCCCAGCGTGACCACGCAGGCGTCGCCCAGGCCGTGCACCAGGCGCAGCACCTGCAGCGACTCGCCGCCGCGATTGACCAGATCGCCGCAGAACCACAGACGATCCGCCGCAGGATCGAAGCGCAGCATTTCCAGCAGCCGGTTCAGCTCGGGATAGCAGCCCTGAACGTCGCCGATCGCGTAGACGGCCATCAGTGCAGGGTGCGCGGTACGGACAGCACGAATGACGGAATCGGCGCGTCGAAGCGGGTGCCGTCGTCGGCGAGCATCTGGTAGCTGCCGGTCATGGTGCCGATGCTGGTCGTCAGGACCGCGCCGGAGGTGTACTCGTAACCCTCGCCGGGGCGCAGCCAGGGTTGCTCGCCGACCACGCCCTCGCCGCGCACTTCCTCGATCTTGCCGTCGGCGTCGGTGATGACCCAGTGGCGGCTGAGCAGGCGCGCCGGCAGTGCGCCGGCGTTGCGCAGGGTGATGGTGTAGCTGAACACGAAGCGCTGCTGTGCGGGTTTTGACTGCTCGGCGAGATAGCGTGTGCGCACCGCGATGGTGATGTTGTAGGGGATGTCGATACTCATGTCGGGATTGTGGGCAGCGCCGTCGCCGTGAGCAAGGGCGTCAGTCATGCGGCAGCAGCGCCAGGCGCACGAAGACCTCCGGCGCCAGCGTCTCCGCGCGCGCCTGCGGATCGACGCCGGCGGCGCGCAGGGCGTCGGCGCCCAGCACGCCGCGCAAGGCGTTGCCCAGGGTCTTGCGGCGCTGGCCAAAGGCGGCGCGCACGATCGTCGCGATGCGCACCGGGTCGGCGTGCGGGCGCAGCGCTGGCGGCTTCGGCGTCAGCCGTACCACTGCCGAGTCGACCTTGGGCGGTGGCCGGAATGCGCCGGGCGCGACGCGAAACAGCGGCTCGACCGTGCAGGCCAGCTGCAGCATCACGCTGAGGCGTCCGTAGATCTTGCTGCCGGGAGCCGCGGCCATGCGCTCGACTACTTCCCGTTGCAGCATGAAGTGCATGTCGGCGATGGCATCGGCGTAGTTGAGGCAATGAAACAGGATCGGGCTGGAGATGTAGTACGGCAGGTTGCCGGCGATGCGCAGGCGGCGGCCGGCCGCCAGCGCGGCGAGATCGACCTTGAGCACATCGGCGCGGATGACCTCGAGCAGGCCCAGCGGCCGCGCGGCGGCCTCGAGCGCGGGGATCAGTTCGGCATCCAGTTCGATCGCGGTCAGCCGGCCGGCGGCGGCCAGCAGCGGCAGGGTCAGCGCGCCCTCGCCGGGGCCGATCTCGATCAGCGTGTCGTTCGTCTGCGGCGCGATCGCGCGCACGATGCGTTCGACCACATTGCGCTCGTGCAGAAAATGCTGGCCGTAGTGCTTCTTCGGCCGTGCCGGCGCGATGCCGCTCATGTGGCGATGCGGCGGCGCGTGACGAGAGTGAGCGCGAGTTCGGCGGCGGCGATCAGGCTGCGCGCGTCGGCATCGCCGCGGCCGGCGCGATCGAGCGCGGTACCGTGGTCCACCGAGGTGCGCACGAAGGGCAGGCCGAGGGTGACGTTGACGGTGCGCTCGAACGCCTCGGCCTTGAGCACCGGCAGCGCCTGGTCGTGATACATCGCCAGCACCGCGTCGTAGTCCGCGCGCAGCGCGGGCACGAAGGCGGTATCGGCCGGCAGCGGCCCGAGCAGGGCGAAACCCTCGCCGCGCAGTGCTTCCAGCGCGGGCACGATCACCTCGATTTCCTCGCGGCCGAGGTGGCCGCCCTCGCCCGCGTGCGGGTTGAGGCCGAGCACGGCGATGCGCGGCTGCGCGATGTCGAATTGCGCGGTCAGCGCGCGGCGCACGATGCGCAGTGTGCGTGTGAGGCCGTCGCGGGTGATCGCCGCCGGCACCGCCGCCAGTGGCAGGTGGGTGGTGGCCAGCGCGACGCGCAGGCGGTCGCTGGCCAGCATCATCACCACGTCGGCGCCGGCGCGGCGGGCAAAGAACTCGGTGTGTCCGCTGAATGCCTCGCCGGCGTCGTTGATCACCGACTTCTGCACCGGACCGGTGACCACGGCGTCGAACGCTCCCGACAGGCAGCCGTCGGCCGCCTGCGCCAGCGTGGCCAGGACATGGAAGGCGTTGCGCGGATCGGGCGTGCCCGGCTGTTCCGGCGCGCGCAGCGGCACCGCGATCACGCGCAGGCTGCCGGCGGCGCGAAGTGTGCGCGGACGCTGATCCCAGGCTTCGAGATGCAGTCGGATGCCGCAACGCGCCGCGGCGCGCTCAAGCAGGTCGGGATCGGCGATCGCGATCAGGTCAGCCGGGAACGCGGTCGCCGCCAGCTTCGCCAGCAGCTCGGGGCCGATGCCGGCCGGCTCGCCGGCGGTGAGGGCCAGGCGCGGCAGCGCCGCGCCGGCGGTCACGGCGCCGCGGTGCCGGCCTCGCCGGCGCCGCCCAGCAGGATGCGCACGTAGGCCTGGGCGCGCAGATCGCGCAGGAAGTCGCTGTAGGCCGCTTCGGCCTTGCGGTTGCCGATGGCCTGGCGGGCCTGTTCACGCTGCATTGCCACGGTGCGATCGACCTGACGGCTGCCCAGCAGCTGCAGGATGTGCCAGCCCTGCGGCGTCTGGAACGGCTGCGAGAGCTCATTGTCCTTCAGCGTCGGCAGCAGCTGCGCCACCACGGTGCCGAACTGGTCGACGGGGAACCAGCCCATGTCGCCGCCGGCGTTGGCGGTGGTGTCGTCGCCGGAGTCCATCTTCGCCAGCACCGAGAAGTCGGCCTTGCCGCCGGCGATCTGCTTGCGGATATCGGTGATCTTCTGCTGCGCCTGTTCGCTGCTGACCAGTTCGGAAGTCTTGATCAGGATCTGGCGCGCGTGATACTCGGTGATCAGCTGCTTTTGCGGCGCACGCTGCGCGACCAGCTTGATGATGTGGAAACCGTCCGGGCTGCGCAGCGGCGGTGTGACCTCGCCGGGTTTCATCTTCAAAATCAGATCGGCAAACTGGGTCGGCAGTTCGTCGACGCGGCGCCAGCCGAGCTTGCCGCCTTCGAGCGCGTCCGGCGCCTGCGAATAGCGGATGGCAGCAGCGGTGAAATCGAGCCCGCCGGCCAGCGTCTTCTCGACCTCGGCGGCCTTGGTCTGCGCCGCGGTGACCTGGTCCGGCGTCGCGGCTTCGGGCACCGCGATCAGGATCTGCGCCAGCTCGACATCGCCGGCCTTGAACGCCGGACTGTCGAGCAGATTGTTGATCTCGGCGTCGGTGACCTGCACGCTGCCCTGCAGCACCGCGTTGCGCAGTTGCTGGACCAGGATCTGGTCGGCAATCTGCTTGCGGAACGCGGCGTAGTCGCCGCCCTGCTGCACGATGGCCTGACGCAGCTGGTCGGGCGTCATCTTGTTCTGCCTGGCGATGTTGGCGACCGCGGCATCGACCTCGTTGTCACTGACGCGGATGCCGTTTTCCTCGGCGCGCTGCACCTGCAATTTCATCAGGATCAGGCGCTCGAGCACCTGCCGCTCCAGCACCGGCTTGGGCGGCAGCTGCTGCGGATTGGCGGCGAACTGGTGCTCGACCTGGGCCAGGGCGCCGTCGAGCTCGCTCTGCAGAACGACGCCGTCGTTGACCACCGCCACGATACGGTCGAGGGGCTGCTCGGGCTGCAGCAGCTGGGCCTGCGCCGTGTTGCAGGCGACCAGCGCGAGCGCCGACAGGAGGAGGGCGTGAAGTCGCTTCATGGGGTATGCCGGGCGCCACAAGGCGCGGAAATCATTGATAACCGAGGATAGCACGGCGCAGGAAATCGCCGGTCTTCTGGCCGACATCGCCGAGGCCCTTGAACTCGACCTCGAACATGATCGCGTTGGTGGTGTCGCCGGCGAAGTCGCGCACGTAGTGACGTGCCACAACGCGCACCGCCATGCAGCAGCTGTCCCATTCGACGCCGCCCAGCGCCTCGAACGTGCGGTGGTCGCGCACGGAATAGTTCCAGCGTCCGACCAGACTCCAGCTCGCGTTCAGCGGCCACAGCGCGGAGACGTCGTATTGGTCGAGCAGGCCTTGGCGGTAGCGGTAGGCGAAGTTGAACACGCCGTCGCCGCCGATGCGGTGCTGCACGCCGATGGTGGAGACGGTCATCCGTTGTGCGTTGGGGTCGTACTGCTGGGCAACGTCGAGGCGCCAGTCCGGCGACAGCGCCACGCTGAGCGTGCCGACATAGCTGGAGCCGCTGTAGGCAGTCGCCGGGACACCCGGAAGCGTGACCCGCTGCGGAGTGAAATACAGGATCTCGCCGAGGCTGGCTGACAGCCGTTCGACGCCGCCCGCATCGAGCAGGCGCGAGGTCAGCGCCAGAGTCAGATTGTTGGCGTTGATCTGGCGGTCGGCACCGGAGTAGGTGTTGCTGCTGAACATCTGCCAGTAATCGAAGGTCAGCGGCTGGGTATCGAACACCGGCAGGTTGTTCTGGTTGCGGTAGGGCACATACAGGTAGTACGCCTGCGGCTCCAGGGTCTGCGTGTAGTCGTTGCCGAACAGGTGCATGTTGCGGTCGAACACCAGGCCGGCATCCACACTGCCGATGGGAAGGCCGCGATCGGGATTGGCGTTGGCGGACTGCTGCAGCTGGTAGGCGGTGTAGCGGTAGCCAAGCTCCGGCCGCACGAACCACGCCGCACCCTGCAGCGGCAGCGCCAGGTAGGGATAGAGGTCGAGGCGATTGCCCTCGAGCGCGTTGCGCTTGCGGAATGCCACGGCCTCGCTGCGCAGGCCGAACTCGAGTGGCCCGGCCAGAGGCAGGTCGGCGTTGAAGGTGGCGCGCGGCAGCCGCGCGTAGGGCAGCGAGGCATAGGGCAGGGTAGGGTCGGTCAGCTGGAAGGTGTCGATGCCCAGCGACGCATTCCACCAGCTGCCGCTGCCATACAGATAGGCACTGGAGCCGAGCAGGCTGGTCGCGGCCAGGGTCAGGCTGTTGCCGAAGTCCTCGAAATAGCGGCTGTCGCTTACGCGGTTGATGTTGGCATTGAACGACCAGCCGTTGCCGAGCACGGTGCTGTCCTGCGCCTGCAGCGACCAGCGCCGGCCGCCGGTCACGCGGTCGTGGGCCATGTAGTCGGCGTTGATGGTGCCGTGGCTGGATGCGGTGAGGTAGCGGAACTGCCCGCCCAGCATGGCGCCGCGGTTGCCGTAGATCTGCGGGATCACGGTGGCGTCGTAGTTGGGCGCCAGGTTGAGGTAATAGGGCAGGCGCAGGAAAAAGCCCGAGTACCCCGAAACGCCGAAGCTCGGCGCCAGCAGGCCGCTCATGCGCTGGCCGTTGGCCGGGAAGCGCAGATAAGGCAACCAGAAAAACGGCACGCCCTTGACGCGCATGCTGACGTCGCGGGCGCGGCCGATGCCGGTGGCACTGTCGATGTCGATGCGCCGGGCGGACATCTCCCACAGCCGGTGGCGCGGGTCGCAGGTGCTGTAGGTGGCGTCGGTGTAGGCGCTGCGTTCGTGGTCGAGCACCTCGGCGGCGGCTGCGGTGCCATTGCCGTGTGCGACGAGCAGCAGGTACTGCACGTTGCGCGCCGTGGCGCGGTCGGGCGTGGTGGTGCCATTCACGCTGCTGGCGCGCAGCAGCAGGGCGTGGTCCTGGTAACGTACATTGCCGCTGGCGGCGTAGGCGGTGCTGTCGCGGTCGTAGTCGATGCGGTCGGCGCGCAGCAGCTGGTCCAGCCGCTGCAGGGCGACGTCGCCGGTCAGCGTGTACTCGCTGCCGTTGCTGCTGTCGGATCGTGCCGCGTGGATGTCGGTCGGCGCATCGGCGCGGTCGCCGGCGGTGGGCAGGCCTTGCACGTAATCCGCCATCAGCGGATTGACCGGGCACTGCGAGAAATCCTTGACCGGTTTCGGGCACAGGATGCTGCCCAGCGGACACGCGGACGCGGCGACGGAATCGGCGGCGTGCAGCGGCGTGGTCGCGGCAAGCGCGACCGCCAGCGCGAGCAGCCGTCGCGGCGGCAGAACAACGGGACGACGCGGCACCGAAACCCCCTGTGGACGTGGCGAACAAAGCTAGCAGAAAGCCGCAGCCGCCGGCATGTCGCGCAGCGCTGCGGCGTGCTGCGGGTCGCGGTCTGGCATCAACCCATCAGCGCGGCGACATGCGCAGCGGCGCTGGCGCGCAGCGCGGTCAGGCTGTAGCCGCCTTCCAGGCTGGACACCAGCCGGCCGCCGGCGTGCGCGTCGGCGAGTTCGGCGAGGCGCCGAGTCAGCCAGGCGTAGTCCTCGGCGCCCAGGTCGAGATTGGCGAGCGGATCGAGCCGGTGCGCGTCGAAGCCCGCCGACACCAGGATCAGCTGCGGACGAAAGGCGGCGATGCGCGGCAGCAGCGCCTCGTGCCACTGCGCGCGAAACTCCTCGGAGCCGGTACCCGGCGGCAACGGTGCGTTGACGATGTTGCCGACGCCGCACTCGCTGCGGTCGCCGCTGCCCGGGTACAGCGGCATCTGGTGCGAGGACGCGTACAGCACGCGCGGCTCGCGCGCGAAAATGTCCTCGGTGCCGTTGCCGTGGTGGACATCGAAATCGACCACCGCGACGCGTTTCAGCCCATGCACGGCCAGCGCCTGTGCCGCGCCGACGGCGACGTTGTTGAACAGGCAGAAGCCCATCGCCGCGTCGCGGGTGGCGTGATGGCCGGGCGGCCGCACCGCGCAGAACGCGCGTGTGGCGGTGCCGGTGAGCGCCGCGTCCACCGCGGCGCAGGCCGCACCGGCGGCGCGCAGCGCAGCCTCCAGCGAACCCGGCGACATCGCGGTGTCGGCATCCAGTCGCGTCAGTCCGTTTGACGGCGCGGCGGTGAACACGCGCTCGATGTGCGCGCTGGCGTGCACGCGCGCCAGCTGCTCCAGCGTCGCCCGCGGCGCCTCGACGCGGTCGAGCGCGGCAAAACGGTCGTGATCCAGCGCCGCCAGCACCGCCTGCAGGCGCGCGGGCGACTCGGGGTGGCCGGGACCCGGCTGGTGCTCCAGACAGGCGGCATGCGTGTACAGCCGCAGCATCAGCCGTCCCGGCGACGCGCGTGCTGCCACAGCACCTCACCGTGGCCGCTGGCGCGCGCCAGCACGCGGGCGTACACGAACAGCAGATCGGAAAGGCGATTGAGGTAGCGCAGCGCCTCGGCGCGCACCGGCTCGGCGCGCGCCAGCGCCACCGTCTCGCGTTCGGCGCGGCGGCACACCGTGCGCGCCAGATGGCAGGTCGACGCCGCCATGCCACCGCCGGGCAGGATGAAGTCCTTCAGCGCCGGCAGATTCTCGTTGTGGCGGTCCAGCGTCTGCTCCAGCCACGTCACGTCGGCGTCGTCCACCAGCGCCATGCCGGGAATGCACAGCTCGCCGCCGAGGTCGAACAGGGTGTGCTGGATGCGCGCGAACTCGGCGCGCAGCGGCGCCGGCACGTCCGCGCAGGCCAGCACCATGCCGAGCACACTGTTGAGTTCGTCGAGGGTGCCGTAGGCGGCGACGCGGGCGGCGTCCTTGGGCACGCGGGTGCCGTCGCCCAGCCCGGTGCTGCCATCGTCGCCGGTGCGGGTGTAGATCTTCGAGAGCCGATTGCCCATGCAGCACGTGCCGCTCAGGCTGACTGCGGTGCCGCGGCCAGCGCCGGCCAGCGCCGCGCCAGCAGCGCATAGCCGCCGAACAGCACGCCGCTCCACATCAGCGTGCCCGCCAGCGTCGCCGGATAGAACGGCAGGCCGGCGATGTAGCAGGCCAGCAGTCCGGCTGTGCTGTGCGGGTACATCGCCGAGGTCGCCCAGACCGCGAAATTGGTGATCAGGTAAAAACCGCTGGCGCTGGCGGTTCCGGCCAGTGCCACGCGCAGCACGCTCAGGCGCTGTGCCAGGCCGAAGCCGAGCAGCACGCTGCCGGCGATGCAGGCGTAGACCACCGGGATCAGCGGGTGCAGGCCGATGACCAGATCCGACAGCGCCATCGCGACCAGCGGCACCAGGAAGGCGTCGCGACGCGAGCTGAAATAGGCGCCGCCGAACAGTCCCAGCGCCTCGACCGGCGTGAAATTCCACGGCAGCACGCCGGGCACGAAGTGGATCAGCAGGCGCGTGCCGATCGCCAGCGCGATCATCCCGGTCAGCACCAGGAAGCGGGGCGTAAAACGACGGGCCGCATCGGCGTGTTGCATCGGGCGGATGCCTCAATCGGAAAGAAACAGCGGGCAATTCAAATAGGATACTTCAAAGCGTCCGTCGCGGAAGGCGATCGCGCTGACGCTGGCGCAATCAACGCGCAGTGCGCGCGCCTGCAGCAGCTCGAGTCCGAGCGCGTGGCAGAGCAGGGCGCGGATACTGCCCTCGTGCACCACCGCCAGCACGCGGTCGTCGCGGTGAGCGGCATCGAGCACGGCATCCAGCCAGGCGCGCACCCGCGTCAGCAGCCCCGCGTAGGTCTCGCCGCCGGGTGCAGCGTGGTGCAGCCAGTCGGCGTTCCAGTGCTGCCAGTCCTGCGGTGCGGCGGCGGCGGCCTGGGCGAAGTTGAGCCCGTTCCAGCGGCCGAGATCCAGCTCGCGCAGACGCGCATCGGCCAGTGGTTCCAGCGCGAAGCGCCCCGCCAGTACCTGCGCGCTCTGCAGCGCGCGGCGCTGGTCGGAGCAGAACAGGAACCGCGGCGCCGCACCGGTCCAATGCGTCGCCAGCCGCTGCATCGCGGTGAAGCCGTCCACCGCCAGCGGCAGGTCGGCCTGGCCGCGCAGCGTGCCGGCAGGCGCCTCGGCGCGGCCGCAGCGGACCAGGATCAGCTGCATGGGATGGCGCAGGACATGCGCCATCTTAGTCGCGCCGCGTATGATCCGGGGATGATCGAATCCACCGAGATCCTGATCGTCGGCGGCGGTCTGGTCGGCGCCAGCCTGGCGATCGCGCTGGATGCCGCCGGCATCGCCGCCACCCTCGTCGAGAGCGTGCCACCGCGCGCCGATGCGCATCCAGGCTACGACGAGCGCAACCTGGCGCTGGCGCGCGCCACCGTCAATGGTCTGACTGCGCTGGGTGTATGGCCGCTGGCGGCGCCCGAGGCAGCGCCGATCCGCCGCGTCCACGTCAGCCGTGCCGGTGTCTTCGGCGCCAGCCGGCTCGACGCGGCCGAGTTCGGCCTGGACAGCTTCGGCCACACGCTGCCCGCGCGTGCGCTGGGCGCCGCGCTGCTGGCGCGGCTGGATGCCTGCACGCGACTGACGCGGCTGGCGCCGGCGACCGTGACCGGCCTCGAACGCAGCGGTGATGGCTGGCGCACGCGGCTGGCGACGGCGGACGGCGAGCGCACGCTTCTGGCGCGGCTGCTGGTTGGCGCCGACGGCACGCAGTCCGGCGTGCGCGCGGCGCTCGGTATTGCCGCGGCGACGATCGACTACGCGCAGACCCTGTTCGTGTGCACGCTGACGCCGCAGCGCGCGTTCGACGGCTGCGCCTACGAGCGCTTCGGCGACGACGGTCCGACCGCACTGCTGCCGCTGCCGCAGGATCGCGCCGGACTGGTGCTCAGCGTGCCGGCGCCGCAAGCCGACGCCGTGGCGACGCTGGACGATTCCGGTTATCTCGCGCTGGCCCAGGCGCGCTTCGGTTCGCGTGTGGGCCGGCTGACGCGGCCGGGGCGGCGCCATGCCTATGCGATCCATGGCGTGCTGGCGCAGTCGCTGATCGCGCCGCGTGCGGTACTGATCGGCAACGCCGCGCAGACCCTGCACCCGGTCGGCGCGCAGGGTTTCAACCTCGGCCTGCGCGATGCGCTGACGCTGGCCGAACACGTCGCCGGTGCGGCCGATCCGGGCACGCCCGACCTGCTCGCCGCCTATGCCGCGCAGCGCGCGCCGGATCGCGACGGCACCGCGCGCGCCAGTCATGGCCTGGTGCGCCTGGGCGGGCTGCAGGAGCCCGCCTTGCGGCCGCTGGCGTCTCTCGTGCTGCTGGCGGCCGACGCATTGCCGCCGCTGCGCCGTGCGATCGCCCGCCGCGGCATGGGCTTCCGCGGCCAGCCGCCGCGCGCGGTGCTGGAGCGCGGACCGTGAGTGCGCGGCGTCCGCTCGACGCCGTGGTGGCCGGCGGCGGCATGGCCGGCGCGGCGGCGGCGCTGGCCCTGGCGCAGGCCGGTTTCGCGGTGACGCTGCTGGATCATCAGCGCCCGCCTGACTGGTCGCCAGCCGCGCCGCAGGATCTGCGCGTGGTGGCGCTGGCGCCGTCGTCGGCACAGTTGCTGGATCGACTGGGCGTATGGCCGGCGATCGTCGCGGCGCGCGTTTCGCCCTACCGCGCGATGCGCGTGTGGGACGCCGCCAGCGGCGCCGAGTTCGGCTTCGACGCCGCGCTGCTCGATCGCGACGGTCTGGGCTGGATCGTCGAGAACAGCCTGGTGCAGTCGGTCTTGTGGCAGGCGCTGGCGGCCGCCGGCGTCGAGTGTCGCGCGCCGGTGACGGTCGGCGCGCCGCTGCAGGAAAGTGGCCGCGTGCTGGTGCCCCTGGGCGACGGCAGCACGCTGACGGCGCGGCTGCTGATCGCCGCCGATGGCCGCGATTCGCCGCTGCGCGCCGCGGCCGGCATCGCCAGCCGCGGCCGCGGCTACGGCCAGCGCGCGGTGGTCGCGCATCTCGATGTCGAGCGCCCGCATGCCGATACCGCCTGGCAGCGCTTTTTGCCCGGCGGGCCGCTGGCACTGCTGCCGCTGGCGGATGGTCGCGTCTCGCTGGTGTGGTCGTTGCCGGAGGCCGAGGCAGCGCGGGTGCTGGCGCTGGACGATGCGGATTTCTGCACCGCGGTCGGCGTCGGCAGCGATTTCCGTCTCGGCTGCGTGCTGGCGACTACGCCGCGCGCGGCGTTCGCACTGCGACTGGGGGTGGCAGAACGCTTCGCCGCGACCCGCCTGCTGCTGCTGGGCGACGCCGCGCACGCGGTGCATCCGCTGGCGGGGCAGGGCATCAACCTGGGCCTGCGCGACGTCGTCGAGCTGGTCGCCGTACTGACTGCTGCGCGTGATGCCGGTGCCGACATCGGTGCCGACAGCGTGCTGCACCGCTATGCGCGCCGCCGGCGCAGCGCCGATACGCTCGACGCCCATGGCTTTGACGCCATCGCCCGCGCGTTCGCGATCGACGCCGCGCCGTGGGCGGCGTTGCGCGGATTCGGCATGCGCGCGCTGGATCGTCTGCCCGCGCTCAAGCGCCGGCTGGCCGCGCACGCCGCGGGGCTCCAGTGAACCGCTGACAGCTCCGTCGTGGGCCTGTCGGCGCGTGCCGCGTCCGGCGCGGATACGGACCCGGTCGTGCCTCTTCTGGCGCAGGCTTGCTCGAGGGGCGGGCGCGGCACGCGGTCGCCGGTCAGTCGTTCCTGCGGTATTTGTCGTGGCAGGACTTGCAGGTCTCGGCGGTCTTGGCAAACGCGGCCTTGGTCGCGGCCTCGTCCGTGCCGCGGGCCGTCTGCGCCATCGTCGCGGAAGCGTTCTCGAACGCCTGCATCTTGGCCTCGAAGTCCGGCCAGTGCGTCCAGATGCCCGGCTTGGCTTCGCTGCGGCCGGTCCGGGAGCCCGGCGGGAAGCCTTCCAGCAATTGCTGGCTGTAGAAACTGACGCGCGCGGCGCGTTTGGCGAATTCGACCTGATTCCATGGCGCCCTGCCGCGCACCATGTCGTTCATCGGCACGAAGTTCCAGAGGATGGCGCGATAGACGCCCTGTCGATAGGCGACCGCGGTGCCAGGCTTGATGGCGGCCAGCGCCATCGCACTGATCGCGAATCCGGCAACGGCGGCAAGAACGAGGGGCAGACGACGCATGACGGCACTCCGGGTCGAGGAGCTGCGAGCATAGCCGGGCTTTCTGTCGAAACGCTCTGCAGGCGTAAGCTCGTGCGGCCACGCCCGATCCCTGGCTGAGGAGTACGCCGATGCGCCGTCTCGTCACTCTGCTCGGTCTGCTGCTGATCACCGGTGTCGTCAGCGCCGCGATGGTCGCCCGCCCCGTTACCTGGACCCTCGACGGCACTACCTTCCACAGCGTGCTGGTCTATGACGACGCCGTGACCACGCCGCGCCCCGGCCTGGTGATGGTGCCCAACTGGTACGGCGTCAACGCCGACGCCACCGCCAAGGCCGAGATGATCGCCGGCCGCCGCTACGTGATCCTGCTGACCGACATGTACGGCGCAGGTGTGCGTCCGGCGAACACCGAACAGGCACAGGCCGCGATCCAGCCGCTGTATGCGGATCGCGCGCTGATGCGGGCGCGGATGGTCAAGGCGCTGGCCGAACTGCGCGCGCAGGAGGGCCATGCGCCGATCGATCCGGCGCGCATCGCGGCCATCGGCTTTTGCTTCGGCGGCTCGGCGGTGCTGGATCTGGCCCGCGCCGGGGCGGACGTCGCCGCAGTGGTCACCTTCCACGGCATCCTCGCGACCGACGACCCGGCGCTGGCGAAGCAAATCGAGGCCCGGGTGCTGGTGCTGACCGGTGACGAGGACAAGGCGGTACCGCCCGCGGCGCGCGCCGCCTTTGAGCAAGAGATGCGCGCAGGCGGGGTCAAGCGCTGGGCAATCGTCGATTTCGGCGGCGCCGTGCATTGCTTCACCGAGGCAGCGCAGAAGCCGGCGCCCAACTGCGTTTACGACCCGCCGGTGGCGAAGCGCGCCTACCAGTTCATGCACCTGTGGCTGGACGACGCCTTCGCCGGCAAGCCGTGATCAGTACTCAGGAGGTGCGTTCGACGGCGTAGTCGGCCAGCGTCGCCAGCGCCTCGCGCCAGGGCGAGGCGGGGAGCGCGGCGAGCGCCGCGTGCGCCGCAGCGGCATGCCGTCGCGCGAGTTCGCGGGTGCGCTCGATCGCGCCCGAGTCGCGCAGCGCGGCGACGATCGCGTCCAGCGACTCCAGCCCGCCCGAGCTGATGGCGCGGCGCAATGCCGCGGCCTGCGCGGGAGCGGCGCTCTGCAGCGCGTAGATCACCGGCAGCGTGGGCTTGCCTTCGGCGAGGTCATCGCCAACGTTCTTGCCGAGCGTGGTGCTGTCGGCGACGAAGTCCAGCAGGTCGTCGGCGATCTGGAACGCAAAGCCCAGCTCCATGCCGTATCGGCGCAGCGCCTGCTCCTGCGCGGCCGGCAGCCCGGCCAGCACGCCCCCCAGCTCGGTCGCGGCGGCGAACAGCACCGCGGTCTTGCGCTCGATCACGCGCAGGTAGGCAGCCTCGTCGGTGTCGGGGTTGCCGATGTGCAGCAGCTGCAGCACCTCGCCTTCGGCGATGGCGTTGGTGGTGTCGGCGAGGATGCGCATCACCCGCATGCGGTCCAGTTCCACCATCAGCTGGAAGGCGCGCGAATACAGGAAATCGCCGACCAGCACGCTGGCGGCGTTGCCCCAGACCGCATTGGCGGTCTTGCGCCCGCGGCGCAGCGCGGAGTCGTCGACGACGTCGTCGTGCAGCAGCGTGGCGGTGTGGATGAATTCGATCACCGCCGCCAGGGTGACCGATTCGTCGCCGTGGTAGCCCGCCGCGCGCGCGGCCAGCACGTGCAGCATCGGCCGCAGGCGCTTGCCGCCGGCGCCGATGATGTACTCGGCGATCTGGTGGATCAGCGCCACGTCGGACGCCAGCCGGGTACGGATCAGCGCATCCACCCGCGTCATGTCGGCCGCGGCGAGCGCACGCACGGCGTCGAAGTCGGCGGGACGGGCGTCGGCGGCGAGGGAACTCATGCGGATCCGGTGCGGTCGGAATGGCGGCCATTATAGGTGCGACGCCGGCGCATACGCGCTCGTCGCTCCCTGCCTGCCATCATGGGTCGTTTTCCGTCATCGAGCCGTCATTGCTGCCGTGAGCGCCCTCAACCGTGTGGAACTCAAGAGTGCCCTGGCGCTGGCCAGCGTGGTCGGCCTGCGCATGTTCGGGCTGTTCCTGGTGCTGCCGGTGCTGGCGTTCTACCTGCAGAAGATGCCCGGTGCGACGCCCGCGCTGATCGGCCTGGCGCTGGGCGTGTACGGCATCGGCCACATGCTGCTGCAGATTCCGATGGGCATGCTGTCCGACCGCATCGGCCGCAAGCCGGTGATCACCTTCGGCCTCGCCCTGTTTGCGCTGGGCAGCCTGACTGCGGCGCTGGCGCACGGTGTGTCAGGCATCATCCTCGGTCGCGCCCTGCAGGGCACCGGCGCGGTCACCGGCGCCAGCCAGGCGCTGGCGGCCGACCTCTCGCGCGACCAGAGCCGTGGCGCGGTGATGGGCATCATCGGCGCGATGATCGGCGTCGCGTTCCTGCTGGCGCTGCTGCTGGGCCCGCCACTGGCGGCGCTGGCCGGATTGCAGGGGCTGTTCGCGCTGACCTTCGTGCTGGTGCTGGGCGCGATCGCCCTGCTCTGGATCGTGGTGCCGCATGCGCCGCCGCCGCGCGGTCACGCCAGTGCGGGCATCGCCTCCATCCTCGGCACGCTGCGTGATCGCCGCCTGCTGCTGCTCGATACCTCGGTGTTCGCGCTGCACGGCGTGCTGACCGCGTTCTTCATCGCCATGCCGCTGCTGCTGGCCCACGATCTGGCCCTGCCACCTGCAGCGCAGTGGCGCATCTACGTGCCGGCACTGCTGGCCGCCGCTGTGGCGATGGGGCTGCTGCTGCCGCGCTTGCGCACGCTCGTTGCCAGCGTGCGACTGGTGCAGGCGAGTGTGGCCGCGACTGGACTGGGTCTGGCCGGACTGGCGGTGGCCGGCGACTCGGTGTCGAAGGTCGGCGCATCGGCCACGGTGTTCTTCATCGGCTTCAACCTGCTGGAGGCCAGCCTGCCCAGCCTGGTCTCGCGCATCGCACCGCCGCCGATGCGCGGTGCGGCGCTGGGCGCCTATTCGGCCAGCCAGTTCTTCGGCATGGCCGCCGGCGGCATGCTGGGCGGCCTGCTGCTGGGACGCTACGGCGTCGACGGCCTGTTCGCGACGGCGGCGGCGGTCAGCCTGCCGTGGTCGCTGCTGCTGGCGCGTGGCGCGCGCCGAATGGCTACGCCCGATGCGGATTCGAGTCCGGCACGGTGACGGCCTGCAGCCCATTGACGACAGGCCGGTGCGGTGCCGGCTGACGCGCCGCATCGGCGGTAAGCGGCTGCCCCCGTGATAATCTGAGCGTCCTCAAAACATCGGCTTCGGAGACTCGCGCCATGGCCCGCGGCGTCAACAAAGTGATTCTGATCGGCAATCTCGGCGCCGACCCCGAGACGCGCTACACCACGTCCGGCTCGGCCATCACCACGATCCGCCTCGCCACCTCCGAGTCCTGGAAGGACAAGCAGAGCGGCGAGATGCAGGAGCGCACCGAGTGGCACCGGGTGAAGTTCTTCGGACGGCTGGCCGAGATCGCCAACGAGTACCTGAAGAAGGGCCGGCAGGTTTACATCGAGGGTGCGATCCGCACCGACAAGTACACCGACAAGGAAGGCGTGGAGAAATTCTCCACCGAGATCATCGCCAACGAAATGCAACTGCTCGGCGGCCCGGGTGATGGCGGCACGCGCAGCGGTGGCGAGGGCAGCGGCCAGCCGCGTTCCGCGGCACCGGCGCGCTCGGGCCCGGCCCGTGGCGGCGCGTCGACGCCGCAGCCCGCGCCTGCGGCCGATGCCGGTTTCGAGGACGATGACATCCCGTTTTGACGCCTGCCGCAGGCTGCCGCAAAAACAACGGCGGGCGCGCATCGCGTCCGCCGTTTTCGCATGACGCTGGGTAGCCCGGATGGAGCACCACGGGGGCGGAATCCGTGCTACTCAGTTATCGCGTCTTGATCGCGAACGGGTATCAGTCGATGCCGAGCTTCTTCAGCTTGTAGCGCAGCGCGCGGAAGGTGATGCCCAGGCGCTTGGCCGCCGCGGTCTTGTTGTAGCGGGTTTCCAGCAGCGCCTGCATGATTTTCTCGCGCTCCAGATTGGAGATGTAGTCATCGAGACCGACGCTACCGGCTGCGGCGCCGTTGCCGTCCCCCGTATCGTCTTCGTCTTCGTCGTTGCCCGCGCCGCTGCCTGGACTGGCCGCGGCACGGGCGTTGAGCATCAGGTCGGCGACCTCGATGCTGCCGTTCTCGCACATTGCCACCGCGCGCTCGAGGATGTTTTCCAGCTCGCGCACGTTGCCGGGAAATGTGTAGTCAAGCAATGCCTTCAGTGCCGGAGGCTGCAGGCGCGGGGCGTCGCCACCGGAGTCATCGGCCAGTCGGATGAGGATGCGCGCGGTCAGCTTGGGAATGTCCTCGCGGCGCTCGCGCAGTGGCGGCACGCGCAGTTCGATGACATTGATGCGGTAGAACAGATCCTGGCGGAAATGCCCGGCCTCGACCAGCCGTGCCAGATCCTTGTGCGTCGCCGAGAGGATGCGCACGTCCACCGGCACCTCGGCGCGGCCACCGATCGGACGCACCGCCTTTTCCTGGATCACGCGCAGCAGTTTGACCTGCATGTGCATGGGCAGGTCGGCGACCTCGTCGAGGAACAGGGTGCCGCCGTTGGCAGCCTGGAACAGGCCCTCCTTGTCGATCTGCGCGCCGGTGAAGCTGCCTTTCTTGTGACCGAAGAATTCGCTCTCCATCAGCTCGGAGGGGATCGCGCCGCAGTTGACCGGCACGAACGGGCCGCCGGCGCGCGGGCCCTGTTCGTGGATCAGCCGTGCGACCAGTTCCTTGCCGACACCCGACTCGCCCGAGATGTACACCGGCGCCTGGCTGCGCGCGAGTTTGGCGATGGTGGCGCGCACCTGCTGCATCGCTGCCGAATCACCGGTCAGCCGTTGCACAGCGGCCGCGTCTGCGGCCGGTGCGACAGCCGTTTCGCCGTCGCCATCGCGGCGCTCGGAAGACAGCCGCAGTGCCGTCTGCACCAGTCGTCGCAGCATGTTGATGTCGACCGGCTTGGATACGAAATCGAAAGCGCCGGCCTTGAGCGCGTTGACTGCGGCGTCCATGTTGCCGTAGGCGGTGATCATCGCCACCGGCATCTGCGGATGATCGCGCGCGATCAATTCGATCAGTTCCTGACCCGAGCCGTCCGGCAGACGCATGTCGGTGAAGCAGAGGTCGAAGCGGTGCTCGGCGAGCAGACGTTTGGCGTCGCCGACGCTGCCGGCGGACTCCACCAGCAGGTTCATGCGGCCGAGCGTGATGGTCAGCAGCTCGCGGATGTCGCGCTCGTCGTCGATGACCAGGACAGTCTGCTTGCTCATGCGCGAGTCATCCGGAATCAGGGCGCGATCAGGGTAGCGTGCGACCGGCTCCGCGCAAAGGTTTCATGCGGAGGCGGACGGTAGCGGCGCTGGTGCGGCCAGGCTGATGCGAAAGCAGCTGCCGCCGCCGGGGACCGGCACGTATTCGAGGCTGCCCTGGTTGGCCTCGACCATCTGCTTGGCCAGATACAGGCCGAGCCCGGTGCCGAGTTCGTGCGTGGTGAAGAACGGCTCGAAGATCTGCGCCGCCACCTTGGACGGGATGCCGGGGCCGCGGTCGACGACCTCCAGCAGCGGCGGCCCGACCTCGGTGGCATTGCGCGTGATCAGCATCACCCGCGCCGGTTCGCCCGGCAGGCGGCCGTAGCGCAGCGCGTTCTGCACCAGATTCCATACCACCTGCTGCAGATGCTGCGGGTCGGCCAGCGCCTCGATCGTGCGCGGTTGCGTAATCGCGCGCAGGCTGTCGCCGCCGAGATCGTTGGACTCGGCGTACTCCTCGATGAAACCCAGCACCCAGTCATTGAGATCCATCGCTTCCGGGCGCGAACGGTCGCGACGCGACAGCTGCAGGATGTTCTCGATGATCTCGTTGAGTCGCGAGCAGTGGCTGTTGATGATCTCGATCATGCGCATGTCGCTGTCGGGAATCTGGTCCGATTCGGCCAGCAGCTGCGCGGAATAGCGGATCGCCGCCAGCGGATTGCGGATCTCGTGCGCGATCGAGGCCGACAGCCGACCCAGCGAGGTCAGCGTCAGCTCCTCGGCGCGGCGGGACACCAGCGAGGTATCGTCGAGAAAGATCAGCACGTGCGAATCGTCGTTGGCGGCCAGTCGCGTGAAGCGCGGCACCACCTCAGGCACGCCTTCGGCCAGCGCCACCGCGGTTTCGTCCGGCTTGCCGGTAGTGCGCCAATGATAGAGGCGCCGCGACAGCTCCGGCGCCACCGTGCCAAGGTCACGGCGCTCGGCGGACGGGCTGCCCAGCAGCAGCCACGCCGACTCGTTGAACTGGTGGATGCGATTGCCTTCGTCGACCAGCAGCACGCCGGTCTTCATGCGGCGGATGATCATGTCGTTGACCTGACCGAGGTTGGCCAGGTCCAGCCCGCGCTGCTCGGCCAGCGCCTCGGTTTCGCGCATCTGCGTGCCCAGCGTGAACGACAGCCAGGCGATGGCGAAATAGGCGATGCCGAACAGCCCCGACTCCAGCAGATCGCGGTCGATGCCGTTGCCGGCGACGCTGTCGGCAAAGGTGTGGCCCAGCAGCGCCAGCGCGGCCAGCGCCGCAAAGAACATGCCCAGTCGCTGCGGCAGCAGCAGCGCACCGGCGCCGACGCTGACGATCAGCATGGTGGCGATGCCGGTACGCGCGTCATGCATCGACAGGATCGCCAGCAATGCCGCCAGCACATCGACGCTGAGCGCGATGGCGACATTCAGCGAGAGCTTCGGCAGCCACTGCCGCGTCTGCAGCAGCGCGATCAGCGCGAACAGCAGGTAGAGCACGGCGGTGACGCGCGCCAGCAACGGTTCGCTCAGTACCACCCATTGCACCGCCAGCGGGCTGAACGCCAGCCCGGTGTAGACCGTGGCCTGCAGGACGCGGAACAGGTTGAAGAAATACAACTCGCGGCGGACGGCTTCGCCGGCGGGGGCGGTGACTGGGCGCGTGCGGGCACGGACTTGAGCGGCGGGCACGGAGGCGTTCCGGAAGGGCTGCGGCAGTATAGCGCGGGCCTTTCCATCGCGATCCCTATCCTCGACAATAGGCGATTGCTCTGTCCTTGCGGCACCGCGACGCCCGTCGCGGCCTCGCCGCAGCCACCGCCGCGCGCGGTGCGAGCCCCTTCCCCCATGCGAGGTCGAGCATGAACTTTCACGAATACCAGGCCAAAGAGCTGTTCGCCGAGTACGGCATCGCCGTGCCGGCGGGCAAGGTCGCGGCGACGCCGGAGCAGGCGGTCGAGGCGGCCAGGGCGCTGGGTGGCGAACACTGGATGGTCAAGGCGCAGATCCACGCTGGCGGCCGCGGCAAGGCCGGCGGCGTCAAGTTCTGCAAGAACTTCGACGAGGTCAAGGCAGCGGCGGCAGGCATGCTCGGCAAGACGATGGTCACCTACCAGTCCGGCGGCCGCGCGCTGCCGGTGAACATGGTGCTGGTGACCGAGGCCACCGATATCGCCAAGGAGCTGTATCTGTCGATCCTCGTCGACCGTGCCAGCAAGGCGATAGCGTTCATCGCCTCGGCGCGCGGCGGTGTCGACATCGAACAGGTCGCCAACGAGACCCCGGACGAGATCCACACCGTCACCGTTGACTATGTGCAGGGTCTGCAGCCCTACCAGTGCCGCAAGCTCGGCTTCGCGATGGGTCTCAACGCCAGGCAGGTCGGCCAGCTGACCCGGATCATGAGCGGCCTGTACCGGCTGTTCATGGACCAGGATCTGGCACTGGTGGAACTTAATCCGCTGGCGATCAACAGCGCCGGTGACCTGCTGGCGCTGGACGGCAAGGTAAACTCCGACGACAACGCCGAGTTCCGCCATCCGCGCCTTGCCGCGATGCGCGACACCTCGCAGGAAGATCACGCCGAGGCGGTGGCGCAGGAGCACAACCTCAACTACGTGACCATGGACGGCAGCATCGGCTGCATGGTCAACGGCGCGGGCCTGGCGATGGCGACCATGGACGTGATCAAGCTGGCCGGCGCCGAGCCCGCCAACTTCCTCGACGTCGGCGGCGGCGCCACCAAGGAGCGCGTGACCGAGGCGTTCAAGCTGATCCTCAGTTCCGACAAGGTCAAGGCGATCCTGGTCAACATCTTTGGCGGCATCGTGCGCTGCGACCTGATCGCCGAGGGCATCATCGGCGCGGTCAAGGAGGTCGGCCTGACCATCCCCGTGGTGGTGCGCCTGCAGGGAACCAACGTCGAGCAGGGCCGCGCACTGCTGGACCGGTCGGGCCTGAAGATCACGGCCGCCGATGATCTCAACGATGCGGCCCGCAAGGCCGTGGCCGCCATCGCCTAAGGAGCCCCCGATGTCCGTGCTCGTCAACAAGAACACCACGGTGATCTGCCAGGGCTTCACCGGCCAGCAGGGCAGCTTCCACTCGCAGCAGGCGCTCGACTATGGCACCCGGCTGGTCGGCGGCATCACGCCCGGCAAGGGCGGCAGCGAGCATCTCGGTCTGCCGGTGTTCAACACCGTGCAGGACGCGGTCGACGCCACCGGCGCCGACGCCAGCATGATCTTCGTGCCGCCGCCGTTCGCGGCCGACGCCATCCTCGAGGCCGCCGACGCCGGCGTACGCGTGATTGTGGCGATCACCGAGGGCATTCCGGTGCTGGACATGCTGCGGGTCAAGAACGCGCTGAAGTCCTATCCCGACACCGTGCTGATCGGCCCCAACTGCCCCGGCATCATCACGCCGGGCGAATGCAAGATCGGCATCATGCCCGGACACATCCATCGGCCCGGTACGGTCGGCATCGTCAGCCGCTCCGGCACCCTGACCTACGAGGCCGTGTTCCAGACCACCGAGGCCGGGCTCGGCCAGTCCACCTGCATCGGCATCGGTGGCGACCCGATCCAGGGCATGAACTTCATCGATTGCCTGGGACGTTTCCAGGACGACCCGCAGACCGCGGGCATCATCATGGTCGGCGAAATCGGCGGCAGCGCCGAGGAGGAAGCAGCCGAATTCATTGCCGGGTACGTGACCAAGCCGGTGGTGGCGTTCATCGCCGGCGCGTCCGCTCCGGCCGGCAAGCGCATGGGCCATGCTGGTGCGATCATTTCCGGCGGCAAGGGCACGGCGGCGGCCAAGTTCGCGGCGCTGGAGAAAGCCGGTGTCACTACGGTCAAGTCGCCGGCCGATCTGGGCAGCACGCTGGCGGCACGGATGCGCCAGTGAGCGCCGTGCCCTGCTCCGGTCGCGCTGCGGCAGGGCCCTGAATGCGCAGGCCGCGGATAACCGCGGCCTTGCTCGGTGTGGAGACGTCCGATGACCGTGCTGCGCTTCGTGCTCGCCCAATACGACTTCGCGGTCGGCGCCGTGGCGGCCAACGCGGCGCGCATGCGCGCCTTGGCGGTTGAAGCGCGCGGACGCTGGGACGCGGCTCTGATCGCGTTTCCGGAGCTCGCGCTCTGCGGTTATCCGCCCGAGGACCTGCTGCTGCGGCCGAGCTTTCTCGAGGCCTGCGCGCACGAACTCGACGCGCTGGCGGGTGGACTCGCCGGCATCGCGGCGGTGGTCGGGCATCCGCATGCGCTGGGCGAGGTCTACAACGCGCTCAGCCTGCTCGACGGTGGCCGTGTCGTCTGCACCTATCACAAGCAGGTGTTGCCCAATTACACCGTATTCGACGAAAAGCGCTATTTCCGCCCCGGTCACGCCACGCGCGTGGCGCTGATCGAGGGCGTGCGGATCGGCCTGCTGATCTGCGAGGACATCTGGCAGCCGGAACCCGCCGCGCACGCGGCCGGCGCCGGTGCCGAACTGCTGCTGGTGATCAATGCCTCGCCGTACGATGTGCAGCAGGCGCTGGCGCGCGAGCAGGTACTGGCGCAGCGTGCGCGCGAGAACAGCGTCGCCATCGCCTACCTCAATCTGGTCGGCGGCCAGGATGACCTGCTGTTCGACGGCGGCTCGCTGCTGGTGCAGCCCGACGGCAGCATCGCCGCGCGCGCGCCCGCTTTCGTCGAGATGCTGCTGAATTGCGCGTTCGACATGGACACGCGGCGCCTGATCGCGGTCGACTGGCCACCGGTGGCCGATACCTGCATCGAGGTCACGCTGTACGCCGGCCTGGTGCGCGGCGTGCGCGACTATGTGCACAAGAATGGGTTTCACAGCGTGCTGCTGGGGCTTTCCGGCGGCATCGATTCAGCGCTGACGCTGGCGATCGCGGTCGACGCGCTGGGTGCCGACCGCGTCCACGCGGTGATGCTGCCCTCGCGCCACACCTCTGCGCTGTCGCTGCGCGAGGCCGAGGCGCAGGCGCGGAATCTCGGTGTCGACTATCGCGAGTTGCCGATCGAGCCAGCGTACATCGCGTTCAGCAGCATGCTGGCGCCGGCGTTTGCAGACCGTGCGCCCGATGCGACCGAGGAAAACCTGCAGTCGCGCTGTCGCGGCGTGATGCTGATGGCGCTCAGCAACAAGTTTGGTCACCTGTTGCTGAGCACCGGCAACAAGAGCGAGATGGCGGTCGGCTACGCCACGCTCTACGGCGACATGTGCGGGGCCTATGCGCCACTGAAGGACGTCTACAAGACCACGGTGTATGCGCTGGCGCGGTGGCGCAACGGCGCGGGGCTCGGGAAGGTACGCGAGCGAGAGGGGGTGACGGTGACAACAGCGGGACCCGGGACCCGGGACCCGGGACCCGGAAGAGTACAGGGCGAGGTGATTCCCAGCGCAGTGATCGAGCGGGCGCCTTCGGCGGAGTTGCGTGCCGACCAGACCGACCAGGACTCGCTGCCGCCCTACGATGTGCTGGATGCCATCCTCGAACGGTTCATCGAGGGTGAGCAGTCGCAGGCCGAGATCGTCGCCGCCGGCTTCGAGGCCGAAACCGTGCGTCGGGTGGTGCGGCTGGTGCTGGCCAGCGAGTTCAAGCGCCGACAGTCGGCGCCCGGGCCGCGTGTCAGCCGGCGCGCCTTCGGCCGCGAGCGGCGCTATCCGATCACCTCGGGCTGGCACTGAGGCGCTGGATACTGCCCCACGCGCAAGCGTGATGCGCTTTGTCTGAAGCTCTATATCTTTCCCGGGTCCCGGGTCCCGGGTCCCGGGTCCCGCCCTGCCCCTCAGCCGCCGCCCATGAACGGGATCAGCTTCCAGAACCAGGCCGGATGCGACGGCCAGTCGGAGGGATCCTTGAGATACGGGTGGTTGGGGTAATTGAGCTTGAGCACGCTGAGACTGTCATCGGCCAGGGTGGTCTCGCCCAGCGCCTGATAGGACTTGACCATCACCGCCAGCGCGTCGCCGGTCTGCGGCGCCTGCTGGTAGTGCTCGATGATGTACTGCGCGCGATCCAGCGCCGCGACATAGACCTTGCGCCGCAGGTAGTACTCGGCGATGTTCAGCTCGAACTGGGCCAGGCCGTTGCGCAGCCAGATCATGCGCTGGCGCGCATCCGGGGCATACTTGCTGCCGGGATAGCGCTGCAGCAGCTGACTGAAATCGTCGAATGACTGCACCGCGTAGCCTTGGTCGCGCCGCGAACGGTCCTGTGCGAACAATTGCACCAGCATGCCGCCGCTGCGGTTGAAGTTGATCAGCCCGCGCAGGTAGTAGGCATAGTCGATGTGTTTGGCGGCCGGGTAGGTCTTGATGAAACGGTTGATGGTGGAATAGGCATCGTCGGGATTGTCGTTCTTGTACTGGGCATAGGCCAGTTCCAGCTGCGACTGCTCGGTGTAAGGGCCGAACGGGAAGCGTGCGATCAGGCGCTGGTAGAGCTTCTCGGCGCCACCATAATTGCTGCGGTGCAGGGCCGTCTGCGCCTGGGCGTAGAGCTGTTCGACCGTCATCTGATCGGGGTTTTCGCGCTTGCCGCCGAACAGGGCGCAGGCTGGCAGCAGCAGCATCATTGCGAGGAGAGGTAGCAGCTTGGTAAGGCGCATCGATCGGGACCGGACGGCTGGCAAAGCCGGCATCATAGCGGAAAGGCGGATTCGCCCGGCGTTAAGCGCGCCGACCGTCGCGGAGCGTGACCGATGACCGCCGCCCGCCATGCCCGGCTGCCGCTGCAGGCCGCGGGCCTGCGCCTCGACCAGGCCCTGGCCGAACTGTTTCCGGATTACTCGCGCACGCGGCTGACAGCTTGGCTGCGCGCGGGCGCGGTGCGTGTCGATGGCGCGCCGGCCGCACCGCGTCTGCGCGTGCGCGGCGGCGAGCAGATCAGCATCGATGTGCCGGAGGAACAGGCCGTGCCGCTGGCGCCGGAGCCGATCGCGCTGGATCTGCGCCATGCCGATGCCGACCTGCTGGTGCTGGCCAAGCCGGCCGGACTGGTGGTGCACCCCGGCGCCGGCAACCCCGCAGGCACGCTGCAGAATGCGCTGCTGCATTTCGATCCCGCATTGGCCGGTCTGCCGCGCGCGGGCATCGTGCATCGGCTGGACAAGGACACCTCGGGCTTGATGGTGGTGGCGCGCTCGCTGCGGGGGCATACCGCGCTGACGGCAATGATCGCCGCGCGCGCGATCAGCCGGCAGTACGCGGCGATCGTGCGCGGTGCGCTGATCGCCGGCGGCGAGGTGCGGGCCGCGATCGGACGTCATCCGCAGGATCGCCAGCGCCAGGCGGTGCGTGAGGCAGGCGGTGGCAAGCCGGCGCTGACGCACTACCGCGTGCGCGAGCGCTTTCGTGCCCACAGCCTGCTGCAGTGCAATCTGGAGACCGGGCGCACCCATCAGATCCGCGTGCACATGGCGCATATCGGTCATCCGCTGGTGGGCGATCCGCTGTACGGCGGCGGCCTGAGGCTGCCGCGCGGCGCCAGTCCGGCGCTGATCGCGGCGCTGCGCGGTTTCGGGCGCCAGGCCCTGCACGCCGAACGGCTGGCGTTCGCGCATCCGGTCAGCGGCGAGCCGCTGCAATTCGAGGCCGTGCCGCCGGCGGACTTTCTCGATCTGCTGGCGACGCTGCGCGCCGACACGACGACCGATGTCGGCTGAGCGCGACCGGCCGGGCTTGCTGTGGCCCGACTGGCCCGCGCCGCCGATGGTACGGGCAGTGGTGACCACGCGCTGGGCAGCCGGCTGCTCGCAGGGGGCCTATGCGCTCTGCAATCTGGGCCGGCACAGCGGTGACGAGTACACGGCCGTAACGACCAATCGCGCGGCGCTGCGCGATGCCTTGGCGTTGCCGCGGGAGCCGCTGTGGCTGCGCCAGGTCCATGGCCGCGGCGTGGTTGATGCTGATGCGGCGCCGCCGGTCAGCGAGCCGGAAGCCGATGCGGCGATCAGCCGGACCGCTGGCCGCGTGCTGGCAATTCTCAGCGCCGACTGTCTGCCGGTACTGCTTGCCGCGGTTGATGGCTGTGAAGTCGCCGCTGTGCACGCCGGCTGGCGCGGGCTGTCTGCGGGCGTGCTGGAGGCGACTATCGCTGCCCTGCGAACACCACCGGCACGACTGCTGGCGTGGCTGGGACCGTGCATCGGCGCGGTCTCCTACGAAGTCGGTGCCGAAGTGCGCGCGGCGTTCGTCGACGCGGACGCCGGCGCGGCGGCCACGTTCACTCCCACGCGGCCCGGCCACTGGACCTGCGATCTCGCGGCGCTGGCGCGGCGCCGGCTGCATGCGGCGGGCGTGACACGCCTATCCGGCGGCGATTTTGATACCCGCGCCGATCCACGCTTTTATTCCTATCGCCGCGATGGTGCCAGCAGCGGCCGCTTTGCCAGCCTGATCTGGCGCCAGTGAGCCTGGGCAGAAATGCAAACGCCGGCAGTGAGCCGGCGTTTGCATACGGCAATGCCCCGCAGGAATTACTTGATCAGCAGATCCTTGTCCTTCTTTCCGGCCGCCAGTGCCTCGACGAACCAGCGCGGGCGCTTGCCGCGGCCCGACCAGGTCTGCCCCGGATTGCCCGGATTGCGGAACTTGGGGGCGACGCTGCCCAGCTTGCGGCCGCGACGGCCACCGCGGGCGGGAAATACGTCGTCCATGCTGAAACCTTCCTTCTTCACCATCTGCTCGATGCGTGCGCGCAGGTCGGAGATTTTCTCCTTGGCCAGCTCGCCTTGGCGATTCTTGGCTTTCTCGATCAGGTCGAGCAACTGGTTGTGATTGAGGGTCTTCAAGTCGATAGCCATGGGTATGCTCCAGTGGGGGTCTTGGGCAGTGGAATAAACACCGGCAGTGCACGGATTGCTGTAGCCGCCGTAGCGCTATTCTGCCCCGGCAATGATCAAAAGAAAATCCCCCCATTGCCCGATGCCGCCACAAGTCATGTGCCAGCGGCGGGCAATGGCGGCTGATTTAACCTTGAATTGACAAGTTATTGCCGTCGCCGATCAGCGCAAGCAGGGCATCACGGCTTAGTGCGCGGTTTTCGCTGTCTCCGCGGGCACGGTATTCAAAGGTGCCGGCGGCCAGTCCGCGCTCACTGACGACGACACGATGCGGAATGCCGATCAGCTCGATGTCGGCAAACATCGGACCGGGGCGCAGACCACGATCATCGAGCACGGTTTCGATGCCGCGCGCGTTCATGTCGGCGTAGAGCGATTCCGCCGCGGCCGTGACGGCTGGATCGCCCTTGGGGTTGATCGGGCACAGCGCGACTTGCCATGGTGCCATGGCTGGCGGCCAGAGGATGCCGGCCACATCGTGATTCTGCTCGATGGCGGCAGCAACAATGCGGCTGACGCCGATGCCATAGCAGCCCATCGTCATCACCTGCGCCTGGCCGGTCTCGTCGAGTACCGTGGCGCCCATCGCCTGTGCATAACTGCGGCCGAGCTGGAACACGTGCCCCACCTCGATGCCGCGGGCGATCGCCAATGTGCCGTGGCCGTCGGGCGACGGGTCGCCGGCGACGACCTTGCGCAGGTCGGCGATGCGGGTGATGCGTGCGTCGCGCTCCCAGTTGGTGCCGGTGTAGTGGCTACCCTCGGCATTGCCGCCGCAGACGAAATCGGCCAGCGTCGCCGCGCTGCGGTCGACGATCACCGGGATGGTGTCCGGCAGACCGACCGGCCCCAGAAAACCCGGCCGCACGCCGATGGCGGTGACGATCTCGGCCTCGCTTGCCAGCACCGATTCACCCGGCAGTTCGGCGAGCTTGGCCGCCTTGATCTCGTTGATTTCGTGATCGCCACGCACGCACAGCGCGACCAGACCGTCACGGCCGCGCAGCAGCAGGGTCTTGACGCATTGCGCGGGCGTGACCCCGAGCAGACCGGCCACCGCGTCGATGGTTTTCTGCGTCGGCGTGGCGACCCGCGTCAGCGCGGCGGCGGGCGCAGGCCGCGGCACGGCCGGCGTCAGGGCTTCGGCCAGTTCGACATTGGCGGCGAAATCCGAAGCATCCGAAAATGCGATTGCGTCCTCGCCGGAGTCGGCCAGCACATGAAACTCGTGGCTGGCATTGCCGCCGATGGCGCCGGTATCGGCCTGCACCGCGCGAAAGCGCAGACCCAGCCGGGTAAAGATGCGCGTATAGGCGTCGAACATGTTCCGGTATTCGCGCGCCAGACAGTCGGCGGTCAGGTGAAAGGAATAGGCGTCCTTCATCAGGAATTCGCGCGCCCGCATCACGCCAAAGCGCGGGCGGATCTCGTCGCGGAATTTGGTCTGGATCTGGAAGAAGGTGACCGGCAACTGGCGATAGCTTTTGAGTTCGTGGCGGGCGAAGTCGGTAATCACTTCCTCGTGCGTCGGGCCGTAGCAGTATTCCTGCTCCTTGCTGTCCTTCAGCTTGAGCAGCAGGCCGCCGAATTTCTGCCAGCGTCCGGTTTCGTCCCACAGTTCGCGCGGCTGCACCGACGGCATCAGCAACTCGATCGCGCCGGCACGCTGCATTTCCTCGCGTACCACCGCCTCGACCTTGCGCAGCACGCGCAGGCCCAGCGGCGTCCAGGTGAATATGCCCGCCGCCAGCTTGCGGATCATGCCCGCACGCAGCATCAGCCGATGGCTGATGATTTCGGCGTCGGAGGGAGTTTCCTTGACGGTGGCGAGATGAAAGCGGCTGAGGCGCATGGACGGATTCCGCGGAGTAAGGCGGAATTGTAATGGCGGTGCGTGCGCCTGCGCGCGGCAGCGTGACGTCCGCGCGCGAGGAAAGCCCGCGGATCAGCCGCCGCAGTACTGCTGCAGCTGCTGCTGGGTATTGACCATGTCCTGGGTGCGCTGCTTTTCGGAAACCAGCTGCTTCTGGCCCTTGGCATTGTCCCTGGTCAGCGGCTGGCTGCCCTTGAGCAGGGTGTAATTCTGCCGCAATTGGACGCAGAGCTTGGCGCGGTTTTCGGGGTTGTCCGCGACGGTACGGGCGCTGGCGGGTGCCGCGCCCTCATCGGTGGGCGATGATGTCGCCCCCGCCGGGGATGCGGACGTTGCGGCGGCCGGCGCAGTTCCGCCGGTCAGCAACATGTGCATGTTCTTGTACGGCACCCCTTGCGGGGGCGGCACGTCGGAATAATGCACCACGCCCTTGGCGTCGGTCCATTTGAAGACCTGGGCCGAGGCCAGGGGTGCAACCAGCAGCAGTGCGAGCAGGATGTACGTACGGCGCATGGGAACACTCCCGGGCAGGGCGGACGGCGCCGACTTTACCAGTGCCGCCGGCTGCATGGTTGCGCGCCGATTCACGTCCTGCGGGCGGCAAGGCCACGCGGTCTACCGGGTCCGGCCGCGGCACGGCCTTGGTTTACACTCGCCGCAACGCCAGTCCGGGACGATCATGAACGCTTCCTCTCCCCCGTCGGCGCGCCCGCGGCGCGGCATTTACCTGTTGCCGAACCTGTTCACCACAGGCGCGCTGTTTGCGGGCTTCTACGCGATCATCGCCGCGATCGGCGGGCATTACACCGACGCCGTGGTAGCGGTGTTTGTCGCCGGCGTGCTCGACGGACTGGATGGACGCGTGGCGCGCCTGACCGGCACGCAGAGCGAATTCGGCATGCAGTACGACTCGCTGTCGGACCTGATCAGCTTCGGCCTGGCGCCGTCGCTGGTGCTGTACACGTGGTCACTGGCGCATCTGCAGGCCTACGGGCCAGTCTGGGGCAAGGTCGGTTGGACCGCGGCGTTTCTGTATGCCGCCTGCGCCGCGCTGCGGCTGGCGCGCTTCAATACCCAGGTCGGCATGGCCGACAAGCGCTACTTCCAGGGCCTGGCCAGCCCGGCGGCGGCGGGCCTGGCGATGAGCTACGTCTGGGGTGCCGAGACGCTGGGCCTGGATGGCCGCGAGCTGGTGTTCGTCACTCCCTTCATCGCCGTCGTTGCCGGCTTGCTGATGGTCAGCCGCATCCGCTACTTCAGCTTCAAGAGCTGGCCGGTCAGCGACCGCGTGCCGTTCGTGACGATCCTGGCCGTGCTGCTGGTGCTGATCGGACTTGCGCTGGACCCGCCGCGGGTGCTGTTCGCTGTCGCCGTGCTGTATGTGCTGTCCGGCCCGGTGCTGACGCTGTGGGGTCGCGCCGCCGCGCGCCGTCGCCAGCGTCGATCTGCCACACCCCCGGCAGAGTCGCCATGACGGTCGCCAGCGCCCGCCTGCCTGATCCCGTTGCCCGCGACCGCGCACTGCGCGCTCTCGGCGTGGTGCCGATGGCGCTGCGTGTGCCGCGGCGTCCGCCGGCATCGATCCCGTCGCTGACGCCGGTTGCGACGGCACCTGCCGTCGTTGATGAGCGCATCACCCTGCTGCTGCTGCTGCCGGCCGGCACCGCCGCCGACGCACGTCAGCAGGCGCTGCTGCGTGCGGCCGTCGCCTGCCTGCCGGCGCCGGTGCAGCGGGCGCCGTGGCTGGAGGTGGATGCAGCCGTGCCGCCGCCGCGTGCGCGCGCCTATCTCGTTTTCGGCAGCGAGGCGCTGCAGGCGCTGGGACGCGCCCTCAGCGTGCTCGAACAGCAGACCGCCTGCGTGATCGGGGTCGATGCGCCGGCGCTGCTGCTGGCCGAGCCGGCGCGCAAGCGCAGCCTGTGGCAGGCGCTGAAAACCCTGCGTCGCACGCTTGAGGAGACCTGCTAGTGGTTGCCGTCGTCGCCCCGCATGCACCGCAGTTGCGGCCGATGCACCGCAGGGATCTTTCCGCGGTCGCGCAGATCGAAGCGCGTGCCTACGAGTTTCCGTGGACGCTGGGCATCTTTCGCGACTGCCTCAACGCCGGCTACGCCTGCTGGGTGCTCGAACAGCAGGGCCGGATGATCGGTTACGGCGTGCTGTCGGTCGCCGCCGAAGAGGCGCATGTGCTCAATGTCTGCGTCGCGCCGGCCGAACAGGGCTGCGGCCATGGCCGCCGCCTGTTGCGACGGCTGATGGATCTGGCGCGCTGGCATGGTGCGCGACGCGTGTTCCTCGAAGTCCGCCCCAGCAACGTGCGTGCCGTCGCCATCTACCGTCGCGCCGGTTTCGTCGAGATCGGCCGGCGGCCCAACTACTACCCGGCGCGGCGCGCACGCGAGGATGCCATCGTGATGGTGTTCGATCTGCTGCCGACGACGGACGCCGGCGAACCGCCCGCCGAGGACTAGTGGCCGGCAACGGATGAAGCGGAAGAGGGATCGCGAAGGGATGGGCGTGTCGGGCGCCGTTCCGGAGCGAGATCCATAGCCGTCGCCATGGGCCGAGTGAGGAGTCCGCCCGGCGCGGCCAGACCGAGCAAGCTGCTTCCGGTTTCTCCGTTGCAGGCCACTAACCGCCCAGTCGCGCCGCCTGATCGCGCAGCGCCGCGAGTTGCGCGCTCCACTCGGTTTGGCGTTGGCGTTCCTGGTCGACGACTGCCGCTGGCGCGTTGGCGACAAACGTGGCGCTGCCCAGCTTGGCCTGGCACTTGGCGATCTCGCCCTCGACGCGCCTGAGTTCCTTGGCGATGCGTGCGCGTTCGGCATCGAGGTCGATCAGGCCGGCGAGGGGAATATGCGCCACCGCGCCGAACAGCGGGCTGGCTGCGGACGGCGGCGGCGTGGCACCCGCGGGCAG
The DNA here is from genome assembly GCA_035534135.1 of Rhodanobacteraceae bacterium. Classification (GTDB taxonomy): domain Bacteria; phylum Pseudomonadota; class Gammaproteobacteria; order Xanthomonadales; family Rhodanobacteraceae; genus Metallibacterium. The sequence goes on along the minus strand of DATLSL010000030.1, from coordinate 1,674 downwards.
CGTGTCGATGCGCTCGATGCGGCACAGTGCCTGCAGCATCGACGCGATGCTCGCAAACAGGCCCGGGTCTTCCATGGAGCCCTCGATCAGCAACGGCACCATGCGTGCCGGCGACACGCCCAACTGGCTGCGCAAGCTGCGTACCTCGTTGACGGCGATGATCAGCGTTTCGATTTGCGTCGATTCAAGCGGGAAACGGCGCGCGTGTGCCTCGGACGCGGCACGTTCGCTTTCCCCTTGCGCTGGGCTGGCAGAAAAATCGGGGTAGGGGCGCGCGAGGATGCTCGACTGCGTGAGCCCCAACCGCGGCGCGACCTCCTGCCAGATCTCTTCGGTGACAAATGGCGTGATCGGGTGCAGCGCGCGCAGGATGCCTTCGAGAATGTAGAGCAGGGTGTGGCGCGCGGATTGCGCGGCTGCTTCATCGTCGCCATGGAGCGCCAGCTTGGCCAGCTCGACGAACCAGTCGCAGTAGTCGTTCCAGACGAACTGATACAGGTCCTGCGCGACGAGATCGAAGCGGTAGGCGGCGAAGTTCTCCGCAACGATCTTCATCTTGTCCCGGAAGCGGACGTGGATCCATTTCTCGGCGGCGGTCCGCAGCGGCGGCTCGCCGCTGGCCTGGAAGCCTTCCGTGTTCATCAGCACGAAGCGCGCGGCGTTCCACAGCTTGTTGCAGAAATTGCGGTAGCCCTCGGCGCGCTTGAGGTCGAAGTTGATGGTGCGCCCGTGCGTGGCCAGCGCGGCGAAGGTGAAGCGCAGCGCATCGGTGCCGACCGCCTGGATGCCTTCGGGATATTCCTTGCGGATGCGCTTTTCGACCCTGGCGCGTACCTGCGGGATCAGCAGGCTGGCGGTGGACTTGGCGACCAGCGCCTCGAGCTCGATGCCGTCGATCAGGTCCAGCGGGTCGAGCGTGTTGCCCTTGGACTTGGACATCTTCTGACCTTCGGCGTCGCGCACGATGGCGTTGATGTACACCTCGCGGAAGGGCACGCGGTCTTTCAATGCCTGTCGTTCCGGTGTGTACGTGCCATCCGGATTGCGGCCGACGAAGTAGGTGGTCGCCATCACCATGCGCGCGACCCAGAAGAAGATGATGTCGAAGCCGGTGACCAGCACCGCGCTGGGCAGGAATTGCTGATCGCTGCGCCAGTCGGCGACGGTCTTTCCGTCGATCACCACGGGGCTGTCGGTTTGCGGCCAGCCCATCGTCGAGAACGGCCACAACGCAGCGGAGAACCAGGTGTCAAGGACGTCGTTGTCTTGTTTCAATCGTTCGGGCCAGCCGGCGCGCAAGAGCTTCTGTTCGATCTCTTCATTTGTGTCGTCAGGTTGGAGGCCCGCCCGGCCGACAATGCCGCCATTGTCGTTCGCATCGAGCCACTGCTGGTGAGCTTCAAAAGGCGTTTCGGCAACGTAGTAACGCTCGTGCCTGTCGTACCACGCCGGAATGCGGTGGCCCAACCAAAGCTGGCGGCTGATGCACCAGTCCTGGATGTTGTCCAGCCATTGCGTGTAAGTGCTGCTCCAGTTTTCGGGTACGAATCGGATCGCGCCGCTGCGCACGGCTTCGAGCGCCGGCTCGGTGATCTGTGTCTTGCCGCCCGGTCCGCCCGGCGGACGCATGCGGCCACTTGGCAACTCGGTGCTGGTCAGGTCGACGAACCACTG